>JAITJL010000025.1 GCA_031278975.1 Puniceicoccales bacterium
AAATCCCAAAAGCTAAAATCTACAAACTAAAATCCAAAATCTACAATCGACAATCGAAAATCGAAAATCGACAATCGACAATCGACAATCGACAATCGACAATCGACAATCGACAATCGACAATCGACAATCAAGACAAGGAAGTTGTTGAACACTTTGGGAGAGAATGGTACGATTTTACAAACGATACGCGACCTAAATACGATTTAGACAAAGAATTTAACCAGTATTTTAGTATTTTCCCTTGGGACAAAATCGATCAAAATGCGGAAGGATTTGATGCCGGATGCGGCAATGGCCGTTGGGCTTGGTATGTTGCTCCCAAAGTTGGGAAATTAAACTGTATAGACCCTTCATCGGCTTTGGAAATAGCAAAGCGCAAATTAAAAAATTTTCCGAATGTAGCTTTTTACAATACAACAATTGACCACGTGCCGCTGGTGGATAACAGTCAAGATTTTGGTTATTGTTTAGGGGTTTTACACCATATTCCGAACATAGAACAGGCAATGCAAATCTGTGTTAACAAATTAAAACCAGGGGCCTCATTTTTAGTTTACATGTACTACAATTTCGAAAATAGGCCATGGTGGTTTCGTTGTATATGGAAATGCAGCGATTTACTGAGAAGATGCATTTGTCGTTTGCCGCATTTTATAAAAAGGTGTGTTACGGACAGCATTGCCTTACTTGTTTATTGGCCGTTGGCAAAGTTGGCTCAGATACTAGAAAAATGCAATTTTAACGTGAAACATATTCCCCTAAGTGTGCATCGAGGTGGGTCATTTTACAACATGAGAAATTGCGCGTTGGACCGTTTTGGACATGTCTTGAAAAGCGTTTTTCAAAAGCCGATATCGTTCAAATGATGACGCGCTGTGGGTTACACAACATTTCTTTTTCAACGGATCCAGATTTTAATTGGTGTGTAATTGCCTACAAAAAAGAATAATTTAAGTTGTATTTGCGCATTATTTTGCAAAAATTCTATTTTATGTGTGGCATAACGGGCTTATGGCGATTTAAGTCGGATGGTGACGATTTGGCATCAACCGTTACCGCAATGACTCAGTCATTGGCACATCGGGGGCCAGATGACCAAGGTGTTTGGCTTAAAGAGTTTATCGGCCTAGGGCAGCGGCGTTTGGCCATTGTAGATTTAAGTGCTCGTGGTCATCAGCCCATGTGCTCAAAGGATGGACGCTATGTACTTGTTTTCAACGGTGAAATCTACAATTACAAAACGTTAGCCCAATATCTAAAAAATCAGGGGGTCGCTTGCGAAGCGCACAACGATACGGAAATTTTATTGCAAATGTGCATTCAATTGGGTGTGTCAAAAGTATTGCCAATGCTCAACGGTATGTTTGCTTTTGCATTTTACGATGCGCAAGAGAAAATTTTGTACGTTGCACGCGATCGTTTTGGAGAAAAACCGCTTTATTACAGTTTTGTTGATGGACAGTATTTCGCGTTTGGTTCCGAATTGAAAGTCTTTTTGCAAATGTCGGATTTTGATCGAACGGTGGATGAAACGGCTTTCGATCTTTACTTATGTCTCAATTATATCCCATGTCCTTACTCAATTTACAAACGTGCACGCAAATTATTTCCGGGACACTATCTAATGGTTACTGCAGCCGGTATAGAAGAATCCGTATATTTTGATTTAACCCATACGCTGGAAGAGCGACGAACGGTAGATTTAACCGAAAAAGAATGCGTGGATGCATTGGAACGCCTGTTGGGACAATCCGTATACGATCGCATGTTGGCCGATGTTCCTGTGGGGGCATTTTTATCCGGAGGGATTGATTCCTCGCTGATGGTAGCTTTGATGCAAGCTCGAAGTACACAGCCGATAAAAACGTTTACGGTCGGTTTTAAAAATTCTCCGTGGGACGAATCGAAGTATGCAGAGGCAATAGCGCAACATCTAAAAACAGATCACACAACGCTATTCGTCGATCAAGATGCCGTATTGGAAAATGTAAATGATATTACACGAATATATGACGAGCCATTTGGCGATGCGTCGGCCTTATCTACCCATCTTATTTCCAAACTATTTAAGAAACATGTTACGGTTGCCATCGGCGGCGATGGAGGCGACGAATTGTTTGTTGGATACCATCGACACAAATGGATTCCTCGGTTGTACACACTGCGCAAATGGTTGCCTACCCCTGTACTTTCATTAGTTGAAACGATAAATAGCCGTTTACTTTTGGAGCGACGACCCCTACTACATCTAAAATTGCACAAAGCGATAAAAAGTTTGCGAGGTAAAGATTTTTTATCCACGTATCTTAACAGCGTAACTTACTTTGATAGACCCGCTATTTTGGAAAAAACTTGGTTTCGGTTACATCCGCATCTGCGAAATAATGCCGAACAAGTTACGTACCTTGATATGCGGACTTACCTGCACGATGATGTTTTGTGCAAAGTGGATCGAGCAAGCATGGCCGTTGGTTTGGAAACGCGCGTACCTTTTTTGGATTACAATTTGGTTGATTTTGCCTGGTCAATACCCCTGGCACACAAGTTCCGAAGATGTGTAAAAAAATACTTACTCAAGCGTGTATTGGAGCGCTACGTACCGAAAGCCTTATGGAATCGCCCTAAAATGGGATTTGGTATGCCGCTTGGTCAAGCGTTTCGTACATCCCTCCGCTCAACTTGGGAACAATATTTGGAAACCCATACACCGCTTTGGAATCGCATCGATCATACAAAAGCCAAACAACTTTGGCAGGAACATTTATTCGGCAAATGTAACCACGAAGTTCAATTGTGGAACCTATTTGTGGCTCAACAGTGGTTTATCCAGAGAGAATAATTTTGCTTCTTCCTGCCGTATAATATCTTCGAGACTATCCATATGAGGATAAGTATCTTTTATTTCAAAGGCCTTTAAATTTTCAATCATTGCCTGTTCGTATTGTTCTAAGTTTTCCATCGTCAATCGATGTCGATTATTTTGGATCGCATACAACATGTAACGATTGATATCAGGATGATAATGTGATAGTTCGTGATAGTTAGCTAAATTATTTATAAAGTCACACGTATGAAATCCGTAAATACGAACATTGTGGTAACTGGAAAGTCTTTTAATGAAGTAACGTTGGTAACTAATATATTTTTGTGCACAATCTTCACCGTTTACCTCTGCTAAAAATTGAACAAAACTGTAAGGTATTATCAAAAAATAGAAGGTAGTTTTTGGGTTTTGTTCCACAAAAGGTAGTATGTACTGGTCTATATTATCATAACAGACAGATGCTTGTTTTTGAAGACAAGACGAGAAAGATTTAAAAGATGGTTTAGTAATTTTAGGTACCTTTTTACAGAAATTGGCTTGTAATTTTTGTACATAAGGTAAGTCCCAATAAAACATCCACTCATTTAGTGAGGTTTTTGCATAACCAAGATCAGAATTGACATATTGCAACCATAATTCTTTTGCACTGTAAATCGTATTATTAAAAGCAAGTAAGAAAGATAATTTATTTTTGTATTCCTTGTATGGATCCATACATTCTGGAGAGGAACCATATAATTCAGCCCACCATAACTCGAATCCATAAACAATGTTTGTGATTCGGTTTGTTTTACTTAAGACTCTATCTAAAAGATACTTATATTGTATTATATCACCTCCTCCTACAACTAATTTTAGAGCTCCTTTCCCAATTTTGCATTCATCGCTGAATGTATTTGCTAAATGAGAATTGGCAAGTATTACAGTATCGTAATCATCTTCTTTTAAAAAAGTTTCAATTTGTCCAAGGTTCATGAGAAAAGTATTGTTGAAATATCGGTGTTCCTTAAAAATAGGTTTATGGAAAATACAGAACGGGTCGATGATGTAATTGAACGCAACAATACCTGTAAACAAACATACGTTGAGCAAGATAAAGAAAATGATTTGGCGTTTTGCTTGCATGGAAAATGAGAAATCAGAATTGCCAGTAGAGAAATTCAATTTTGTCGGAGCGTTGGGCCATTATAGACCACGAAAGCCACACGACTAAGCTCAAGACACATGTTTTGAAGAATGATGGTCTCAGGGTCAATCGCTCGGTCCATCGTTGAGCATTTTTGAAACACAGGCATAGTAAAGTCAGGGCACCGCAAACGCATACGAGTTTTAGACATTGATTCCAAGAAAATAACATACCGTTGATGAGTTGTTTTACCTCTCGCAAGGTTGTGAATCCGTTTACACCATGAAGGCAACTCAGGTCGAACATTTTTCTCAAAACTATTTGGGCTTTAGAGAGCGATTCTGCCCGGAAGAATATCCAAGCAATGTTGATAAAGTTAAAAGTGATTAACCATGCAGCAACCTTACTGAAATGGATCCCTGTTAGTTTCCACAATCGGTGTACAATGCTTGCTAAACCGTGTAAAGTACCCCAAACGATAAATCCCCAACCGGCTCCATGCCAAATTCCACCGATAAAAAACGTAAGAAACAAATTGATGCATGTATGTGCCTGCGAACAACGACTACCGCCAAGGGGAATGTAGATGTAGTTTTTCAACCACGTACTGAGAGTCATGTGCCAGCGCCGCCAAAAATCTTGGATGTCGAGGGCTTTATAAGGAGAATTGAAATTTTCCGGAAGCCGGATGCCGAACAGCAAGCCTGAACCAATTGCCATATCGGCGTACCCGCTAAAGTCAAAATAGAGCTGAAACGTGTAACATAAACTTACGATCCATGCGCTGACAAAGGCCAATTGATCCACCTGTGCGTAGCCGTTTTGGACATAAGTGGCGAGTGTATCCGCGATAAGAATTTTTTTAGCCAATCCAATAACAAAAATAGTAATTCCACGGTACATCGATTCCCAATCGACGACTCGTGCTTTCCCAAATTGCGGAATCATCTCTTGATAATGCACAATGGGACCTGCAACCAATTGCGGAAAGAAGATTACAAACAGTACATATTGTCCCAAAGAACAGCGTGCAACGGTACGTTTGTAGGCATCGACGAGGTAGGCAAGTTGTTGAAAAGTATAAAAACTAATGCCCAAAGGAAGAATAATTTTGGCAACGTTCCATTGTGTACCGAAAAAGTGATTGCAGTTGTCGACAAAAAAATTGAAATATTTGAAGTAGCCTAACAATCCAACGTTGAACAAAATACCTAAAATGAGTAATAGTTTTCGCTTGTTCGTCCTCCATTTTTCAGGGGTTAACAAAAAATATCCGCAAGTATAATTTGCACAAGCGGACAACGTCAACAGAACGAAAAACTTGATGCTCCACATGGCGTAAAAATACGGTGGATGCAATTATCAGTAGGGGTAACGTCCAGCGAAATTTACTTTTCCCTATGGAAAACCAATATAAAAATGCCGCTATGGGTAAAAAAATTGCAAAATACTTTGGGTCGCAAAATAACATAATAAATCTTTAATGTTTAAAGTTTAAGATGAAAATAGATGTCACCCAAGTTGTCCAACAAAATCTTCCGCTGATAGATTAAAATGCGACGGACAAAGACTACACATATTTAAAGCAAGCATAAGATTTTTACAGTATTCGTGATTGCATAGGGGGACAAAAGCATTTTTCCTAAAAAGTAATCAAATGAAAATTTGTAGCATTGGAGCGGGTTATGTCGGTGGACCGACGATGGTGGTAATTGCCGAACAGTGTCCTGAAATTGATGTCTTTGTGGTGGATGTGGACGAAGCACGCATCCAAGCTTGGAGTTCGGACCAACTGCCCGTATATGAGCCGGGGCTTAACGCCATTGTACAATCCGTTCGGGGACGTAATTTATTTTTTTCAACCGATATAGATAAGGCAATTACCGAGTCGGATGTTATTTTTTTGTCGGTGAATACACCCGTCAAAACGTACGGCGATGGAGTCGGTAAGGCGTCGGATTTAAAGTATATTGAAAGTGCCGTACGCCGTATCGCTCAGGTGGCTACCCATGACAAGATTATTGTTGAAAAATCAACAATTCCGGTACGTACGGCCGAAAAAATCCGCAGAATTTTGAACTCCAACGCCCGTGGTTGCCATTTTGAAGTAC
The DNA here is from genome assembly GCA_031278975.1 of Puniceicoccales bacterium. GTDB lineage: Bacteria > Verrucomicrobiota > Verrucomicrobiia > Opitutales > UBA9783 > CABUVL01. The sequence goes on from JAITJL010000025.1 coordinate 6,065, forward strand.
TGTCCAACCCCGAATTCATGGCGGAAGGAAGTGCAATCCAGGATTTAAAGCACCCGGACCGCATCCTTATTGGTGGAGACGCAACTGAACGTGGGCAAGTGGCCGTCCAGACCTTGTCCAGCATTTACGAACATTGGGTACCCAAGCACAAGATTATTGTGCAAAGCGTCTGGTCATCCGAATTATCTAAACTGAGTGCAAATGCATTTTTAGCCCAACGCATTTCATCCATCAATGCCCTTTCGGCACTCTGCGAAAAATCAGGTGCAAACGTTGAGGAATTGGCTTTGGCCATTGGAACTGACTCACGTATCGGTCCACAATTTTTACAAAGTTCGGTGGGATTTGGGGGTTCTTGTTTCAAAAAAGACTTGCTCAATTTGGTCTACCTATGCGAGTATTTTGGATTACCGGAAGTAGCCCATTATTGGGAACAGGTTGTTATCATGAACGAGTACCAAAAGCATCGTTTTTCGCAGAAAATTGTTCATACGTTGTTCAATACGTTGGCCGGTAAGAAATTAGCCATTTTTGGATTTTCGTTTAAGAAGGATACGAATGATACCCGAGAAACACCGGCATTAACCGTTTGCGAAGAACTTTTAAACGAACAGGCAACGTTGGCTATCTACGATCCTAAAGTTTCGGAATCCATTATTCGTAAAAATTTGCAAACATTTGAACCCAAAAGATTTTCCGTTGAATCCGACCTCTACATGGCCGCCAAAGATGCCCACGCCATTGTAATTTTAACCGAATGGGAATTATTTAAAACGCTTGATTATATGAAATTATATCACTCGATGAAAAAACCGGCCTTCATTTTCGATGGCCGTAATTTACTTGATTTGCAGACATTACGCGATATAGGTTTTGAAGCTTTTGGAGTGGGAAGGTAAAGGTAAAATTTTGTTTAATATCAGTGAATTCTTTTTGTGTGGAGAAATAATGGCAGTTATCTTTTTTACTCCATTGTTTTTTAATCACAAAACTTTTTGTGAATATCCCTTTGTTTATGCTATATTATTCGTTTTAACGGTGTTTTTTGGTGGAATTCATTTTTATTTTCAAGCAAAGGCTAAGTATATCAATTTGCGGAGATTAAACATAAAGACTGCCATTTGTTGGGTCGTGTTTTTTATTGTTTTTTTTGTAAATTGGATTTTTACGGAAAATTTGGAACCGGAACGGAATAGGGCATTATTTGTATTTTTCCCAGCCATATTAGTTTTTTACTGCTATTTGGCGGGCAGTCCTAATTTGGAAAAGTTTTTTATATATCATATTTTGATCAACACATTGGTGGTATACTTAATCATAACATATCAAGTGATTGTATTTAAAGCAGTATATTATCAAGTTAGCAGAGCTTATGTTGGTACTCTATTACCACTTAGTATGATGTTTTTCTTTTTTTGCTACTATTATACACAGAAAACGTTTTACAACAAGATCCACATATTCTTATTAGTTTGGTTAGCATTATTTTTTTCTTGTATGTCGCAAATAACACAAGTGACTTTCTTAGGAATTTGCATAATGTCATTTGTATGGAGTAGTGGATATTATTTTTTTAAATTCGGTACCTGTGGAAAATTATTAATATGTATGCTAATGATAGGATTGGGAGTCACAGTAAATCACCATTTAAAAAATTGCAGCTTAAATCGTAAGATAAAAGAGCGAATTGGGAATCATAACAAATGTCCATTTTTACTAAAAGAAGCTAGAAAGTTAACTATAGACAAGGGGTTTGAAAAATTTGATAACGTGCAACAAGCTTTATATCTAGCAGCTGATAGAGATATTAGAAAAGCATACGTCATATATGGAATTGCATTTTTGCTTTGTACACCTTTTGATTTTGGGATAGGTGTTGGCAATTTCCCATATGGTATGGGTTACTTGACTACATTGGTGTTATCGGGGGGTTTGTGGTTACTATTGCCTATAATATTGGCCTTTCTGTTTACTTTATTTTCGAAAACGTCCAACTTTATGGCATTGAGGTTATTTTTCGTTTTATGTTGGCTAATTTGGAGTCTTGCAGTAGCTAATCTTGAAGTATTGACAACATTTGCGTTACTAATTACCCTTATAAATTACGATACATTCAATGCAGATGATAATGTGATGTGATTTTGTAATAGTTAGCTAAATTATTTATAAAGTCACATGCATAAAAACCGTAAATGCGAACGTTATTGTAGTTGGCAAGTCGTTTCATAAAGTAATGTTGATAATTAATATGTTTTTGCGCACAATTGGTGTAGGAAGGTAAAATTATCGATCTCAAGCGTTTATTTGGAAAAGAAATCTGTATTACAAGTAAGTAAAATGAAAAGTTTATCATAAAAATGCACACATATTTTTTTGCTATTTTACCGTTATGTTGGATTTACATAAAAAATTGTGATGAATTACCACTGCAATATATCGTTACTATCGCCGTTGCTTTAGTCATGATAACAGCTTGTGTTAATGAGGTATTAAAACGCATTTGCAAAAAAACATACCACACCTATTTGCCTCTTATCAGCTTGGGCTGGGTACTTTTTTGGTACAGTATTCCTATCGCGAGGAATCTGGCCAATAGTATGATTGGATTCCATTGGATTCCACCTATTATATTAACATACAAATGGAGTTTGGCAATGCTTTGCGCATTCATTCTAGGCATAGTTGCATTGCTTGCTTTTCGAATTTTGCAAAAAAAGCTTAATTTTGTTAAATTGAATCGCATTTGGAATGTATGGGTAATCTGTATAAGTTGTTTTCTAGTAGGGCAATCGGGTTGGAATTGCTTTCATGTGAAAAGTACAAAGCTTCCCATAATAAAGAGTCAAAATATTGAAAAACATCCAAATATTTATCATATCATTTTAGACGCTTACACCAATTATAATGTTCTCCAAGAAACCTATGGATATGACAACTCTGATTTTTACAATGCTTTAGCACAATTAGGATTTATCTGCCAAAAGGATTCACACAGTGATTATGGTGGTACATATCTGTCGATGTCCTCTGTACTTAATTGGGGATGTCAACATCCCGACGAATTGTTAAATCAGGATACATATCTTCATCATAAACTAAATTACAATGAAGTTTGGCCAGCACTGTTACAAAAAAACTATCAACTTCATTTATTAGAACATGCAGGTGTATATCATTCGCCTTACATGCCGGCGAACGAGCTCAAAGTAAGTAATTTTGTAAGAACTTTTTTGTCAGTTACGAGTGACACGCTTTTAAAACATATCTTTCAAAACTGCATGCTCCAAAAATATTATCAACAACATGTCTGTGAAATAAAAACTATATTGGCTTTATTGCGCGAAAGTCCATCTCGTTACGGTTTCCAAAATCAATATTTTTATGCACACATTTTATCCCCACACGAGCCTTTAGTGTTTGATGAGAACGGTGGTATATCTCAAGAACAAACTTTTGAAGGGATTTTATTGCAAAAACAACAAAACATCGTTGCAACAGATGAACAACAAGAAGTTTTCAAAAAGAAATATGTCAATCAAATACGAGCTATTAATCAACTTGTTTTGCCGGTGCTTCATGACATTATAAACCAACATGCCGAAAATCATCAAGCACCCATTATTATTTTGCATGGTGATCACGGACGCTCAATTTCTTGTAAAGAGCCTCCAGTCCATGCCACCGCTAATCTATTTGCGATCTATGTACCCGATAAATTTAGATTAGAAGCAGCGCATTTAGAATTTAGGAACTTATATCGGTGGGTATTTAAATTGTTGGAGGATTAGTAATAAAAAATATAACGAGTTTTTTTAGAACAATAGGCTAATAAATATTATCTTTGTTATTTTGTAAAACAAACCAACATGAATAAGGAGATTTAAATTACCTATTGAAAAGGGAGATAATTGTTGGTGATTACGAGATTAAGCCCTATCTTCTTTGTTTTTTATTACTATAACAAACCCTAATATTCTTAATATTATACTTTATTCTTTTTACTTTTGAACGCATCTATTTCTCTTTTATGTCATCAGGAAGATGTTTACTCACTTTTTGAAATGCATTTATGGACTGCAGTAGGTGTTTAGCTTGTTGAGGACTGTAGAACCACAAATAAATAAACAGTTTATATTTACTTAAATTTGCTAAATATCGGTTTGCTAAGTATCCTTTGAAAAGTTGATAAACGTTTCTCAGACGTAAAATATACTGAGAGTTTAAGATGGATTGAAATCTTAAAAAGCTCCCAAGAGTTTTGGGATTTAAGGCATCAACGAAGTGTGATTCTAGTTCTTCTTGTACAGTAGTAACATTTGCTTGCGTTGAATTTGGCGAAGAGGATTGGACAATTTGTTCTGCCAACAGTTTCATTGTTGTCTTATGTTCATTGACAAAGTTTCCAAGTAATACTTTTTTTATGAAAAAATCCGGTGTCCAAATGGATGTAAATAATTGAGAAAACAATAAAGATATAGTACGCAACTCATTATATTTCCCATTACATATTAAAGAACGTACTATAAAAAATTCACTCACCATTGAATCTGTTATGTTATTTTCAACAAGTTGTTGCAAAATTTTGCAAAACACATTTGTACGTAAAATGGAATATTGTATAAAAGGGAACTTGAACGGCATTTGCGATAAAACGCGGTTCTTGGCATCCGAAAGTAAAACATTGCCATTTTTATAATAATTGGAATGAAAACTTGAGAGATGGGTAATAACGCCAAAGGGCTTATTTGCCTTTAAAGCGAATAGGTGAAACTGCCCACAACACGCGACAAATTCATTTTTTTTGTCTTGCTCTAAATAATCAATGCACTTCAACATAGCACCCACGATTGGAAAGTCGTCATTACTATTCCACATGACATAGGGCGTATCAATCTTTGACAAGGCGTCTGCCATTTTACGTTCAAAGTCAAGGATGGTATTATCGGGTGGATAACGTAAATATTTGAAAGATACGTGAGAAAATCGATGCTTATTACCGTCTATAATTTTTTTATTTTCTTCATCCATGCTACCATCGGCTATCAAAATATGAAAAGGACACTTGACTGCTTCCATGTACAAAAAATATCGTAAAGTAAACAAGGGACGCCCTTTAAGTAGAAAAAGTATTGTGAGCTTAGAGGCTAAATTTCTATCATAGTTCATGAGGACAATTAAACAAAGGTTGTTCAGAATCTTTAGTGCTTAAAATGAAATTTTCATTTGGCCAGTCGATGTGGAAAGTCGGATCATTCCAGCGGAAACCAAATTCTTTGGTCCTATCGTAGTAAGTTGAACATTTGTAATGCATAATAGTCTGGTCACTTAAGACGCAGAAGCCGTGAATAAATCCGACTGGAGCAAAGACTTGAGTAGGTTCATCTTCGGACAGAATAATTGAAAAGTAACGTTTAAAAGTCTTTGACTGCGGACGTATATCCACCAGCACATCCCATACCTTCCCTACAACCGTTTGTATTAACCGTGCTTGCCCGGGTTGACCATGTAACCCTCGGAGGACATGTTTTTTTGAAATTGAAAAGTCATCTTGAATAAATGAAACGTGTAAACCTGCTTCTTGATACTTTACTTCATGCCAGTTTTCATAAAATGCACCACGCGTATCCCGAAAAACGGTGGGTTTGAAAATTAATACACCCTCAAATTCTGTTTTTATGACCTGCATAATGAATAAGGTTTTCTAAGTACTTACGGTAGGTACATTGGGGTGTTTTGTCGATATATTTCCGTAAGTCATCCAGCGTAATATACCCTAATCGCAGGGCGATCTCTTCGGGAGATGCAATAAATAGACCCTGTCGTGTCTCGAGCATTTCCACATAATTGCCCACTTGCAACAAGGCTTGAGGGGTACCAACATCGTACCAAACATATCCACGGCCCAGTATTGAATAAGTTAGATGATCTTGTTTCCAATAATGTTTAATAAGGTCCGTAATCTCAAATTCTCCACGTGCGGATGGTCTCAGCTGTTTTGCGAAATTGGGGGCTTGTTCATCAAAAATGTATAAACCCGTAATGGCTAGATTGGACACGAATGTTGTTGGTTTTTCGATGATACCTTTAATGCAACCATTGGCATCGGTTTCGAGTACTCCGTAGGCACTGGGATTATCAACGGGATGTAAAAACAGGTGGGCCCTTGTAGTGATGTCAATACTCTGTTCCAGAAGTGATGATAATTGGTGCCCATAGAAAAAGTTATCTCCCAATATTAGGAAAGAAGGTTGATTTTGCAAAAAATCTTCCGCTAAGATAAAAGCTTCGGGCAACCCCCTAGGACTTGTTTGCGCTTTATAGGAGCATTGAATCCCAAATTGCTCTCCGGTGCCCAGAAGATTTTGGATAGCAGGTAAATCACGTTCCGTTGAGATGATGAGAATATCTCGAACTCCAGCTAACATGAGGGTAGTTAAAGGGTAGTAAAGCACCGGCTTGTTGTATAGTGGAAAGAGTTGTTTGCTGGTTGCCAGTGTCAGTGGATACAGACGCGAACCATTACCACCGGCTAAAATAATGCCTTTAGAAATGTTTTTCATGGTTATTTTTTAATCCCAATCGATGCCGATCAAATAAAGTGTTAAGTTTTTCAGCATTGGTAACGTACCATTGAACCGTTTTTTGTAATCCTTCTTGCATGGAGTGACGTGCAAACCATCCAAGTTCTTGATGAATTTTGTCGGCATTAATGGCATAACGACGATCGTGTCCCGGACGGTCTTGTACAAATGTAATTAAATCTTTATACGAGCCTTGAGCAAGCGGTTTTATTCGATCCAGCAGAGCACAAATTTCATTTACAACATCCAAATTCGTCCACTCATTTTCACCACCGATACAATACGTTTCTCCAATGCGCCCATACGTTAGAAGTTTTAGTAAAGCCTCGACGTGGTCTTCGACAAAGAGCCAATCACGAACTTGTTTGCCGTCGCCGTATAGGGGTATAGATTTTTGTTCCAACGCATTTAAGATGACGACCGGTATGAGCTTTTCTGGGAACTGAAAAGGCCCGTAATTGTTGGTGGTGTTTACAATAATGATGGGTAATCCGTACGTGTGATGGTAAGCCCTTACGAATAAATCCGATGATGCCTTTGAGGCAGCGTAGGGAGAATTAGGACGGTAGGGAGTGGTTTCGCAAAATTTATCTTCATTCGGTTGCAAGGTCCCAAAAACTTCGTCCGTGGACAAGTGCACAAACCGAAAAGAGAGGCGTTTTTCCTTTGGCAAGGATTGCCAATAATGATGAACAACGGTAAGCAAATGGTACGTTCCTATAACATTTGTCTGTAAAAATGCATCTCCCGATTCGATGGAACGATCGACGTGCGATTCGGCAGCCATGTGCACCACCACAGCTGGTTGTTCTTTTTCAAAGATGACACGCATATTTTCTCTGTTTATAATGTCTTCTTTATGGAAGTGATGCTGAGAAACCTGGGCATATTCTTCCAGGTTGTCTAAATTCCCCGCATAGGTTAATTTATCGACGTTGACAATTTCATGCCCACTCTGAATTGCTTGTTTGACAAAGTGTGACCCAATAAATCCAGCTCCTCCCGTAAGTAAAATTTTCATATTCTTTAATAATGCAACATAACGCGTAGTGTCTGGACAATTTGCTCAATCTGCTCTTGCGTTATAGAGAGTGCTGTAGGTAAGTTGATGGCACGGTTTGAAATGTCATAAGAGATAGGATTGTTTAATCTACCTCCATTGCTTTCGGAAACAAAATTTTTAAATGCGGGTAAAGAAGACAGTGGATAAAAAAATGGACGGCTTGGTTGATTGTGATCTGTAAAAAATTTCATTGCTTGTTCTTGGCTAATTTTATGTTTTTCCCCAAAAACAAGGGCCACACACCAGGCACTGTTAAAAATATAATCAGGTTCAGGATTTAAAGCGATATCGTCAACATCGGATAACATTTGTTGATAATTGTGCCATATCCAACGTTTCTTTTCAACCAATTCGTCCAAACGTTTAAATTGAGCGTATCCTAACGAAGCTAATAAATTTGACGGCATATATTTATTTGTAATCTCCGTGACATAATAACTACCTGGCTGACGTCCGTGATCACGCAGAAATTTACAGCGTTGGTACAAATTTTCATCGTCTACTAATAGCATACCGCCTTCACCTGTTGTCAATGTTTTTGTGCGGTGAAAACTAAAAACAGATCCGATGCCAAACTTACCGGCACGAACGTTTTTGTAAGAAGAGCCCAACGCTTCTGCGGCGTCTTCGATAAAATAAATTTTGTACTTATCGCAAACAGCTTTAATACCTTCCATATCAGGCATATTGCCGTACAAATCAACGGCAATAACTGCCTTTGTTTTATTTGTTATTCTTGCTTCCACAGTTTCTGGAGTGATACACCAGTGGATTGGATCAATGTCTGCAAAAACAATGTTTGCTCTTTGGTAATGAATAGGAGCTGCCGTTCCAATCCAAGTACATTCGGGAACGATAACTTCATCCCCTTCTCGTATATCCAACCCTTTTAATAATAAATGAAGAGCTGATGTACAGTTGGGTGTCATTAATGCATAAGCTCTGTTGTGATAAGCGGCAAATTCATGTTCGAACAATTCAACATACTTATAAGCATTTTTCCCATACCACCCCGTACGTACGGCATCTAGAACAATTTTTTCTTCAAATTCCGTTATCCACGGTCCTGCCATATAAATTTCGTTGCTCATTTCTTTAATTCATGCATTTTTAATTCAATTGTATATGTTTTTCCATCCAATGTACATAGTGCCGTATACCCCGGAGAAAAATCATGAGCATTTTTACCGTGTGTGCCTTTGTTGCATAAATAGTAGCGCATTGATCCTCCATGCGTTTCTTGTGCTTCTACACGGAATACCTCAAAACCTTCGCGTCTGAAAACATAGCTAACAGAATTCAATCCAAAAATGAAAGAATGCTCATCGTAAATTTGATCATAGGCAACATTTTTAATAACGTTACCCAGGTAAGGATTTTCAAAGACGAATACGCCATTGTCTTTTAAAAGCATCGCAACGCCTTTAGCTACCTCATTTATATTGGGAAAATGTACATTGGCTACAGAAATTAGGTCGGCTTTACCATGGCTTTGTTTAATTTCTTCTGCCGTTATATCATTGAAAAAGCAACACATTGTTTCAACGCCATTTTTTCTGGCAACTTTGGCTACATTCCCAGAGATTGGAGAAAATGACTGTCATTATATCCAAAGCGTTTTAAAGCGTTTTCGTTGGTATACTCATCCAACAAAACATGATAAATATTAGGTAGATGATTGTTCTTTATTTCAATAATTGAAGGTTGGTTATTGTCTTGAGCGTTTGGTACACGATAAGTAACCCATCGTACTGCATACAAAACATATATGACAATAATAAACGTGTTTAGCAGACGTAAAATGTTGTTTATTTGGTGTTCACGCGTTTTTTTGAACAATAAAATGCATGCTGACAGAGAAAATAGGAAAAATAACAATAACAGCCCCCATTTGTATTTTTCAAACCATAGTGAAAGTACAGGAATGCAGTCTTTTGTATAACGTGCACACGGTAGGCTAAACCAGAAAATAATCCATGCCACAGAAAGCATTAGATGGCGCCTAGCCTCATTTTTTTCGAACCATCTTAAACATAGCGCAAAAGTGTAATTCAACAGCATGAGTATGCAACACAGTACGAGTAAATGTTTAAAAGCGAAAGCATTATCGTTTGCTATAAATAGATAATATGGAACCAGAACAGTCCATAGGCAACTGCAGATAAAATTCATATTTAATTTCTCGTTAGTCTTTGTAGCAGAATTTTTTAAAAACAAAATGATGAAAAACAAATAAAATAGTAAGATGTGTACATGGGCATTCTAAAGGGAAGGAATATTGATGTTACATTCCTGTTAAGAATGCGAAAAATAAAATGTTATTTCCAAAACGAACCATTAAATTTTTCAACAAAATTATACATTTCCCTTGCCCAATCTAAGTTATACTGTAAAAACATTCTCATGATAGCTTACATAGATCCAGGATTGGGAGGATTGGTGGTTCAATCGCTTATTGCGGGGTGTTTGACCATTGTTTGGTTTTTTCGTAATTCATTTGCGAAATTATTTGGTTTTGTCAAACGAGTGTTTGGTGGTAAACCCAAAGAGTAAACTTAGAAGTTACACTGTTGCAAAAATTGGTTTTGGTGGGTAGGAATTAGAAATTTTCTGATTCCTATTTAAGGAGTGTTGTTGTTTTGCTTTAGTCTCTGAACAATAGTGGGAAATTATATATTTCGATTTGAGTAGATTTTCAGATACTACTTGTCAGTTTTTTAAGCATTTCTGGATTTTTTATACGAATATCTGCTTGAATACTTTCGCTTGAAATATGTCATGCATAAAATGGTAGGTAACATCTTGCGTAATATCTTGTTGGCGTTTGGGCAAGTTGGCTAATTCCCAATGGACTAACCTCATTTTCACCCCAAACGACGGAATCTCGGTCATCATTGAATGATCCATCTGCATTCAAGATGAAAGGTGCATGCGGACAATCTATGTGAATATAGTAAAAATGTTTGGAATTACCTTTGGGAGTTATGTGCAGCATTTGTTCATTGATGCGTTGATAGCGAGCAAACAAGTCTTTGTTAAGGCTACTACTTAGGATGTTTTTGAGCCACGTGTTATGGTGGAAACAAGTATACACGAATTCTTTTAAGATACTTATCGGAAAAGGTTCTAAAGGTTGTATATTTTCTAAGTGATGTAAAAATGGGAATCGAGGTTCCAAGATGTGCAATATCCATCCACGGTCTTTACAAACTTTGAACAGCGGAGCTTGTTTTAACACGTGATGGAGTGTTAAAGAAGAAAGTGTAGAGGGATTTTCGGCAATAACATTTTGGAGGTAAGTATTGATGGCACGTAGTGTTGGATAGTACTTAGTATGACCATCGGGCGTATTGAATCCCAATGCCTGTAATTGGTCATAAAATGGGGTGTTGTCGTAGTTATAGTAGTGCTGTAAAGTGAGTCGACTTACGTATGCATCGCAGACAATCCAGTAGATATTACAGGAGGGTTCTGTGGTGTGGAATTGTTTTACATCTGGTAAATGTACTTTCGCTTCTTTATGGGCGGCTGAGTTTTGCTGTATCAGTTGAAACGTATTCAGACATGACAATAAAATGATGATACCAACAGCAAATTTAAAACTAGGTATTTTGCGAACAATAAAGCAGCCTGTACACGCAATGATGAGGCGAACAAAACTATCGGTGAAAAACAGATAAGTTCCCTAAGGGAATCAGCAGACTGATCCATACAATCCAAGTATAACGGTAGGGTATACGTAAAAATGATAAAAATGCATGTAATGAAAGTAACATTACCCCTACCTGCCATAAAAGTTCATAACAGCTTGCAAAATAGCCGTGGTTTTGATGGTAAGTAAAAATAATCCAAAAAAATGGGAGTAACATCCCTAAAAGCGTATTTTTTGTCCACTGTTTCATAAAAAATCAACTTTTATTTGCAGATCTTGTGGGGTATCGAATTCTGCCCACCGGTTGTGGATGGGAATGCCGAATATGGGTTGCTGCTGATCGATGAGATATTGCAAAAAATCGGTCATGTAGGCTTTTTCTGCATTCGCCTGTGTTTGACAGAAATGATGATAGAAAGTTTTAAAAGTTGTCACGTAGGATGCGCTGATTTTAAATAGGCCGATGTATTGGCCCTGAATATCGGATTGCGATTGAGGTTTTCTTCCCAATTCAAAAATACGACGTGTATGGGGATCCCAACGAAACGTTTCTGCATCTTGCAAAGGATCTTCCATGCGATTTTTCCAGTAGCGTTCCCAATCTACATCCGTTACAATTGCGACGGGATCGTGCGCTTCCAATAAGGTTTTTAAAACAGACGTGTGATAAATGATATCGCCGTAGGCAATAATCATGTCGCGCGATGCATCCATCGTACTTTCTGCGCAGAACAAACTGTGTAGCATATTCGTTTCTGCATAGCGTACGTTGACAATTTTTGCGTACGTATTTGGCAAAGCTTCATGCCGATAGCCTCCAATAAGGGTAACATTGTTTAATTGCAGCGCTTTGATAATTTCCAATTGGTACTGCAAGAGCGACTTATTTCTGTAAGGCACCAAGCATTTAGGTTGATTTTCGGTGAGGGGCCGTAGCCGTTGGCCCTCGCCGGCACATAAAATAAACACTTGAGGAGATTTCATGCTTGGAATAATTTTTTTAAGAAAGGATGAACCCACGTTGGCAGTGACGTATCGCGTTCCGGATGCCACATGCAGGCTACCCATGGTAGTATGTTGTGTTGCATGGCTTCGCAGTAACCGTCTTTGTCGAATGCAAAGCCTGTAAAGTCAGTGGGTACGCATGAGAGAGCGTGGCGATGGTAGGAGTTAACTGTACATATACCCTCCGGAAATCCCCAACGATTCTCCCGAATAGTAATGGGATGTTCGCAGGCTACATGACCATCTTCCAGAAGTACCAACGGAGTTCTAAAATATTTTGAAAAAAACTGCATGCCGTGGCACACCCCCAACACGGGTTTTTGTTGTTTTACGGCGTAGTTAAGAATACTCTCTTCGCAACGATTGCGCAGAGGATGGTGATTGCCTCCGGTTAAAACAAAACCGTCCAAATTGCACTCGCGGCAGTAAACATCTATCTTTTCTATCGCGTTTGGAATCGGTATCAATAGGGCATTTAGGGGCGCAAATAGACGGTACCAACGCTGATCCAAAGCATCGCGTACTTCAGCATACGCTTCTACCGTTTCCACACGTTGTGTAATTCCTATTTTTTTTGTCATTAACGTATTATTTTCAAGGTGTGAGCATTGCAATCCAGTTGCACCAATTGGGCCGTTTTCAACCTATTGAAGAAAAGCGCATTCCCAATGCCAATGCTGGCCGGTAATTTAAATTCGGCTGAACGAATGGCCATGTGCGAATTAGGCCCTCCGTATACCGTGATAAGTCCGGAAATCTCATAATTAAATATCCAATCAAAGCCGGGATCTGCTTTTTCAATCAATACGATTTTGTGACGCAGACTGTTGCCGTTGGTTTCGTTTGAATTTTTTAAGTAAACAAGGGGTGCTTCGACGCACTGGTTACCAATAAAATTGGGTAAAGTTTTGGGCACAAAGAATGAGAAAAAATCACTTTGTTGCAGTATTAACGGTGGCAACTCGATGCACTGGGCGACTTGATGATACTCTTTTTGATACGCAATTTGTGCCTTTAAAAGCCGTTTTGTTTTGCCGTCACTTGCGATACCGTTGCGCAAGTCTAGCCAGGTTGCAATGGGGAGATAGGAAACATCGTCTGGAGAAAGTCCATACGTCTGTCCTAAACGTTCGAGGATATCCAGGATTTCAGAAACATATCTCGTGAAAACAAATTTTGAATACTCACGACCTGCAATAGACTGTTGTAAAAATTGTCTAAAGGTATCCAAGGAAACCGACAATGTGTCCGATAAAATCTTTTCGAAGGTTGGATTATGGAATGTGTTTTTAGAAGTTATCTCTGTCGTAATAGGCTGTCCCGTGTGCCCAAATAAGTATTTGTCGGGATCCGTTTTGTACGCGGGAGATGTAATATCGTACGTCCCGGGTCTTAGATGTCCATATTTATGAATGAAATGGGTACGTGAAACTTGACCGTTAAGCACTTTTTTTGTCTCTTCAAAAAATGTTCCCGTAATGGTTTGAATATCACCTAAAAGCGCTTCTTTTTCGCCCTCCGTAAGCATGTTTTTAGCCAAAGCAGACTTTAGAAATACACTGGCGATAAAACCGCAGCGTGCCAAGTGGGAAAAATTTAGCGTTCCCCGCTTGCAGGTCTCAAATAATGTGTATAGACGATCTAAGTCCGATAACGGCACCTGTTGAATGGCTTCAAATCGTTCGTTTATGGCCGCAGTTGCTTTGTATTGTTCTGTACATTTTTGAAAGGCATCCCGTGTTAAACGCAGCAAATCTTGCTTATATGATTCAAACTCATCTTCCGATAGACCGGCCTCGCGTGTTAAAGCTGTACGCCAACGGTCTTCAAAGTCAAATGTGTAGCATGTGGGCATGACCATGAATTCGAGCTTATCGTGCCATTCGGGATGTGTTGACAGGCGATTTAAGTAGTAATGAACGAGTTTTTCTGTGGTAGTTTGTTTTAGGTTTGCGGGTAAAAAAGAGTGAATGCTGGCACGAACATCCACGTAGGGATGCCCGGAAAAACATACGATAAGCGGATACGGACGTACATCTTTATAGCCAAATTCATATCGTTGTTGCGCCCAAATTTCATGCGTAATCAGTTGTTGATAGAGAGTGATGGCCAGTGTTCTCGGTTTGATGCCAACGATTTCCGCAGGATTCCAATCGGGCATAATCCCAAAGATGGTCCGATGGCCACTTATCCCGGGGTGTGCCCGCTGCATGTCTTCAAAGCGTTTGGATGCTTGCTGCAATTGTTCCTGCAACTGATTATCGTCAATTTCGCGCAAGTGTTGTGCAGCCAATGGACGTACCTGAAAGATGTATAATTCGTACGTCTTTGTAATCGCAAATTCGATGTCTAGAGCGTCAAATTGTGTCAAAAATTCAATTTCTTGAATCGCTTCGTATAAATCTTTGAAAAAATAAGGGGCATTTTTAGGGATAGGGGCTGTCTTCCAGTGATAAAAAATAAAATCGCTATCGCTGGTGCCGCTCGTGATGGCCGTCGTATTTTCTATATCGTAATTGACGATGTAATAGGGAGCCCCATAGTTCAATGTGCGCGTGAAGATGACACCGCAGGCGTCTACATTTTGCAACATAGGTTGCACCAATATTTGATCTTCTGGGGTTATCGCTTGACCGTAAGAAGCAATAACGGTTTCCACGGCTCGTGTTAAATCGGCATCGTTGTTTTGGACATCGGCAACGCTTGTAAATTTTCCGGCATTGGCTTTTGAAAAACCATCTTCCTGCAACGAACTACTGCGTACCACGAGCAATTTTTCTCCAAAAGTTTGCTTTAAAATATCGCGTATGGCCTGCCGATTGTTTTGCCACTCCTGAACCGAAAAATGTACTTGTTCTGCTATCTTTGCCTTGGTAATGCGATGTCTTAAGGTATGTAAAGTTTGGGCCTTGGTAGTGAGAATAAAACGGGCTACGTCACTCGGTTGCTGCACTTCTACCCATAATCCATGAGCATCCACCGTTTGGATGTTGAATTTATTTTGTAGCAAATAGGGTAACAGGCTCGATAAACGCTGGTGAGTTGAATCGGAAGGGAAATTGTGCTTTAATTGCCCTAATACATTCGGCTTCAAATAAATAAGTCCAATAAAGTTTTGCCTACGGTCGTTTCCATTAAAATTGCAATAGATGCACTCGCAGTCGGGCTTTACTTCAATTGTCTTTGGATCCGAATCGAGCGCAAAGACAGCATCCACGTCCTCTTGCCGGGCCGTTTGCAATAGCTTCTGGACCAATTCGGGACGCACTAAAATGTCGCCGTAACAGACGAAAGCGGGCAATTGTGGGTCGAAATCCGATAAGCGCAATGACTCGATGCATCCCGAGTGCTTCCAAATGGGATTTACGACAAAGTGCAAATAGGGATAGTGATGGGTGATTTCATCCATTTTGTACCCACCCACAAACAAGTACCGTGTAATGGCTTTGTCAAATGCATTAAGCAGCCAATCTAAGGTACGTGTTTCTTGATCCACATGAATGATGGATGGATTTTCGAGAAATTGTTTTGACTTACCGGCGCCCAAAATAATTACTTGTTGTTGAAATATACCCATATTGATCATGTCTTGGTTTTCTAATTTGCGAACAGAGTATAAAAATTACAAACTTTTTTTAGCAAAGAATACCATGAGCATCGCCGTTTAGTTTTTTACTCCGAGCGTGATATCTATTTCCAAACGTTTGCTCCTTTCATCAAAGAAATTTTAAAAGATCCAGATGTTTCCTGTTCGTATATTACATCGGATCCGAATGATCCTCTATTGTTGCAACATCACGAGCGTTTGCATCTATTTTACTTCAATTATTTTTTGAAATCCGTATTCGATAAAATGGATGCGCAGGTTTTTGTTTTTACAATGCCCGACCTAAATACTTATCATTTAAAAAAGTCACCGCATACGCAAGAATACGTATACCTATTTCATGCATTTTCGAGCACACACCTTCAGTATAATGAACGCGCATTCAACGCTTACGATACGATCTTTTGTGTCGGTCCACACCACGTATGGGAAATCCAGAAGCGAGAAAGTTTGCATCATTTGCCCAACAAAAAGTTGTTACCCATAGGGTATCCACGCATGGATGCCGTTTACCAGGCTTTTCAGCAAAGATCTTGTAAACACGATAAAGAAATCAAAAAAATTCTAATCGCACCCACTTGGAGTACGGCTAGTTTGTTTGAAAACGGCATGGAATCCCTCATAGAAGTTTTGGCACCTTTGAATTATACAGTTATTTTGCGCCCACATCCAGAATTCTTGAAACGGTGCCCAGGGCAGGCATCTTGTATCAATTAAATCTTTTTTTCATTAAATACAAAGTCCGTAAGCTTTCTTCAATAAGCGTCTTTTTTGCGGTTGTAAAGTAGCGTTCGAAATTTGCTTCAAAGTTAGATTGATTATAGGATTCAAAAACATCCTTACGATTACAAAGCAGTTCTTGGACTTTACTATCCTCTTTGGGTATGAACTCAATGATAATAGCGCTAAACAGTTTTGAAAAATATTCAGCCATCGCATTAAATGGTATATTGTTACCAATAGCTAAGTGATGAATTAGGGCTAATATTAATCCTAAATCTGCCGGACCACGGTCTTGTAGTGACTCTCTTTCACAGTTGCCCCAACCTATACCGCTACTTGGATTTGTTAAATC
>JAITJL010000027.1 GCA_031278975.1 Puniceicoccales bacterium
TCCAGTCTTGGTGAGAAATATATCATTAACTATAACAATAATCGCATGTGTTGCCTCTTACCCGAATGCCCTGGGTCGACAAATCCTAATAGCAATGCGCTTTGGGAAAATCGGTACTATTAATGACTAGAAGTATTGTTGGTTGGCTCAGAGCATCCTTTTTACATACAGCTTGTATGTTCTTAACAATACATGGTATTTACCTTTGAGGGAATTATGTGAAATGTAAAAGAGCATTCAAATTAAAGCAAGCTGCCTGCGAAAAACATTATGCTATAAACAGACATTATGATACATTTAAACCAAGTATGTGGCAATACATTAATTTTGGGTTATTTTATTATGCTTCTTACAAAATACGTTTACTAGATAGACTCTTAGCCGCAATGTTTTGTGAGCGAACCGGTTTTACCAGGTGTTGTGTTTGCCGTTTTGTAGATTTAGGAAATAATCTTTGGGTACGACTTGTGCACGTTTGTTCGTTGTTGCTTTTTCTTTTTCGTTACGTTCAATCAGTTATATTAGGTAACTAACGATAGCCTGACCACAACTATACCCTCATAAGCATTTGCGCGTCGTTCGACCAGGGACAATCCGCTTTTGCTTCAAAATGGATTGAGGCCAGATCGAAAGCAATAAAATGTGCGTGCAAATACAAGCGTTTCAAATGCAATGACCGATTAAAAGCAAAATCACCATAGGTTTTATCACCTAAAATGGGAAAATTTCTGGATGCACATTGAACGCGCAACTGATGGGTGCGTCCTGTCCGCGGACATAACATAAGTTGCGTGTAGGCGTGTGTTTTCAACTGCCCGTAACGTTCAACGTGGACTTCGGTTTGCGCGTCAATACCTCCGTGCTGGCAACGGGAACGCAGTTGTTGCTTCTCATTCTTAACGGTACGCAAAACATCTTTCCACAAAGTACTTTGCGGTACATGTCCCTTTACAAGCGCCTGATATATTTTTTTTACACGACCGTAACGAAACGCTTCGCGCACTTTATGGGCCACGGATGTATGCGTTGTCAAAAGCACAATACCCGAGGTTGGACTATCCAGCCTGTTCAACAAATACACAAATTCGTTTTTGATAACGTAGGCCTCACGTTGCAAATCATAGGGAGCCAAGATTAAACTGTTGGAAACCTTGCAATTTTCCTTATTAGGATGAGAAATTAAGCCGCTCGGTTTATTGATGGCCAAAATACCATTGGATGACCGAAGTATATGAATGCTTGGGTGCCATGGAATAGGGCTCACTTAATTTTCTTGCCCCTTTCCGAGTTGCGTTAATTCCACGATGACAATAATCGAAAGCAGTAGACTTCCTCCAATGCAAAAACGAATCCACATAATTTCTTCACCTAAAAATAAACGTGCCGCCAATACACCTAAGGGAATCTTTAGATTGTTGCATATGGCTAAGGTTGTAGGTTTGCATTGGACAGAACCTTTATTCCAACATAGAAAAGCTAAACCGGAAGCCATGATGCCAACGTATAACAGAGCGTATATTTGTGTTGTATTTACAAGCGATAAATGGCCCCAGGCGTTATGTAAAGTAGCATTCAGTGCCGTCACCACCAATCCACCCAATAAAATAAAACCAAAGATTTGACGATGGTGAATGTCGGGATATTGCAGAGAAAATCGCCTGTACATGACCTGACCGCACGCAAAACATGCATTGGCCAGTTGCATGCAAACAAAACCTTTGGACATGACGGGTAAAGATAAACCCGGCTTGTATAGAGCAATACCCGCTCCAACGATGGAAGTAAGTACCAGCCAAAAGGGTACCCAAGAAAACTTTTTATTCCATAGGTTGTAAAAGATTAAAACGTAAATGGGGGTTGTGAGATCCAAAAGAACGATTTGGTGAGCTTCCAGGTACTGGTATGTTAACAGGTAAAAGGAAAACATAAATCCGTACTGGATGCCTCCCAATGCTAACAAATAGAAAATTTTCTTGCAATTTAATCCGTAAAATCGAGTCATTGCTAAAAAAATTGGGAAAGTAATCAACAGTCGAAGAAAGGCTACCAAAACAGGATCTATACCGGTTAAATGCCCTTTAATAACAGAAAACGAACAAGCCCAGATACACGAAGCGACCAGTAAAAATAACATAACATTGCATCCTATTATTCGGATTTAAGATGACAAGTTTTATCCTACGGTTTGCAATTGCAACAAAGTCCGATGAATATCGGAAAAACACGTGAGTAGACCCCATTAAGAACCTATTATGCCAGATGGAAATCTAATTTTAAGCAGGGGGTTTATTGCGCAATTGCAGATTACAAAATGGTATTGTCGGGTATCACACCGTCCTTCGCGATGCACAAGATGCCGTCCTTAATAAAAATAGGCCCTTGATGGAATCCATCGGGTTTGCTTTCGGGAGATAATCGAACGTTGTTGCCGATGCGCACATTCCTGTCGATGATGGCGTTACGAATGTAGCAGTTTTTCCCTATACCCAGGTGCGGATGATGATTGTTTTCATTTTCAGATAATTGGTCAAGCCGTTCGTAACGATCTGCTCCCATCATGTAAACATTTTCCAGTTGCGATCCGCCTCGAATGATAGACCGAATGCCAATAATGCACCGATTGAGGTTGGTATTTGTTACGATACATCCTTCGGCAACAATGGAATGATTGACGGTACAACTGTTTAGTTTAGAAGCGGCCAAATGTCTTGGTCGAGAATAAATGGGAGCCATTTCATTGTAAAAATCAAACGGAGGTAGATTGTCGGTGAGCATTAAATTGGCTTCAAAAAAGGCTGAAATGGTACCAATATCTTCCCAATAGTCGTTAAAAAAGTAACCGCAAAGACGATATTTGGCCAGAGCCCTTGGAATGATGTCGTTCCCAAAATCGTGGTCTTCCGAATCTAAACACTCTTTGAGGACACTTGCTTTGAAAGCGTAAATACCCATGGAAGCCAAGCAATAGGTCTGATCACTCGTGTCTTTGACACGTGCGCGAAGTGTCGGACAAATTTGTAAAAGCTGTAAAATTTCAGGATCGTTAGGTTTTTCCACAAAACGTTCGATACGCCAATCGGGGGTAACCTGCATGATACCAAATTTGTGAGCTTGGGTTGTGGGTACCGCTTTGGTGGCGATGGTAATGTCCGCTTGCGTCACCGTGTGCTGTTGCACAAATTCTTGCAAATTCATACGGTACAACTGGTCTCCCGACAGTATAATAACGGTTGAATTATCTTTCAATGCAATATGGATGAGGTTTTGGCGAACGGCATCGGCCGTTCCTCTATACCACGCATCGCTACGTTCCGTTTGTTCCGCCGACAAAATTTCTACAAAACCACCCGAAAAGTAGTCAAAACGATAACTTTCTTGAATGTGCCTATGAAGAGATTCCGTATTGAATTGCGTTAACAGGTAAATTTTATTGTACCCCGAATTGAGGCAATTGCTGATGGAAATGTCCACCAAACGATACTTGCCTCCCAAAGGAACGGCCGGCTTGCAACGAACTTGGGTCAAGGGTGCCAATCGGGTGCCACGTCCACCTCCCATAATGATGCAGCAAACGTTTGAACTACAATGGCTCATAACTTTAAACTTGATACAAGGGTATTTTTACTTAAAAGTGTTTTACGCATGTGCGGTATAATTAGTTATATAGGAAAAAACAACGCAACGCAAGTCTTATTGAATGGCTTAAAGCGTCTAGAATACAGGGGATACGACTCTGCCGGGCTTGCCGTTAATGATGACGATCATAAGTCCTTTGTAATTTTAAAATCGGTGGGTCGCGTTGAAGCTTTATCGGAAATAGCGAATCAAAAAAAGATGCATGGCAGCATTGGCATAGGCCATACGCGATGGGCAACACACGGTGAAATTTGCGAAGCGAATGCACATCCACATTGTAGCAGTGACGGAAAAATTATCCTGGTTCACAATGGCGTTATAGAGAATTATGTACTTTTAAAAGACTTTCTTTTAAGAGAAGGATTTTCTTTTAAAAGCGATACGGATTCAGAGGTTTTGTGTAATTTAATAGCCTACCATTACAGCCGATTGCATACTTTGATACCTTCGAAACGGTTTTTAGAAAGTGTCCGCACAAGTTTACTTGAAGTACAGGGAACGTATGGAATCGTTGTCTTGTGCGAAGATTGCCCGCAGGAAATAATTGGATCGAAGAAAAGTTCACCTCTAGTACTAGGTATACACGAAGATGAATTGTTTTTGGCGAGCGATGTAGGTGCTTTTGCCGGACATACAAAGGATGCTGTTTTTTTAGCCGATAACGAAATTATTCACATTCAAGGCAAAAATTTTAGCATTCAAGATTTTAGCAATGTACCCATCAGTCCAAATGTGGAAACAATTGATTGGGATGTTAACTTTGCTCACTTGGGCAATTATTCTCACTACATGCAGAAAGAAATTTTTGAACAACCGACGGCATTGGATAATACGATACGGGGTCGTTTTTCGCAGGATGATAGCACCGCACATCTGGGAGGGTTGAGGATGTCTGCACATGAGTTAAGGCAAATAGATAGACTTTTATTGTTAGGTTGTGGTACCGCTTACAACGCTTGTTTGGTGGCAGAAAATTTGATTGAAAAATATGCTCGCATTCCCGTTGAAGTCGAATGCGCTTCCGAATTTCGCTATCGCAACGCACCTTTGGAAAAAAATACGCTCGTATTCGTCGTCAGTCAATCGGGAGAAACGATCGATACGTTGGCTGCCCTACGAGAGTCTCAAAGAAAAGGTTTTCGTACGTTAGCGATTACCAACGTGGTTGGATCCACCATTGCACGCGAGTCTGATGGGGGTATCTATCAGCGATCGGGTCCAGAAATTGGTGTAGCATCCACAAAAGCGTTTACGGGGCAAGTTTGCACGTTGGCTATGCTAGCTTTGTATTTGGGACGCATGCGCGGCATGAGTTTCTCCGAAGGTTGCAGTTTCGCGAGTGCATTAAAGTCGCTATCAACGTTGGCAAGCCGCGTGCTAAATGCTTGCGACGCACCCATAAAATCACTTGCAGAAGCTTATGCTCACTACGAACACTTTTTATTCCTAGGTCGTCAGATCCTGTACCCTGTTGCTCTCGAGGGAGCCCTTAAGTTGAAAGAGCTCTCTTACATACACGCCGAAGCCTATCCGGCTGCCGAATTAAAACATGGTCCCATTGCCTTGGTGGATGAAAAATATCCCAGTTTATTTTTGGCAACGGATCCTTTGTTGTTGCATAAAACGATTGGTAACATGATGGAGGTCAAGGCTCGAAAAGGTAAGGTAATTGCGATCGGGATGGAAGGGTTCGAAATACCTTCTAAAGCTTACGATGATATTATTTATCTGCCTCAAATGTGCGAAGTGATTTTACCGATTATTACCGTATTACCGTTGCAATTATTTGCTTATTATGTGGCGTTGGCACGTCATTGTGACGTAGATAAGCCTCGTAATTTAGCAAAATCTGTTACGGTCGAATGATGGTGCAGTACAGATTATAATGTTCGCCGAAAAATTTCACGAAGCATAACCTTGGTATTAAACTTTTGTAAGGTATTTTACATCAAATCCACCGTTGCATACAACGCATAGATACCTTTTTATGCCGTGTTCTTTTTGAAAAACCTTAAAAACATTCGGTTGCGAAAGTATCTTCTTGTGTACAACAGATACTTTGATCAACTTTCACATGCGATGGTAAGCCTTTAGAAGACAAGCATACATTCGCAATTTTTCTTCGATTTTTATCCCGACAGTGTTTCAAAAGTATATCTCATTTCGCCTGGGGAGTTATAATAATTTGTAACGCATTGTTCGACTTCAAATAAAGTTGAGCCATTTGCTGCACATCTTGAGCTTGTATGGCTTGATAAGCTTGTATGCAGTTTACAGGCCAAGTGAGTTTCGTGGGATACTCTTGTGCATTACGAATAATATTCATCCAATAGGCATTGGTTTGAAGAGAATCTTTAAGATTTGTGACAAATGGGTTGATGGCGCGCGTTAACTCGTCGGATGTAATACCTTGTTCGGCAATTTCATCGGCAATACAAACAATTTTATGGGCCAAGTCGCTCGCCTTTTGAGGATCTATGGATAGGATAGCGGCTATGGCACCCCGGTTTGTAAAAGTTTCGCTGTGTTGACATGCAATTTTGGGAGAATAAGTATCACCCATTGCTTGACGAATTGTGAAAAGGAGTCGATTCTCTAAAATGTCGCCCAAAATATTTAGTTTCCTGATATGATCTATATTCCAGATAGACTCCGTAGGCCAAATGACCTCAATGAGCCCTTTGTCTACGATGGAATCAAATGAAAACCTTTTTACCTGAGGACGTGTGGGCCATCCTACCGTACGTTCCTGCTCAAAACGATTTTTATCCGCAGCTCTTTCGGGTAATGCCCCGAATGTGGATTGAAGAATTTTTACCGTTTCGTCTCGATCGAAATCGCCTACAATGGCAATTTCCATATAATCTTTTTCAAAGACAGGATTTAACCAACGTTGCGCTTCTTCGAAATTCCTTTGCACAATGATAGATTGTTTTGGGTAACCAAAATGTGGATCTTCGTTGGTCAGAAATCTTGGAATTTGGCTTTTTAAGACTCCTTCGGGAGTATGCATAAAAAAGTGGTACCACGCAGGTATATTCTTTTTGAACAAATCGACAGCCTCTTGCTTATAGCCTGGTTCCAAGATGTAGGCTCCGATTAAATTAAGCTGATCTTCTAAATGTTCGCGCGTTGTTTTGGCTTTAAATACGAAGGCATCACTTTCAACGTCAAAATCCAGATCAACCGACTTGTCTGCGAATAACCGATTGACAGTGGTTGCGTCGCATTGGGCAAGACCTCCACCTACAAAAGAAGAGGATATGAGATATGATAAACCTTCCCATTGTTTATTAGGGGTTGATAGTATGCCTGTTCCCAAGGAAATGGAAATCAAGATTCGATTATTTTCAAAATCTGTTTTCTTTAAGTTGACGCGCACGTTGTTTTTGAAACGCAGGCATTCCACTTGCACGTCCGGATAGAATTGAGTATCGGCAATTTCTCCAGGGACTGGTCCAAAAGTAGGTTTTTTAAAAATAGTAATGATTTTACTAGAGTTAGGTTGTAAAATTTGCTGTTGACTAGTTGTCCAAATTTCTCGGATGAGTTTTTCATCGACCGCATTTTGTAAATTGCCTTGCACAAATAAATACAGACCTTCATCCCATAAATTTTTCCATACCTTGTTGCACAATTCGGGGGTCAGGGAGCTTTCCAACCGATTGAAATAAGCAAGTGCCTGTAATCCAGAAACATAAGTTAATTTGGAAACGATGGCAGATACAATAGTATCGGCTTGCAGGTTAGAATCCGTATGTTCTTCATCTACGCTTTCTTGTAAAACTTTTTTGAAAGCCTTTTTGGCCAAGTCGAGCTCTTTTTGGGAAAACCCAAACGTATTCGTGTGTCTGAAAAATTTTTCTAATTCTTTGCACGTAGCTTCGAAATCTTCGTTTTTAGACCAGAAATTGATACTTGCGCTTTCTAACCCTGGAAGGTCGGTAAAAAAGTTGAAATTACCGTCTTGCAAATGTGATTTTTTGACAAGTTCATCCATTCTGTATCTAAGCATAATATCAATTAGCTTCCAAACGTACTGATTTTGGACTTGCTTTAGATTATTGTGTTTAAGAATAGGTACAGCATGTGAAGCGGATAAAGAAAAACACGTATTTGTGAGTTCTTTGTCGCGGTGCACCTTTATGGACATACCATCTTTAGGTTGGATAAGTTGACCAAAATTTGGAGAAGGTATTGTTGGCTTCTTGGAGATATTGGCAAAACGCTTTTTAATCCATTTTTGCATCTGCTTTTCACGAAAATCGCCTACGGCGACTAAAGCCACGCGATCGGGCGTGTACCAGCGTCTGTAAAAATTGAAAAAATCTGAAGATTGAAAAGCGTTAATGGTACTTTCTGTGCCTATAATAAAGCGTTTGGATAGTAAATGGTTGGGAAATAAAAATTCTAATTCTGTTTTTTGCGCACGGTAATTGGCCGAATCTCTGGCTCTTAATTCTGAAAGGATGATACCTCGTTCTCGGTTGATTTCTTGAGGTAAAAATAATCCTTCAAAGCCTTGATCATAAAGTACATCAAGTCCTTGTTGGAGCGTATCCATATCGTTGTTGGGAAGTTCTAGCTGAAACACGGTGTGCGTCCAAGAGGTAAATGCATTGGTATCGTTTCCAAAGCCCATGCCAATGCGTTGAAAGTATTGGATGAGAGTACCGGGGGCAAAATGCGTGCTGCCGTTGAAAACCATGTGTTCAATAAAATGTGCAAGACCATCTTCGCTATCTTGTTCCATAAAAGCACCTGCATTGACGACTAAACGCAGACTTATGCGACCTTTGGGATTAGGATTGTTGAGCAAAAGGTAACGTAACCCGTTACGTAATTGCCCTTGTCTTAATTTTGGATGGTATCGTATCCGTTGGTTTAGGTTTAAATTGAGGCGATTTTCCCTTTTGAGGGTGCCAAAGGTACTTGAATTCGCACACGAAATTACAAAAAATGGAATAAGCAACCCCAGTAATGGACGAAAAGCTTTCATAAAGTTCATAATAACGGGAATTTTTTTAAATTTTGTACGAAACCTAACCCTGAAGCAACATCATTCGAAACTCGTCGAGTAAATCATTGCGGGCAGTTTCCGCTTGCAAAACTCGAATTGCATCTTGATACAACAAATCGAGCGCTTTCCTTTTTTCGACCTTTCTGAGCTCTTGTAAGGTTTTAATAAGTTCTTCCAATTTTACATGATAATCCGCGGGCGATAATCCTTCCAAAGAATCCAGTTCTGGCTTTAAAATATCGACGACTTCGCTACCCAAAGTTTTTACATCCAGTATACGTACAAGTTTATTTTCAATAGGGGTAGGGGTAGGAGTAAAAGTGTTTTGCGGTAAATGTGATTGTTGTTTACTGCCTACGACGGTGATTTTTGTAACCCCCGCGTTCATATTTAAAAACTTCTTTTTCCAATTCAACGGGCCCATGTAGATAATTATGGGATTATCAACCGTGCGCCACAAGCTTTTACTTTGACAATTATTTTATGCAATGCCAAATTGCTAGGGCACGCTCCTTTTCTCGTTGTAGGTGTCGTAAAATCGGAGCGATTGGACTTTCATATTCTTTCAATCGTATATAATAAGAAAGGCAATAAGCCAGAAAATATAAAGTTCTCTTTTCTTTTGGACATATGTCATTTTGGTAAAACTTGTACAGCAGCAGTTCCATTTCAATTGTATTTAATCTTAAGCATTCAACGGAATAACGATTCGAAAATTGAATGTCGGGTAACTTTTGCAAATCTATCGAATCTACAATGGAAGAAAATTGAATATGTTCGGGTTGAGATATACAATCATTCAAGTAGTTTTTTATGGTATTATCCAACATAATCTCTTCTGCCGGCCAGAATTTATTGTAAATATGCTCTACCCATCGGGACAGTATTGCAAAACATTTCGGTGAACCGTAGGATACGGGCATTAGACCACACGAAAGTAACAAAAAGAGTGAAAATTGCTTCATGGTGAGGTTTTTTGAATTAATTATTTATTAAGTCAAGCAAAATTTTTGCTAATATTTTCGTCAAAAAATACGACTTTATTTAATGTTATGAGCAGTGTTCGTTCGAGTATTGCAGGTACAGCCAGCACAAATCAATATTCAGCTCCAGCAGACGATCTTGAAAAAATACGGGTAAATGGTTATCGCGCACTAGGGGGTACCCCATCATTAAACCAAACTGTTAATAGTTTACTAGATAATGTTTGCATTGCCACTTATGATGTGGACATGATAGGTGGCACAGGATTTGTGGACACCAATCCCAACGTTGAACAATTAGAATAGCTTAAAAGACAATTAGAAGCGCTCGCTAGTTTGCCGACAGGTGATGCAACATTGCAAACATTGAATAATCTTTTGCATTCAAAAAATCAGAAACTAATGTTTGCTTTTACACTAGATAATGATTCAACTCCCAAATGTAGAATG
The DNA here is from genome assembly GCA_031278975.1 of Puniceicoccales bacterium. Taxonomy (GTDB): domain Bacteria; phylum Verrucomicrobiota; class Verrucomicrobiia; order Opitutales; family UBA9783; genus CABUVL01. The sequence goes on from JAITJL010000027.1 coordinate 10,090, forward strand.
AGTCCGACAAACGTTGGTACCGCTGTGCGTATTCAATTACCCAAAAGTTGTGGTGCTACTGGATATGAAGTTCCTTTTTATAACACTACTACAGGTCGTGTTGTGCAGATTCAAGAACCGATAAGTCTTTGTATAGGGCATTAACTAATCCACGGCGTACAAAATTTGTGTGCTACTGACCCCAGATATGTGAGTCGTGACGTGGAGGAGAGGTTAAAGCAAAAGTTTTCATCATTGTTTCAAGATCCGCAGATGTCGGAGTGGTACAGACAATTTTTTGGAGGAACCGATCCCGCTACTTGGCCCGATGAACTGCAAGCGATGGTATTAGGTATTGAAGTGGATGGACAAAGACTTAGTGAAGCTAATCTTATGGCGGAATGGTTGTCTGGGCAAGATGGCCTCATCCCACGAGAACTTGCACAATACACAGGTACCTTAGTGCCTTTCGGCCATTTGGGGCCATATGATGAAATAAAAGAAAGAGATATGCAAAATTTTTGCGCATTATTGCACCAATCGGGGTTGTTTGGTAATGTTCAGAAGCCTATATTGGAACCTGCACCTAAACCTACGCGTTGGCGGTGCGAGGTTGCATAATGCCTGGCGGGGAAGATGGGAGTCGAACCCACGACCTTCGGTTTAGAAGACCGCTGCTCTATCCACTGAGCTACTTCCCCCTGAAATTTTTACAAAAATGGTGCCAGAGAGTGGACTTGAACCACCGACCAAAGGCTTATGAGTCCTCTGCTCTACCACTGAGCTACTCTGGCGATTTGGTGACCCAGTAGACTTTTTATTTTCAGGCAAGTCAAGAAACAAATACGTAATCTAATGTTCGTACTTTATAGTTGTTCCTAAATTTTGTTAAACTACTTAAAACAGTGTGAGAACATATGATGCGGAGCGTTTTTAAGATTGTTTTAATTTTAGATTGACAAGATCACATTATATGAAAAATGGACTGTTAATATTTTCGAATGTAAAGAAATTTACGTTCTTCGGCTTATGTTTAGGTTTAGGCCTTGCCGTAGCCCAACCGGTTAGCATTTCCGAAAATGCAATGGCACTCATTCAAGATGAAAGCTATCAAAATATGTTAGGGACTCTTACAAGTGAACATGAAGGTGAGATTTATGCCATATTCAAAGACATCGTACCAGCATCGGAGTATTGCATTGCAAAAGACAGTCCTGACTATCAGGAAGCCGGTGAATGTTGCTTACAAGAAAGACTAGACGCTGACGAACGGATTGGTCCAGAGTATTATATCGTACATCTAATTCGGGAAAACAATTGGAGTCTAAGACAAAATCCGCCCGCGGAAAGCACCGAAAAATCTTATTACGATGACGGGTACCGCACACTGGAAGTCTATGATCTACGAGGTGAAGATAATGTATACTGGGCATTGTACCAGGCTGGATGGAGATTTATGGAAACTAACCCTAACTTGTCGCTCTTTTGCTTTAAGCATTTGCTTATCTTGAGTAACGGACAATTTCCATGCTTAGTGTGGAAAGGTGGCGACGAAAGAGCTATTGTACGGTTGAAAGTTGCTTTGAGAAAAGTGGCATCAAGCTTTTATAATCAAAGCTGGTGTACAGATGACCTGTTTGAAAAGACAAGCCTAATGAGTAAATATCAGACACTGTGTTACGAAACAGATCGAGCCCTACGTTACTAGTTTTATCATGAAGGCATCATCTCGGTTTGTTCCTCTGCTTTTTTTAATTTGCGTTCAATGCGTTATTCCATGGAACCAGCTTAGAGGATGTCCATGTCCGCAAGTAACCGATCTGTTTCAAGCAGCTTCTTGGTCTTCAGATGATCAAGCGTTATTGCAGCAAGAACTTGAGAGCCTTTGGAATCTACCCACAGGGAAGTTGATTATTATAACACTACGAGAACTATTAGAAGAAGGAGGACAAAAAATTGAACTTAAGCCAGGAGAGGGTGCAGGTGCTGACCTTGATAGGACTACTTATAATCCATACTTGAAAGGTTTTTTAAGGAGAGTCCCTGCACCGTTTGCATGTTATCTCTTAGGTGAATGCGACGCAAGTGTGGGAGGATACAAAATTTGCAGAGGTGCCGTCCCTGCGTTTATAATTTTGGGACACGAAATGTTACATCTTATTGACGGCCTCCAAAATCCACAAGATTTTGTAGCCTGTTCTCGAGGCGTAGAAGGTTGGAAGAGAAACAATGAAAATGCTCCTATATTAGCATTGACACAACATCCTTATTTTGATGAAATTTGGACTTCTCAGTGTGACAATAAGTACGAAGAGTTGTACGTTGCACTGGGAATCAATACCACACGTGAAGAACAACCCCCTCTAACCGAAAATCAGCTACTCATCGAAGCGGGTATTGGATTTAAGGTTGGGTACAGTCCCAATATGTGTTTCTATGAACATCCAAATGTTGTAAAGATTCTACTGGACCCTTATCATAAAAACCCGGAAGATGTGGCTGTCCGTGAAGGTCAATTTTTGTTTCTAGGCCCGCTCCACACTGCATATCATTTGATCGTCACGAGGCTTTAATAAGTAAATTTTCGTTTTTTAACTTACGAAAGGATTCTTTCGTTTTAAAAATACAATTAAATCAAGCTATATCAGCAACTTTACCAGGAGGAAGCAGCAAAGATGTTTTTAAGGATTGGAAAACTCAAGTGATGGTTAAGCTTCCCCAAAAGTCAGAAAGTCAGAAGTTCGCTCAACAAAGAGACGCTATGACAAAAAATAAATCTCTAAACCAAAAAATAGAGGCTTATCAGAAAGCTTATTTAGTTTTCGCAGAATCTATCCAAAACGGATGTTTTTCTTTATTACCGAAGGTACTTCATGCGTCAGGATGTTGCCTTAGCTTACGAAGTAGATTTGGAGGCAGTACTACCTAGTCAAGAATCGTTGTTGAGTCATCCGAAAATAAAAGCTGAACCCAATTTAGGTTTGATTCGATATGAATCTTTTTACCTAAAGACGGGAATGCTACTTCTAAAAATAGGAGATGGCAAATCATTGACAGAGGCTATTCGCTGGTACAATGAAATACACCGTTTTTTTGCCTTCCTCTAGATTTTTAGATGGATTCGATAACCTAAGCATGCAAGCAAGAGGCGAAGCATTACAGAGCGTAAATGTAGCTATAAGTCAATGGAGTCTAGACGGAGGTGTCCAACATCATATTCAATGCGAAAATTCTAGTATTCATTTAGAATTTCTTCAAGATGGAGATACTTATTTTTTATGTATTGATCCTAACAGTTCGCTTCTATGTTCGTCTCTTCAAACCCCAGAAGATCCGGAAAGCTTAGGGGATCGAGAAAGACAGGCTCAAATAGAGCAAGGCGACCGAGTGGCACTAGAAATGATAGCAGCAGACTTCGCTGTAGCTATGGATAACTTGCGAAAGACTATTATACCACAAATTAGAACAGCAGGATATACAGTATATCCCATTAGAGGTGACGGCAATTGTGGATTTTATGCCATTTTACAGGCGTTGCATCCGGACCAAGACTACGCACACGTGAGACCTGGTACGCCGCAATGGAATGATGCAGCGACATTACGTCAAAGGATTGTTGAAATAAACCCTGCTCTTTTCGCTCTTGGGGAGATGGTTGTAGGGCTACAAGATAGAGGAGGTCGATGGATGAGATTCGATGCTTTACCTGCCGTAGCACATCATTTGGCAATAACTTATAGACGACCTCTCATTGCTATTAATACTAACCCAACTGAAACATACCCTATGTTTGCAATTTACAGGACTGATGGGAATATTCAATCGGCAGGTGATTTTCCAGCAGCTTTGGCAGCTGCAGGTGAAAATCCCGTTATTTTATTGGGTACACCGGGTCACTGGAATATTGCAATGTAGTGTTTTACATTGTTGTGGACAATAAGCAGAATGTAAGCAATCTGTATTCGATAAAGGTTAGTTTGTAGCAAACTTTCTAGTTGTAAAGCATTGTTATATCTCTTTAAGTAGCAAAAACATATAAATGCGTGTGCTTGTCTTCGAGAGGGCTAGACATCCTATTTTAAACTTAATGTGAAACCCACGCTGTTTTGCCTGCGCATCTACGGGTTGGTACCCATGGCCTATTTTCTTGGTTGCATTTTTATCCCTTACAATCCAAAACCATAAGTGGCTTTACGCTTTCCTTGATCACGGAAAGCGAATGGAATTTTTGAAAACAAAGCGTAGACTTTTCTGCAAAAAACTTTCATAATAAAAGGGAAGGACACGTATGACGTTGCACGATTTTGTAGCATTTATTTATAAACAATTGGGAATGCCTGTGCCTAAGGTAAGTGAAGAGGCAAAATATGAATTCATTGTAGATGAGCATTGGGAAGTTTCCGTATACGCCAAACAAAAACAGTTTGTGCTTCAAGCTAAAATAGGAAAACCATTATCTCCATCCGACGAAGAACAAAATTGTACCTTGCTGAGAGAAATGTTAGATTTTAATTTAAAGACCATGCGTGTCATGGACGAAATTTTGTGTATGGATGGTGAAATGCAACAATTGTACTGCAGAAAACTATTAAATCCATCCGATTTGAATGAGAGAAATGGCTGGAGTTTTGTGGAGGATTTTTTGGTAAATTTGGAAATTATTGAGGATCATTTTTTCTCCAATACTCCAAAGGATGAAGGCCCTATGCATCCAAGTTTCTTGTCTTAAATAGATGCTAAAGTGCTCAAAATTGTTTATTTTAGGTGCGTTTTGGATAGGCTCCAAGCTTTATTTGTGGGCAGGCGATCTTGTATTAAAACGTGCAAATCCACAACTCAATGAAGAAAATAAGCCCAGAATTGCGATATCGCAATCGGAGCATGAGGAAGCTCCAGAGGTAAATCTAACCGAGTCTTCCGACGTAGATTCAAAAAAGCATTTATTCTGGCCTAGTGCCCTCGTATATCATTTTTCTTTTGGAGAAAAATTGCCTACGATGTTGAAAGATTTTTGCAACATGCAAGACGTCAACGTAGTTTTGAGTGAACGACTGCTCGGCAGTGAAAAAACGGTGCATCGCTCTTTTAAGGATTCGCATCCGGTGGATATTTGGAATCAGCTTACAAGGTCGTACGGATTACTGTGGTTTTACGACGGCAACGTGTTGTATGTGTACGATACGACCGAAAGCGAAACGAAAACGCTGCAGGTGCATCCCGATCAAGTCAATGCTTTGGTTTCCGTTGTAAATCAATTGGGATTTTACAGTTCACGTATTGGTCTAAAAACTTTTAAAGAAGGAGGGGTCGTCATCACCAGCGGTCCTCCAAAGTTTACGCAGATCTTGGAGGATCTAACAAAAAATATGCGCTTTTACAAACAAGATGCGGCGGACGAAATAGACGTGCATGTTTTTTTATTAAAACATGCATGGGCGCTGGATAAGACGATTGGAAGTGCGCAAGTACCGGGAGTTGCTACGTTGTTGCAAGAAATTTTGGGAAGCAATCAAAAAGGTAAGGACTCTGGGTTAAATAAACCCATAGATCCAAAAGTTGCCCACAAGGTTCAAGCTATTGGAGGATTATTGAGTCCATCGAATGATAAAGACAATGCAAACAAAAAGGAAGCGTCAGAGCAAGAAGAGGTTGCAAATGCGGTTGTTCCTCAAGGAGGTATTATCACGACGGATGGACGTCAGAATGCGATTATTGTAAAAGACTTAAAGAAAAACATGCCTTTGTACGAGGCTTTAATTGCAAAACTAGACGTTCCATTGGAACTGATAGAAATCCAGGCGGCCATTGTCAACGTGGACCGAGCCATGGGGTTAGGTTTGGGAACTAATACATTACACTTAAAGGGGACTAATCATGAGATTCATATTCAACCTTTAAAGCGGGAAGTGACAGACTTTTCGGGTAGTCTTAAAGGAATTGTTAACGGTAGAGAATTTTTGACAACGATACAAAGTTTAGAAAGTTCAAGTTTAACCAAATTGTTGGCACGACCTTCCGTGATTACTATGGATAACATCACTGCCGTAATGGATCAAAGTCAAACCTACTATTTGCCCATAACGTCCGAAAAGTCTTCCGATATGTATTCTGTTACGGGTAGCACCACTCTCAAAGTTACACCGCACATTATTCGAGATGCCCATGGATGTAATCAAATTCAATTGTTGTTAGATATCAAAGATGAAACGGTCGTGCCGGGTACTGCTGAAAAAGATAAATCCAGCGTACATTCATCTTCCATTTTAACACAGGCTGTTGTGTACGAAGGTCAAAGTGTCTTAGTGGGAGGCTACTTTAATGAAAGCTTTAAAAAAGATGAAGCCGGTATTCCTCTGTTAAAAGATATTCCGATTTTAGGATACGCATTTAAGCATAAAAACAAAAATAAACAAGTAAGCGAACGTCTATTTTTAATTACCCCCACTATCATTCAATTGTCTGCCGGTCAGCCCAATGCCTACGAAGGATTCTTTGAAACGCCGCCTTCGTTCTTTAAACCTAGCGAAGGATTTTCTCCAAAACAAGAGGGAGACAATGAAGATGAGAATACATCGTTCACATCCTCCACGGAAGACACGTCAGACGACGCGTAAATTTAATGAAGTATTTTCTAAAAGCTTTTAAATTAAACCCAATAGGGAAGCCATTTTATTAAGCAAAATGCCATCCGTGAATAATTAATTACCTCTCCTTTATATATTTTTCGTTAAACGGCGATGTATAAGCAACCAATAGCCTCGTTAAGTAAACCGTGTCAAGAGTCGTACAAACTCATATAAAATCGTGAAATAATCCTGAACATCCGAAGATCTTCAAATATTCCAATGCTCAACCACGACATCTTAAGTCTTCACAACTGCATCGTAGCCTTTTTTCCCTACCTTTGTCAAGGGTTTTTCAAGGGGGTTTTGGGAGGTCATTCCTGATTACAGTTTCTCCTTCTGCAAAAGTGTTTTGGGGAAACGGGTAACCCTGTTCGTTACAACTTGCGACACACAGCTGCGATTACCATAAGTCGCATGGCGGTATCAGTTGCATCCTGGAGTAATGGAACTTCTGAGGGTACATCCCTAAATCAGCGGCAGTACAAACCGATTTTACCAAAACGCCATAAAGTAGCACATTGGGCATAAACATGGTAAACATTGCGATATAAACCCTGAAGTTACACACGCACAATTCTCTACGGTCTTTGTTCGACACCACACCTCAACCAAGGTGAACTACAGCGTGTTCAACGGGCAATCATTCTCCTATTGACTCAAAAGTGTTTTTTCAAGGTGCCATTGGATCCAATAAAGACCGCATAAAGCAGTGAGGTTGAATACAACGGAACCGAAACTATTGCGGATGAAGTGTGTATGACGAGATCACCGACATTGGCAAAGATGTTACAATATCAAAAAAACGATGCTTTCTGCTTACAATATTTTCCATCACTTCCATCTTACAAATTTGTACAAAACGCAGTTGACTTCAGCAGACTTTTTCATTGTGTTGATGGTGTCAAGGTTTGGCGAGATAGCTCAGTCGGTAGAGCAGAGGACTGAAAATCCTTGTGTCGGCGGTTCGATTCCGCCTCTTGCCACCACTATTTCCAAAGGGTTCAGCGGTTTTTGAACCCTTTTCATTTCGCCCTGTCTATGTAAAATTGCGTATCTAAAAAATGTCCGAAGCTAAGGAAAACAAGATACACACAGATTTTTACCCTGTAAAATCTCTTTATTGGCAAAGCGTGTCATAGGCTACGTTGTTCTGGTCTAGCTTTTATTTACCGTGAAAAATCCGCCGTTAGATGGATTTTTCAGTCATCTTGACTTTCGGAGCTGCTAAGTATAACAATGCCCTAAAAAATCATACCGCGCTGCTTCTTTAATTCCATAATAACGTATCATTTAAAATGTTTTCGCCTTATCATCTCCCAAATCACGGCGGCTGCATTTTTCGCGCCGTCCGATGATCTGATGCGTTCCCTAAGCGCCATCGCCGATTCCTTGTAGCGCGCGTCGGTTAAAATCCTGGCGACTGCCCTTTGAATGTTTTTCGCATTCCACCTGCCGCGCGGGATACGTATGCCGGCGCCGCGCGATTCTATATTCGCCAGGTTGATGAATTACTCCTGTTGGGCGGCGCCGCCGATAATCGGGGTGCCGGAATAAAGGGCCGTCTGTAAAGTGCCCTGGCCTCCGTGGCTTATCGTAACATCGGCCATCGCGTTGACTTTCAGCGCAGGAACGAACTTATCGGTGATATAAACGCCTTCGCGTCCGCCCGCAAGCTCTCTTGCTTTTTTGATCGGAAAGTGGGGCGAGAGTATCACGGCGTTCCAATCCAGCCCCGGGCCGTATGTGAAAACATTGATGACCTCCGTAAGCATCTCTTCGGAATCAGGGCTGCTCAAAGTGCAGAAAATCTTGGGCACGCCGGATTTCCTATCAAACACTTCCATTATTTCCGGATCTATCGACGCCTTGTCGTTGGGAACGGGAAACAGAGGCCCCGTGAATTTCACATTCGCGTGGAAATTGTTCCTGTCATAATAATCGGGCAGGTCGTTCACGACCATCATGTCGGGCTTCAGCAAGTCGAATACGTTGACCAACTCTTCGCCCCGCCATCCAAGGTTATAGGCTGCACGCCTTATGTTATTCTGCCTCAACATCGGCACCCTGTTCCTTATGAAATCCGGAATGAGGTGGAACAGCCACAGGCGCAGGGATTTTGGGAATATCGAGAATATCTTCAATTGTTCCGGCACATCCGGAAGGGCATTAAAAAAGTCGCGAACCAAAGGCAGCGGAACAAAGCAAATCCCCCGGAATTTCTTTTTTCACCATTCTTCTGGCCACGCCTGCTATCGGCTAGAAGCCGTGCATGATGATATTCGGTCTTATCTCGCCATAGGCTGCGATTTCGCCACAGATCATTTCCATGGCCAATGCTTCGGTGCCGATAAGATTGGTCGTCGTCATGCCCAAGTCTTGGTACAGGCCGACACCCGGCAATTTCGGGTCGGCGCGACATATCTCGAATCCAAGATCCAGAGCCGCCTGTTCGAATCTGCTTCCGTGGGATACGAATACTATCTTGGATATCATATCATCCGGCCGGTATTTTTTCAGCGCCTTAGCTATTTCGATGGCCCTGGTAGCGTCACCTGCATCCTGAAAGGCTGTGCTGATCGCTATGGTTATTTCTTTCATATAAAAATCCTTATGCGTAACCGTCGTTATTATAATTTTTCCGTACACGGAGTCAATGGTTTCAGCATGTTTCATCAAAGGTAAAAAGAGATGTTTGTTGCTTTTCTCGATTTTTCACCGTTGAAAAAATTTTTTCAATCTGAACAATTTAGTATTGTTGCATGAGCAATGGGATAAACGGATTATGAAACGATGGAAGGTCGCAATGTGTACCGTTAATGCGGTGGATAAACATGATTGCTTACCCAAAATGCGTTTTTCTACAGGAAAACAAAATGCTGCCTTGGTCGAACACATCCTCTATGAGTTTAAGGCTCAATCGGATCATGCGTAAGTGCAGATCCTTTCTGTTGTACGTCTCGGTAACTTGATCTTTTTAACTTTTTCTATTTTAAGCATTTACTTTTTTTTTAAACGGGCGTGAATAGGAATTGCATTTTGCGGTGGCACGTTCGCTTTATACTTCAAAATATGAAGAGGAAAGTCCGGACACCACAGGGCAAGATTCCTTACGAAAGTAAGGGGCAAAAGAGTCAAGTCTTTTGTACGGAAAGTGTCACAGAAAATAAACCGCCGTTATGGGTAAGGGTGCAAAGGGGGCGTAAGAGACCACCGCGTTGTTAGCGATAACAATGGCAGGACAAACCCAATCGGGTGCAAGACAAAATAGGAAGCTGGATGGCCCGTCCAAAAGCTTCGGGTTCGTCGCATTCGCAAGAAAACAATTGCAAAATTGTTAGATAAATGAACGTGGCATTGTTTGACAATGTACAGAATCCGGCTTACATACCGCAGCCTATTCAGAAGACTCAGGTTTTCTGAATAGGCTTATGCATATAGCTTACAGAAGAAGGCAGGTGTTTGTTTTACAATCTGTGTGAGATGCATAACTCTTTAAGAAGTGCACCAATTCGTTGTATATAAGGTAATATATCCCATGTCTTTAAAAAATCATAATCTTCTTCACCGAGACATGCCTGCATACCAGCGATAACAGCTTCTCGCCAGGTACATAGGTACACCAATGTACACTGCAAAGCCTTTAATGTTGCTTGCTTCACTTTGGGTGTTAAGGATACGTTCTTGCTTTTAATGTATAAAATCTGACTCAATGCACAACAGCAATCAGCAAAGTCGCGGTCGTTGTGACGACACAATAAACGCATGTCGCTTTCAAACTTTTTACACAATTCTCGCGAAGAAATTTTATCGTAATCATCCATCGCTTTTCCACTTGCCTGATAAGGTCCATCTTTTAGCAAAAGTCTTGCAATTTGACAAAGACGTTCGAGGTCGTTATCCATAATCTCAGATAACGGTCCCGCATGGCTCAAACACGGAAAACTTAAAATGGACACAAAAGCAAACAATATACTCAATACATACTTTTTCTTCATGCGTATCTGTTTATTCAAATTACACCAAATTGCAAGGGGAAAGAATAAAATTTTTACCCTAAAAGGTTTTCATTGATGTCGTTTTAAAAAACATTAGATTTACTCGTATGAGTGTTCATTTTCCCAGTGCCCATCCTTTTCTTGCCATTGAATAAAATGTTCCACCTTGCTTTGTAAATGCTCAATCTGATATTCGACCACCGACAAATTGGGCATTCCTTACACAAACAGAAGTTGCTGAAATACTGAATAATATACAATCATATGGCCAACATGGACAAAATATATTGCAAGCCTTAATAGCAGGGCTTGATAAGCATCATGCTACAATAGCTTTTATAAAATGTCGTGATAATGAGCCTGAGGATTTCAAGAATCTCAACAATAATTATGCATTTCAGTCTGAATCCACAATTAGTGCTCCAGGGGATTCTCCTATTTATATTACTGTAAAAAATCCTCCACCTACAGCAGAAACAAGATCTGTTTTTGATGGCACAGAGATTAAAGAGCAAACAATTACGCGTACATTTTTAAATGGCAGAAATTTGGAAGCTTATTTAATCTCCCATGAACTTGCCCACGTTGTTTCATTTCTATCATCGGGCATAACAAATAAAGACGAATGGAATGCACGCAAACAAAACTGGGCCGAATTTTTCCAAGAAGATCGCATGCAACCTATCTATAATACCTTACACGATGGAGGCTGGTCAGACGAAAATATTCACAACAGCTTTAAAAAACTATTTACCAATACCGAAGAAGCACGCAATCTTTTAGGTGTAATTCCTGGTAAAAATAAGGGAGAATACATCGGTGAATTTTATCTTTTTACGAGCATAATAATACTGCATTACTCACTTACCTTGACGGCAATACACCCTTAACAGATTGTGACAGAGCCGTTCTCAATGCCATTGCCAGTAATTTCAATATTGCATTTCAACTTTCTGGCTGTTGTCCTCATTGTGAGTGTTGCCTCTTGCTGTAGTATTTATAAAGAATTTCTTCATAAGAAAGTCGTCTGATTACGATCGTGCATGGCTTTGATGCCCAAAATACTTTGGGCAATGTACGCATCTAAATCTTTACCTTGATTTTGTGGCATGCGAGCAAATTTTAACAGCAGCAGTGCACTTGCCAGAGCATCGTACAGCGCACAGTGATACTTTTTGCGTGCAGAAGGACAAAATTTATTTGCCAGAGCATTTAAATCGGTCTCAAGATGCAGCATTGCAATTAAATGACTCAATCCGCAGTCAACCTTGCGTGGCAAAAAGTGTTTGTATAAGCCGTATGTATCCAACCACGGCCCCCACCCCGTGTCCCTTTTATCCAAAGTTGCAAAGCTTTTTTCGATCTCCAGTACCGGACAATAGCGAGACAAAAGTTGATTTTCAAACGCAGCGTTGTGCGCGCAAAAGATGCCACGTTGACGGGCTTTTATAAAAAGTTCCAAATCTTGAGAAAATGGAGAATAGTGAACCAAATCCCGATGGGAAATACCGTGACACCGATATTCGCTCACGGCAATGGGCATATTCGTTTGACATAGACGTGTACGCGTTTCAAAAATTCCTTTGTCCAGCAGCATTCCAACCATCCCGTATTCTACAATACCTCCCGCCAAACTACCTTCGAAATCTACGACATACACAGGACCCTTGAACATTGCAGATAATATAAGATAAAACGTAAGTTTTTCCACAAAAAAACTACGCCTAAGGCTTTTTGCTTTTTATTACAAAATTTGCGCTTGCGTTTCAAAGAAGTTACGTTTTTACTAATTGAGTTTTTAAAGCTGAAATACATGAAAGACAACAAGCCTACAGAGAAGATTTCAATTAAGGATTTGACGTGGAAAGATGTCGAACAACTCAGAAATTATACCACGGAAACGGGGAAAATATTGCCGCGTAGAATTACCCATTTTACGGCTCACGAGCAACGTCATTTCACAAAAATCGTCAAACAGGCACGTAATTTTCTCCTGATGCTATAAGGTTTATGAGAGCGGCGATTGGGTGTTCGCCCGAAGAGGCTGTCGCTCAACTTAAGCAGGGCAATCCAGTTGCTTTACCTACAGAAACAGTTTACGGTTTAGTTGCACCTTTATGGAGTGAAGATGCAATTTTGAAAGTTTATACGTTTAAACAACGTCCGCTCAACAACCCGCTCATCGTTCACGTTCTCGACGAATGTCAGCTCGATCAAGTTGCTTACGTGAATGCGCAAGCTACAAAACTAGTAAACGTTTTCTGGCCAGGTCCTTTGACGCTTATACTTCCCAAAAAACTTTCCGTGCCGCTCATTGTAACGGCACAACAATCATCTGTGGCCGTGCGCGCTCCTAGCTCTCCACTATTTAGAAAGGTTCTCGCGTTATTGGGAACTCCTCTAGTGGCCCCCAGCGCCAACAAATTTCAACAGGTGAGTCCCACGTGTGCCCAGCACGTCATGCATGGAATGGGTGATACCATCTCCTACATTTTAGACGGAGGCCCCTGTTCATTGGGGATAGAATCCACCATCCTTTCCTTACTCGACGAACAACACCCAACGTTACTACGTTACGGTCCTATTTCAAAAGAATCCCTAGAAAATGTCTTAGAACAAAGTATACACATGCCGACTGCAGATACAAGTGATCACGCAACGAAACTGTGTCCTGGTTTATTTAAAAAACATTACAGCCCGCATACACCGCTTTATTTGGTGGATAAGTTGCAAGGATTTAAACCACCGCAACACCTTGAACAACAATTTAAACAACAGTCCGCTTACATATTTTTCACGCGTCCCCAACGAACTTTAACCGAAAAAGAATTTTATCTCACCGAAAATGAAGATTTAACGGAAGCGGCAGCCAACTTATTTGCTACTTTGCAATACCTGGATCAACGCCACTTTCAGTCTATTTGGATTGAAAAAGTGCCCCCTAAAGGTATCGGCTATGCCATCAATGATCGTCTGAATCGCGCGGCTCAGGATTGCTTTTTATAATGGAGTCTGCCATTAATCTTCAGAAACGAGCCATGTAAAATGTCCTCGGGAGTACCTATATCTTCTTCAAAGCGCACCCACAACTCCATAGAAGAAAGGAACATTGAGTTTAGAATATCAGTTGGCAACTATAAAAATCGTTCGGCTGTTTTAACCGATGTAGCAGTTACTTGTAAAAGGTTGGAACTGGAATTACCATAATAATTCTTAGTATTGATCGACATGCTTAAACTGGGCTTTATTAAATTAAAATTATCTTATCAATCTTAAGCTTCTTTTAAGAATGTGATCCATATTTTTAAGGCAAGAGCTCTCGATTTTTTCATGTTTTCCTTTGATCCATTTTGTAACATCAAGTAACAACTCGTCTTTTGCGCCTTGGGCTAGTTTTATTTTAAGTTTCCAAAAAAACCTTGATTTTTATAGCTTTATATCACAATACTACAATATGAACAGAACAGAACAGAACAGAACGCTGAATCCTTAAGGCATGAGGGGCGTAGCCTTGATTTTTCAAAAATAAAGAAGTATAAAGATTTTATTGCTCTTGCTAAGGACGAGTCTTTATCAAAATATGAAAAAATTGGGTTTCCGGATTTATATCGTGAAGGTAAGGAAGGTTTTATTTTTGAAGATATCCTAAAAAATTACCCAGCCTTAACAGGCAAAATAAAACAGTATTAGACATAGGTCCAGGTTGCTTAGATCTCCCACACATGATTATTAATAAATGTAGAGAAAATGCGCATACGTTAGGGTTGTTAGATAGTCCCGAGATGTTGAGTTTTTACCCAATGACCCTTTTATTATTAAAATACCTGGTTTGTATCCAGAAAACCAAGATGAGGTTACTAAAAACTTTCAGTCGGGAATTGATATAATTATTTGTTATAGTGTTTTACATCATATATATGAAGACACAAATATTTATAAGTTTTTAGATTCTTGTTTAGAAATATTAAAACCAGAAGGAGAAATGCTGATTGGAGACATTCCAAATGTATCGAAAAGGAAAAGATTTTTTGCCAGTAACACCGGTAAAGCTTTTCATCGAAAATTTACAGGAAGCAATTGTGATCCAGAAGTACAGTTTAATGTTTTAGAAAAGGATAAAATAGATGATTCTGTCTTGCATAGTATTGTATTGAGAGCTCAATATGCCGGTTTTGATGCCTATGTTGTACCTCAAGCCACAGAGCTACCTATGAGTAACCGTCGTGATGACATAATTATAAGAAAGCCTTAAGCCTTTTCACTCTTTACAAGTGATAGGGAAAGGTATCTATGCAACGTTAAGCACCTTGAAAATCACAACATCTAAATTTTAAACTTTCTCTGGATACAGAAATTTCTCCTTCACAAAATGAAGTAGTTTTTGAAAAATAGTAGATTTGCGTAGGCCAAGAGATTTAATATCTTCCAATGTCAATTTTGCATAATTGATGTAATTCAACAAACTTGCACTTACTTTGAGAACATCAAAATTTTGCACTACGCGTTGGTAGCACTTTTCTCCTATTTCTTTATTATTTGTGATTAGCATGTCGAGAATTTCAGAAAAGCTATGGACGCAACAGTCATGCTGATCATCTATTAGCGAACCAACAAAATGTTCCATTTTTGGTTCATATAACCAATACAATTTTTTATCTTTTGAAATTTTAGTAAAACTACCAGAAATTACTGCTGTTGAAAGACCAACTTTCGCTCCATCTAAAGCCGCTGTTCCATGCGCAAACAAAATATCAATTTTACTCAAAAATATGTCTTTGACCTCATTTGGAAGCAAACTTCCTAACAGCTTTATATTAAACCTTGTATACTTACTAATTTCTATTTCTAGTTTTTTTCGATAATTACCATCTCCTATTATAAAAAGATTTATCTTTTTGCTTGGATTGATTATACAATACTCATCTAGGTTGCTCAAAAGATATTCTATCGCAGGAAATTTAAAATCAACAATCCTTCCTAACCAAGCAACGTTGATTTCTTCCTTAATCGTCCTTGGGACTTTAATTTCATCAGAAGTCTTAATACATATTGGCAAATAGTTGGGCTTTAATTTTATATCAAAATACTGCTCATTATAATAAACATGATCGCTACTCATAAAAACCAAACCGTTTTTTTCATTTGTCATACATAAAAAACGTTGAAGCCTTTTATACAACTTATAATTTAAAAGCTTCATAAGCTTTCTTTCATTCTCTATAGTTGGCTTGATCCAATCTCTTGGTAATATATGCATTATCTTATATAAAACAATATGCGACAGCGATTTTTCATATAGAGACCAAAATAAAAGCTTGATATATTTTCCTTCAAAACTCCCTAACTGATTCGCAAAAGATAACGGCAAAACAATTGTTGTATTTTCTGGTAAGACTACTTTTGATTTATAGTCAAATTCTAAAAAATTACACCTACTTGGATGTTTTAATAAACTTCTATAAATATCATTTTTTACATCTATAATGTAAACATTGCACGTGTTAGATAAAGCATCTGCCAAAGAAGCAAATACAATTTGAATGCCACCTATCAGACCATAAGACGGTTGAAAAAAAGCAATATTCCTTCTCATTTATAATATTTTAAGTCTTAGAAAAGTGAAAATATGCAACATAAGTAATGATGGCAAATGAAAAATAGAAGTATCAGGATATAAGTTTTCAACGGAGACAAATTAAGTGATAAAGAAAACAATAAAGATTATTAAAAACAACTTTAGAAGCAGGTATAACTGTGAGCCCATGGACTTTCGTTATCTTTGGCCCGTAAAGACAACACTTGGTACCCAAATTAAAATTGATTTTTCAATGGGCACATATTATGCTTACACGGTTTGCGGCTGTTGACTTAATACCTGACTTCCGCGAAGATTCCCGTATGAAAATTTTAATGGCTAGTCCAGAATGCTATCCCTATGCCACCGTTGGCGGTTTGGGAGATGTTGTAGGGGCTTTGCCCATTTATTTAAGTCAATTGGGACACGACGTACGTGTCTGCCTACCCTTGTACGGGGCCATTCAGCCGCAAGATTCTTGGAAAGCCTACGATAACGTTGTGGTGCATTTGGGAGGACACGAAAGAATATGTCGTATTTGGGAATATACAAATCGCACTATTGTTTATTATTTTATTGAATACCAACAATATTTCGGACGTTACGAAATTTATGATGGGCCCTGGGGACCACATTTTGATAATGGTGAACGCTTTGCATTCTTCAGTCGGGCGGTACTTGACCTGTGTTATAGTCTCAAATGGTATCCCGACGTGCTGCATTGCCACGATTGGACAACGGGGCTCATTCCAGTTTGCATCAACACGCGCGAATGTAACCAAAAATTGAATCGAACGGCCACCGTTTTTACGATTCATAACCTGGAACATCAAGGCATTTTTGCTCCAGATATTCTAGCCTACGCAGGTATACCATTCTCCGAATACCGATGCGACAGTTTAGAATCTGTAGGAACTGTAAACTTCATGAAGGGAGCACTTTTCCACGCCACAAAATTGACAACCGTAAGTCCCAACTATGCACGTGAGATTCAGACCCATGTGGGGGGATGCGGGCTGCATGCTGTTTTGAAGTTCAAAGCTGGAGATCTGATCGGTATTCTCAATGGAATCGACAAAAAACTTTGGAATCCAAGCACAGATGCTTTTCTGCCCGCAACCTACTCTGCCAGAAATCTAGCGGGCAAAGGTATTTGCAAACAACACTTGCAACGCTATTTTAACTTAAAAATTGATCCCCATGTACCCGTGTACGGTGTTGTTAGCCGTTTGTATTTCCAGAAAGGGTTCGACATCCTGTTGGATATCCTACCTTCACTTTTATCCAAATTACGCATCCAGATGGTGGTATTGGGGAACGGTGAGGGATCTTGGGAACAAAGATTTTGTGAAATTGCCGGCAAATATCCGCAACAATTGGGCGTGTGCATAGGGTTCGACACGTCGCTGGCACACCTTATTGAAGCCGGATCCGACCTCTTCGTTATGCCGAGTCGTTTTGAACCCTGCGGTCTTAATCAGATGTATTCCATGCGTTACGGAACCTTACCGATCGTCAGAAACACAGGTGGATTGGCAGATACCGTTCACTCACTCGATGAAACAACGGGCAAGGGTACGGGCTTTGCTTTCAACGAACTCACGCAGGATGCTTTGGCGAATACCATCGGTTGGGCTTGCGCCACTTATTATGATCGTCCTCAAACCTTTGCATCCATGCAACAGCAAGCCATGCGCATCGATTTTTCATGGCATAAAGCCGCAAAAGCTTACGAGCAAGTTTACCAATGGGCCATTCAAGCAAGACGAAAACATATACAGTAATCCTTTAAAAGAAAACGCGACTGCCACATCATATGTATTCTTTGAATGCCTTCTTAAATATGTTTCTATAATTGGAAAAATTAGCATGCGCGACCCTAGTCCCCTGAGTTACCGACAACAAATGTATAACGGTGGGCTCATCATTGTAAAACTTCTACCTTGCCATCTTACTCAATTTTCTTTTTAATACAATAACTATGAGTTGCATTGTTGAGATATTAGGCAGAGAAATTTTAGATTCTCGCGGTAATCCCACCGTGGAAGTTGAGGTCACTTTGGAAGATGGAAGTATAGGCTGCGCGGCAGTTCCTTCGGGTGCCAGTACGGGTGTCCATGAGGCTTTGGAATTACGCGATGGTAAAGTGGAAACTTTGGATGCGTCGGTACGCCAACGCTACAACGGAAAAGGTGTTTTGCAGGCCACTCAACATGTAAACAAGGAAATAGCCAAAGCTTTGGAAGGTTTGGAGGCGCTTGATCAACGAAACATTGATCAAGTTATGATTCAATTGGATGGAACGGAAAACAAATCTCGTTTAGGGGCCAATGCCATCTTGGGAGTTTCACTAGCCGTAGCACGTGCCGCTGCCAATTGCTTAAATATGCCCTTTTACCGCTATTTAGGAGGCGTTAACGCTCACGTTTTACCCATTCCCATGATGAATATTATGAATGGCGGTGCTCATTCGGATGCCCCCATTGATATCCAAGAATTCATGATCGCTCCCGTAGGTGCCTCACGTTTTTCAGAGGCGTTACGTATGGGAACAGAGATTTTCCATGCACTTAAAGCATTGTTAAAGCAAAGTGGACGTTCAACTGCCGTTGGAGATGAGGGCGGATTTGCACCTCACCTGAGTGGTAACGAAGAGGCATTACAATTTATTGCTAAGGCCGTAGAAAAGGCGGGATATCATCTTGGCCAAGACATTAAAATTGCCCTCGATGTTGCCGCATCCGAATTTTACGATGCAACTCAACAGCGTTATATCTTTAAAAAATCGGATGGGTCCGAAAAAACGGCTGAAGACTTGGTCACATTTTACCAAAAGCTCAAAAAAGATTACGCCATATTTTCAATTGAAGATGGTTGCGATGAAAATGATTGGACGGGGTGGCGTACGCTTACTCAGGCTATGGGAACCGACACACAGTTGGTAGGTGATGATTTATTTGTTACAAATCCGAAATTTTTAAGCAAAGGAATCGAACAACACATTGCCAATGCTATTCTCATAAAACTAAACCAAATTGGTACGCTGACAGAAACGTTGGACACCATTGAACTTGCCAAACGTTCCGGCTATGGGTGCGTTATTTCTCATCGTTCTGGCGAAACGGAAGATACGACTTTGGCAGATTTAGCGGTTGCCACAAATGCGGGCCAAATTAAAACAGGATCGCTCAGTCGTACAGACCGTATCTGTAAATACAATCGCCTGTTACGCATCGAAGAAGAACTGGGTAATGCCACCGCCTACGGCCTCCACTAAAGCGTGTAAGTGAATGAAGAACTGTTTTAAGTTGCTTAAAAACTGAGATAGTGTGCACGGATATGTTTCTCTTAAAGCGATGAATAAAGCGTCGTAGAAGCGTCTAAGCGTGGTGCGTTGTTGCGTAAAATGAAGTAAATAATTTACGCATAAAAGAGATATGCATGTAAAAAATATATGACTTTAGAGGCGCTGGGACTCCAAAGTCTTTGTGCAATTGGCAGGTTAATGCCTTTCGTTGGTGGGCAAAGCAGTTGAGACACTCAACGTTTTATTCATTTCAAAAACTTTTGTAAGCAGGAGAAGCGTTATGCTCGTTTATCGACCAATGAGGTTGACTGCTTGTTACCTATTTGCAGGGTTGTGCATTTACGTTCAAAATTATACGCTTCCTCGCTTTCCATGAGATAAAATCATTGGAGGTTGTACAGTAATTTCCAATATTTACTTTAAACCACGTCGGGGCCATTATGCGTCCGGAACAGGTACGCGCTGTGACTGAATCCCATCTCAAGCAATGCGTTCCAAAAAAAATGCAGGTGGCTTAATCAATTGCCGTTGCCGATTAATAAAAGCGTGTACCGTATAACCTTTAGCGAGGAGAAAATCTTGACGCAAAAGCGTGTAAGTTAGCGTAAAACGTGCATGCAATTTTTCGATTGGAGGATGCAATATAATTTTGATACAATCATCAAAAAATGCAGGCGATTTATATTGCAAGTGAGCTTCAACAACGGGCAAAGCAAATCCGTCAGCTTCCATTTGTTTGTAATCTAATCCCAAAAATCGTAGCCATTCTACGCGTACCAATTCTAGCCATACGAAGTAGCTGCTGTGGTGTGCAACGCCCATCGCATCCGTTTCAGCATATCTTACCCGTATGGAAGTTTCAAAATCCGCCATCAACGCTTAATTTGTTTTGTAAGCTGCTGAGCCAATTGGAATCGAAACATTTTGTCCAAACGTTCCAATTCTTCGGTATTGGCACCTTGCTCTTTTTTAGCTTTTTCAAGAGCTTCCTGTGCACGACGTACAGCCGCATCAATCGAACTTGCATCCAAAACTTGTACATCGATGGCGGCTTCCGTGAGGAGTATTAATTGATCTTTTCTTAACCTAAAAAAACCTGTGTCGACGGCAATCGAATTTGTCTGGCCATTAATTTTATAAATAGCCGCACCGGGCTCCAAAAGGCCTACGATGGGCAAATGATCTTCAAGAATCTCTATTTCTCCCAAAACTGTGGGTAATATTACCGAAGTAACTTTACCTTCAAAAACAATTTTTTCAGGAATAACAATTTTAAGCAAAAAACCCATAGAATTACGATTCCTTGGAAGTTTCCACCACTTCTTCGATAGTCCCCTTCATATAAAAATCATTTTCAGGGATTTCGTCCAATTCGCCTTCTAAAATCATTTTAAACCCTTTTACACAGTCGGCCGTCTTGACATACTTACCTTTGTATCCTGTGAAAATTTCGGCAACACGAAAAGGTTGAGAAAGAAATTTCTGGATTTTACGGGCTCGTGCCACAATCAATTTATCTTCGGGCGACAATTCATCGATACCCAAAATGGCGATGATATCCTGCAGATCTTTATACCTTTGCAATACAGATTGCACACGACGCGCCGTTGTAAAATGTTCTTCTCCAACAATATTTGGGTCAAGTGCCTGGGAACCCGATGCCAAAGGATCCACCGCAGGATAAATACCGAGTGCGGATATGCGTCGATCCAATACGATTGTTGAGTCCAGGTGAGCAAACGTATTTGCAGGTGCGGGATCCGTTAAATCGTCTGCGGGTACATACACTGCCTGGAAAGACGTAATGGAACCTTTTTTCGTTGAAGTAATACGTTCCTGAAGTGCTCCCATTTCTTGGCTTAAAGTAGGCTGATAGCCAACTGCAGAAGGTGATCGTCCCAAAAGTGCGGACACTTCTGAACCCGCTTGTGAAAAACGAAAGATGTTGTCGATAAAGAGCAACACATCTTGACCGTAGGCGTCTCTGAAATGTTCGGCCACCGTCAGGCCAGCCAAACCTACGCGCATACGAGCTCCCGGCGGCTCATTCATTTGTCCATATACCAGGGCCACTTTTGAATTTTCAGGATGCTCAAGATCAATGACCTTGGCATCCGTCATTTCCCTGTACAAATCATTCCCTTCCCGTGAACGTTCTCCAACGCCTGAAAAAACCGAATACCCACCGTGCGCCATGGCAATATTCTGGATAAGTTCCATAATGACGACGGTCTTACCTACGCCGGCACCCCCAAAGGCACCTACTTTACCTCCTTTTATAAATGGACAAATGAGATCAATCACCTTGATACCGGTTTCCAAGATTTGAGCTTCTGTACTTTGCTCCAACAGGCTGGGTGGATTTCTATGAATCGCCAGTAACAAATCAGCTTCAATGGGCCCACGATTGTCTACGGGTTCTCCAATAACATTTAAAATACGCCCCAATACGCCTTTACCTACGGGAATGGATATGGGTTGACCGGTATCTGCCACCTCCATACCACGTCGGAGACCTTCGGAAGAAGACATGGCTACCGCACGAACTAACCCTTCGTATAAATGTTGCTGTACTTCTAAAACAAGATGCGACTTTTTTCCCTCTGTCGCATCGAGCGTCACTTCTAACGCGTTGTAAATTTCCGGAATAGCCTCTTTGGCAAACTGTACGTCAACGACAGCACCAATTACTTGAACAATCTTACCTACGTTATTCATATGGTCCACAAATTCATAAGCTTTGACTCGCCGTAATTTCCACAATTTCTTGCGTAATACTTGCCTGACGAGCCTTGTTGTACTCCAATTTTAAATTTTCAATTAAGGTTTCTGCGTTGTCTGTGGCCGCTTTCATGGCTACCATACGTGCGCTGTGTTCGGAAGCTTTTGCTTCCAGTAAAATCTGATAAAGCGTTTTTTTAAGGAATAGCAGAGGCAATTGTTCCAAAATCGTTTTACCGTTAGGTTCAACAATAAAATCTCGATCGTTGTTTGCCAGTTTAGACCCATCAATTCCCATCCAATGGTACAAATTTTTTAATTCTTCTTCAAGATTAACCATAGGTAACAAACGTCTTAAAGCCGGTTCTTGCACAAGTGTATTCTTAAAACGTGGGAACAAAACTTCCACGGTATCAATTTTCTGACTTTGATAGGCATCCACAAGAAAATGAACAATTTCTTGCACCTGTTTAAAATGAAAGATATCGGGGCATGTAAAATGTCCCAGTAAATCCGAATGATTGCGTGACATCACTTGCAAACCTTTTTGACCAACCACTATAAACCGTGTACAAGTGGGCAATTGTAGAGCTTCTTTCAACAAATTTTGGTTTAGAGAACCGCACAAACCTTTATCGGCCATTACCAATAACACACCCCGGTAACGAACATCTCTGACATT
The DNA here is from genome assembly GCA_031278975.1 of Puniceicoccales bacterium. Taxonomy (GTDB): domain Bacteria; phylum Verrucomicrobiota; class Verrucomicrobiia; order Opitutales; family UBA9783; genus CABUVL01. Next base: position 32,975 of record JAITJL010000027.1, read on the forward strand.
CAAAAACGGGTGTTGGATATCGTCCCAAGAGACTTGTTGCGTTAAAGCGTGCAAAAGTTCGGCCAATTCGTATGCGTACATACGACTTCTTAAGGCACCATCTTGCGCTTTCTTCATCTTGGAAGAAGCCACCAGTTCCATGGCACGCGTAATTTGGGCCGTATTTTTAATCGCCTTAATGCGTGTCCGAATTTCTCGCATGCCTTTCATAGAATCACGCCTTCGTTTGTTGCCAGTTATTGAAAATTTGTTCCAATTGGTTTGCAAGCGGTTCCGTCAATTCCTTTGCGGCATGCAGTTGACGCATCCAATCTTTTTGTAAATTCAAAAAATGGTCATTCAAATGAGCGATAACATCGGGCATTTTTTCAATTTCAACCGCATCGAAATAGCCTTTTTGGGTGGCCCACAAAATGGCCACTTGAAATGCAACATACCTATCCTTATGAACTCCCTGCTTTAATATTTCAATGATACGTTTGCCACGCTCCAGCTGATGTCGCGTTTTTGCGTCCAAATCGGATCCAAATTGCGTAAAAGCCTGCAATTCTTGATATTGAGCCATTTCGAGCTTCAATTGACCTGCAACTTTTTTTAATGCCTTAATCTGCGCTGCCGATCCAACACGCGATACAGAAATGCCCACCGATATGGCCGGTCGTATACCTTGGTTAAACAAATCTGTTTCTAAAAATAATTGTCCATCCGTGATGGAAATGACATTGGTCGGAATGTAAGCGGAAACGTCACCGGCTTGCGTTTCAATGATGGGCAAGGCTGTCAATGAACCATCCCCATAATCGGCATTTAATCTGGCAGAACGCTCCAATAATCGGGAATGTAAATAGAATACATCGCCTGGGAAAGCCTCACGTCCGGAAGGTCGTTTTAACACCAGTGAAATTTGGCGATACGCCACCGCATGTTTCGACAAATCATCGTACACAATAAGCGCATCCATACCATTTTGCATAAAATATTCTCCCATGGCGGTACCCGCATAAGGAGCGATGTATTGATTGGCTGCATTATCGGAAGCGGAAGCGGACACAACAATGGTATATTCTAAAGCACCGTAATCTTCCAACACTTTAAGCGTACGTGCAATCGTCGCATTTTTCTGGCCAATCGCCACGTAAATCGAATAAATGGGTCGAAAATTGGTATCCCCACTTGCAAGACCTTCGCGATTCAACTTCGCTTGATGTAAAATGGTATCCAAGGCAAGCGTCGTTTTACCCGTAGAGCGGTCGCCGATAATCAATTCCCTTTGACCGCGTCCAATGGGAAACATGGCATCTACAGACAATATACCCGTCTGCAAAGGTTGATTGACCGACTTGCGTGCAATAATTCCGGGAGCAATTTTTTCAACCGGGTATCTTGCTTCGGCTTTTATTTCACCCTTACCGTCTAGAGGTTGACCCAAAGCATCCACAACGCGTCCCAATAAAGATTTTCCAACCGGCACCGACAGAAGTAAGCCGGTCGTTTGACACGCGTCTCCAACTTTTAGGAAACTGGTATCTCCCAGCAAAACGATACCCACTTCATCTTCTTCCAAGTTGAAAGCAATACCGTACACGCTGTGAGGGAAAGACACCATTTCATTGTACATCACATTGGATAATCCTTCCACTTTCGCAACGGAATCCGCCAACGAAATTACTTTGCCCACGTTGGAATGAATCGACGTTGTTTCGAATGCCTCAATTGTCTCTTTTATATCTGCAAGAATTGCCATCATGATTTTTTTAATTTTTGCGTTAATGCTTTCAATTGACCCTGAATTGAGCGATCCCAAACCCAGTCTCCGTGCTTAATTTTTATGCCACCCACCAATTGCGGATTCTCTTGATAAACAATTTGACACGACACCTCCTTAAAAATGGACATCATCTGTTCTCTATTTAAATATCCTGCATACTCTACGCAAAGACAATGTTGCGTATGAATCTTACGCAAACATGTCCAATAATAATGTAAAACTTCCTTAATGGAACGAGGGTAACGCGACTGCAGGAACGTTAAAACATGCTTTACTCTCTCCAGGTATCGATCCTCTTCATGCGCAAAAGAAAGTTCTGCCAGACGGCCAATAAGCGCTTTGTGTTTTTTGTCCATATTTTAAAACTTTTCTTCCCGGAGCGCTTCCAAAGCTTGTTTGTTAAGGGATGCCTTTACCTCATCCGTTAAAGAACTTTGCAGTATACGTTCTGTCGTTGCAATGACCAGGTCAACCACTTCTGCACGTGCTTCTGTAATCATTTGTTTTCGCTCCATTTCCATAGAATCTTTAGCTTGCGAAAACATTTGATTGATTTTTCTTTCGGTTGCTTCTTTTTGTTCATGCAAATAAATTTCGCTCTCCTTTTTTGTCCGTTCAAGCAGTTTTTGTGCATCTTCCTGAGCCTGTTTTATGACCTTAAGGCGGTCTTGTTCCGCAGATACCAATTGAGCTTTCATTTCTTCGGCATATTGTAAGCCTTCCGAAATTTTTCGCTGACGTTCTTCGACTGTTTTTAGCACCGGCTTTAGAGCAAAGCGGTACAACAAATAAGTAACCACGCAGAAATTAATGACCTGCGCAAATAATAAATCTCCCCGCACACCAAACGTATCCATCAAGTGCATGAAACCAGAAGATTCACTTGCAGGGCTTGCAAGATCCGCAATGAAATGCATCATAACTTTTTCGTGGTATGAGACGGATTATTTACCCTTGATATAAGAATAGAGCATAAAATGCCACGGCTTCTGCCAACGCCATACCCAAAATGGATTGGACTAAAATTTTGCCCGACACACTTGGATTACGCCCTACCATTTCTACAGCCTTCATACCTACAAACCCGACACCCAGTGCTGCACCAAAGCAACCTAATGCGGCCGTTAATCCACGTCCAATGTCTCCCGTTGTTTGAGCTATTTGTATTATATCCATCATAATTATATCCTTTTATTCTAAATTATATATAACGTGCAGACTCGCCCGGCACAAGCTTTTATGCAAGAACGATTATGCCTCCTCCTCGTGGTTGCATATGAGTCCAATATAAACTGCCGTCAATAAGGTAAAGACAAAAGCTTGAATCGCACCAATGAGTATCTCCAAAAAATAAAACGGTATGGGGACAACCCATTTCGTCCACGGCGATAACGTCATAATGTTGTTGATTAGATTTTCTCCCCCAAAAACATTGCCGTAAAGACGAAAAGAAAGCGAAACAAGGCGAAATAAAATGGAAATGCATTCAATAAAACCAACGCCCAAGAAGATGAAAAATAAGAAACTGTAGATACCCAAAGAAACTTCATTACGGTCGGCTTTGTTGCCAAAAATATGCATAATGGAACCTTTTATGCCGGCAAATCGCAGTATGCAGTAAAACCACGCTACGAAGGAAACAATAGCCAGCGCAAGAGGTGCATTGAGGTCTGCATTGGAAGGACGGAAAAAATAAAGAAAGTGATCGTGTTGGTAAGCACCTATCGTGGTAACTCCCGGCAATAAACTGCTCCAATTGTGCATTAGAATGTAGACGAAAAAACCTACCAATAAAGGGAATGTTGCTTTTGCCGCCTTATGGCCTACGATGGGGACTATAATTTGATAAACATTGTCAATAATCCCTTCGACAACAATTTGCCCACGTTCCGGTATCAATTGAGGACGTCCCACGGCATACCGAACGACGGCGATGATGACCAAAGAGACGAGCCATGTGTACAGCATTCCGTTGGTTATGGGAAAATTCCAGACAGAAAACAAGACGTATGCCTTTGGACTCACAGCCGACTCGGCATGCAAATTGCAAAATCCACCTAAAAGTGAAAAAATACAAAAAGCAACCAATCGCCTCCCCTTTAGAAACATATGTATTAATTATAACAAAGTTTTTTGTGAAATGTTAAGCTTTTTTTACACTTTTATGAAATAAATGGACGTATATGGGTTACTAGAATTTTTTGTTTCACTCCATTTTCACATCTTCTTCAGCCATCTAATCGACACAAAAGAGCAAAAATAGACGTGGACATCTCACCTATTTCATGCTGTTATCGTAAAACATGTTGGCCTATTGGATGCATCAATTGGATCCTTTTATGGTGCGATTTCCATCGGGGTTTTTCCTGGAAGGCATTCGCTGGTATGGTTTCGCTTACTTTTTGGGGTTTTGGGTAGCGTGGCTCACATTAAAGATCTTCACGCATCACCGCATGCTTATTTTATCGCCAGAGCAACAACAGTCGCTATTGTTTTATTTGCTGTTAGGCGTTTTGGTGGGAGGCAGACTGGGGTATGTACTCCTCTATGATTTCCCGTATTACTTACGTCATCCCCAACAAATCATTGCATTTTGGCAAGGAGGTATGTCGAGCCATGGTGGTTTTGTGGGCGTATACGTGGCACTTTTAGGGTTGAGTAAAAAATACAAATTGTGCTTATATTCTTTGGCGGATCTGGTTGTTTGTTTGGTACCCATGGGAATTTTTTTCGGTCGTCTGGCCAATTTTGTGAATGCCGAAACGGTCGGTCGCATTACGGATGTTCCGTGGGCCGTTCTGTTTCCCAATAATCCGTTTCCAAGGCATCCTTCGCAATTATACGAGGCTTTTGGTGAAGGTATCGGGTTATTTATATGGACGCAGGTAAGCATTTGGAAAACACGCCGCGTTCGAGCATTTCCAGGGAAATTAACGGGAGAAATTTTGGTCTATTACGGGTTTGTTCGTATCTTTTTGGAATGCTTTAGAGAACCGGATGCGTCCCTTATACTTGGCATTTCACGCGGACAATTTTATTCCATTTTTTTAACACTTGCGGGCATATTACTTATGCTCCATGCTCACAAAAGAATCCCCACCAACAATGTTTTTAAACTTTAAACCTCTTTCGACACTTTGGATCTCGATCCTTCTACTACCCATGCATCCACTGCGGGGAGCCCATAAAGTGCTATGCATTCCCCTTCGGGGTCCCATAGATTATACCCAAGAGTGTATCGTGAAACGTGGCTTAAAAACTGCCGAAAAACTTCACTGCAAAGGGGTTATTCTAGACATCCACACACCCGGAGGTCGTTTGGACAACACGCTCCATATCCTGCAACTGCTTGAAAGGTATAGGGGTAAAAAGGTTGCTTACATCAACACGGAGGCTATTTCTGCGGGTTCTTACATTGCTATGGTCTGCGACCTGATTTATTTCCATCCCACCGGTATTGTGGGTGCCGCTGCCGTTATCGACGAACGGGGACAGTCGCTTGATCCAACGCTGCAGAAAAAAATGGACAGTTATCTGCTGGCGCGCATGCGTTCCTACATAAATGGGACCTATCGATACAACGTCCAACGGGCTATGCTGGATGCAAATTACATCTTAACGATAGATGGAAAAACCTTAAAACGCAAAGACGAGTTGTTAACGCTTACCGCACAAGAAGCCTGCCGTTTGTACGGACATCCTCCTAACCCATTGCTGGGAAACGGTATTGTTGGTTCGACGGAAGCATTGGCTACAGCCGCATTTGGCAATGATGTGGATGTGGCCCCATTTCAATTAACCGGCTTTGAAAGTCTTGCAAAATATCTTATGCCCTATGTCCCTTTCCTATCCGCCATCGGTTTTTTATGTTTATTCATCGAATTTAAAACTCCAGGTTTTGGACTTTTCGGCTGCCTGGGGGTCATTTGTATGATGCTGCCTCTGTGGGTAAATTTTTTGGCAGGACTCGCCGGCACAGAAGTTTTCTTCATGCTGCTCCTGGGCGTACTCTGCATCCTCCTGGACGTGTTCTACGTCGGGTCCATCTTTGCAACTTGCCTGGGACTAATACTGATCTTGGGAAGTTTATGGTGGAGTTACATGGATATTTGGCCTCATGAAAGCATTGCTCTAAAAAGTGTCTTTGCGCCCACGAAAGACTTTTTATGCGCAGGCATCCTGTTTTTAATAGGTCTTATCTTTTTGTGGAAGCGAGGTTTTTTAAAGAAAAGTTTTAAATATCTGCAACTGACCCAACAAGTCCATGGAATGTTACAGGTTAGAAAAGATTTCATTGGCAAGGAAGCAACTGTCCTAAGCCCGCTCATACCGTACGGGAAAGTATGCGTGGAGGACCAGATTTTGGAAGCACATCTACTGAGCGGTTCCGCTCAACCGGGAGAACGCGTCATTCTCATCGGTTACCAGAATTTTTCTTACATTGCCGTCAAGAAATGAAAAATGTTGCCACAAAATAGCAGGGTATCAAGTAAAAATACTAGGTACATTGCGTAACGTTGAAAATGATCCACATTTTGAGTTTTTACATTATTAGAGATAAGTTGCATGTTACCAATACCAGGTTATTGTGTTCTTAATTTTTTAATTTATGCCAAAGCTCTGGAATGATCAAAATGCACGAAGGTATATAATAAAAATAATCTCAACTAACTGATATTGTACATGGACAGTTTTTACTCTAAATCATGTAATTTGCCGATGCATTATATGCTAGCGTGTTAACAACACCCGTCGGCACAACGGCTTTTAATCGCATTTTTGCCAATCTACTAGATACATTTGAAATCTTTTTTCGCCTTTCCAATAATTCCAAGCTACTCTAACCGCTAAATGAATGGGGTAATTTATGGGTAATTGTACCGTTCCCATTCCCCATCCTATGATGGAAATGTTGTTCAAAAATAGTCGAAGGTGTGCGCCTGCGCTACCAAAACGTTCAAACTTTTTCGGTAAAATGATCCTTTTCAAAACGAATACAGGTGCTTCGTTTCCTTGACCAAAAGGAGCCATTCTTTCCAGTTCATCCAGTGATTTTTCGGAAAAATCTTCAAAATTAAGCGCTGTTGCCACGTGCAATTGAGGTTCTGGTATACCTTCTTTAAAAGTTGTTCTCAAGGTGTTGTCTAAAGATTGCTCCAAGGCAACCAATGTTTCGGGTTTTGCCGCTAATCCAACCGCTGCCGGATGGCCACCCCACCGTTCTACATCCACATTGGCTTGTTGAAACAGATTTACAAGATTGACCGCGTGCACGCTGCGTCCCGACCCTTTTGCAAATTCACCCTGTTTGCCCAAAACAAAAACCGGTTTACCGTACTGATGAGCCAATTTACCTGCCACCACGCCAACGACACCCACATGCCAATGCGGATTGTACAGGACGTAAACAAGCGCATTTTTAGGGTACGCGTAAATCATTTGTTCCGCTTGCATGACAATCTGTTTTTCAATCTGTTGCCTTTCTAAATTCAACCGGTTCAACGTGTCCGCCCAAGTGTCGCACATGTTTGCATCTCGACTGGTCAACAGTCGAAAGGGTAAATCGGCTGAACTTAAACGACCACTGACATTAATCCTTGGAGCCAAACGGTAAGCAACATCATCCGTACCCAGAGGAGCGCCCGCTTCGATACCAGAGAATTTTAGCAAACTTCTGAGGCCTAACAAGCGTGATTGCTTCAGTTCTTTCAATCCGAAGTGAACAAATAATCGGTTTTCTTCGAGTAGTGGAACCATGTCGGCGATGGTTCCCAAGGCTACGAGGTCTAAAAATGGCTTTAGGCGTATTGATAAAGCTGGGGTAAAATGAGCTGCTTTTAAAATTTTTAACCAAGCGTGTATCAGTTTAAAAACTAATCCAACCGTGCACAATTGTTGTGCCGACGTAGAATGGTTTTGCGGATCAATGTGCGGATTAATAATTGTTGCGCACGGTAATTTTTCGCAATTACGTTGATGATGATCGATGACGATGACATTAATTCCTTTTTTATTGAGTAGCTCAATGGGTTCAACGGCATTCGTTCCACAATCAAGTGCCACGATTAAATCAAAGTTTCCAGCGGACATCACACGCTCAGCCACCTGTTCACTTAATCCGTAGCCTTCCTTTTTTCGATCCGGGAAAAAAGGTGTAAAGCTGTAATTTAAGGCTTCAAAATAGCGGTATAATAGGGCCATACTCGTAATACCATCCACATCGTAATCGCTGATGACACCTATCGATTGACCCGCTTTACAGACTTCGTTCATTATTTGAACGACCTGATCTAAATGTGCAATGTCGGAAGGATTTTCTAAATTTTTTAGAGATGGATTTAAAAAGTTGAAGGCTGAGGGTACATCCAAGTAGCCCAATGATCCCAACAACTTGGCTAAAAACTTAGAAATACCCAAATGTTTGCACAAAATTTCAATCTGCTGTACAGGGATGTCGTCTTCATAATACCAACGCATGAAGGCAATTTCTCAGTTGTTTACCCAGGTATAAGCAACTTTATCGTGTTTCTCCTCGATCCGTTTACGGTCTCCACGGTGCCAAATATACAAAATAGGCGATGCAATAAAAATAGACGAAAAAGTCCCCGTTACGATCCCTAGCAAAAACACCAGAGCGTAATCACTTACAACACCCGAACAACCTATAAATAGGACAAATGCGGGTATAAACGTTGTTAAACTGGTCATTAAAGTTCTCGATAAAGTTTTATTAATGGATACATCGATGACTTGTCCCAAGGATAGACTCGGATTTAAGCCCAACTCCTCTCGAATACGATCAAAAATAATAATTGTATCGTTAATTGAATAACCAATGATCATTAAAACGGCCGCAACCATAGGGGCCGAAAATTGGCGCCCCATTAAAATATACAAGCCAATCGTTATCAACGTATCGTGCAATAAAGCTATAACGGCCCCTATGCCGTATCCAAATTCAAATCGTAAGGCAACGTACAGTAAAATACCACAGAGTGCTACTAAAATGGACAAAATAGCATTTTTTTGAACATCAACGCTCACGGAAGCACCTATTTTACTTTGGGTTACCCATTGAAATTTTGCTTCTGGAAAATTCTCATTCAATACTTGCAGGACGGTCATTCCTTTGTCTTTTTCGGATTGAATTTTTAATAGACTAAAATCTTTTCCCACATATTTTTGGTAAACGGCACTTATTTCGCCACAACCTGCTTTGTGAGCAATCGAACGTATTGCTTGGCAATCTACCGCTTGTACGTATTTAACCAACAGTTCATCTCCACCTACAAAATCGATTCCCAAAACTTTTTTCCCGCGTATTCCCACCGCAATGATACCTATCAGTATTAACATAAACGATAGGCCAAACGCAAAATACTTGTACTTTAAAAAACGAATAGAACACGCGCTCAACCAAGCTTTTAAGGGCAAGCAATTGTAATGTTTTCGTACCCAAATGTCCACAAGCGCACGGTTAAAAACTAAAACGGAAAACAAAGTGGTTAAAATACCGATTGCCAGCGTAACACCAAATCCTTTCACAGCGCCTACACCCAACCAAATGAGCAAAACTGCCGTCAATAAAGTGGTTAAATTGGCATCTAAAATGGTTACAAATGCCTTTCGGTGCCCCCATTCCATGGCAGTAATACAATCTTTCCCCGCCTTCATTTCTTCTCGAACGCGTTCTAGGATTAACACGTTGGCGTCTACCGCCATGCCAAATGTGATGGCCAATGCCGTGATGCTGGGTAACGTAATGGTGGCTCCAATAGACGCCCAAGCACCTATAATCAGTAGTCCGTTGATGCATAGAGCGATGGAACTGATAATTCCAAAACTACGGTAATAATATACCAGTAAAGCTATAACCAGTAACATGCCTATTAAAGCCGCTTGAATGGCAGACGATTTTGCTTCTTTGGCCAAAGAAGGCCCAACTTCATATACTTCTATGAGATCCAATTCAAATTCCAGCGGATTATTTAAAACGTGAGACAATTCCAAAGCCTCTCGCTGCGTAAATTTTCCAGAAATACTTGCCTGACCATTGGTAATCTCGGATTGAATAACGGGAGCCGAATAAATTTTTCCATCCAAAACAATTGCCAAACGTTTGTGCAAATTATTTTTAGTCACCTTCGCAAAACGCTCTTTCCCAGAATCGGTCATCTGTAAGCTAATTTCATGACGACCATAAGAATCAATGACGGGCTGCGCCCGTTTAATAGATTTTCCCGTCATTTCCGGCAAACGTTTGACCACAATAGGGATTTGTTTTTCGTTGCCTGCAGTGTCTTCCTGCGTCAACCATAGCCTTTCGTATCCTAGGGATAAATTCTCTTGCATCGGATCCAGAGAATCGTTGACCAATCGAAATTCCAATTTAGCAGGCTTTTTTAAAGCTTGAACAACGTCGGGATTGGTTTCCAACGATATTCCGGGTAGTTGAACCTCGATGGCGTGATCTCCGCGAGGACGAATGATGGGTTCCGTAACACCCAACGAATCGATACGACTTGCAATGACTTCAATTGCTTTTTGCACCAGTTGCTGACGTTCCCAACTTTCCTTGCCCAATAAAACCTTAGGATTGATTTCTAATGAAAAAGCAACCCCGCCTTTTAAATCTAATCCTTGTTTGAAAACACTTTGGGAATATTTGAACAAATGTTGCAGTAAAACTCGATTTCGTTTGTCGAAATTTTTCACATCCGCCAAATGGAATGTTGGAAAAAATTTGCACAGGTCAATCTTATCTTTAGTACATACTTTTAGTAATGCTGAAACCAAGCTTTTTTCTTCACCTGCCTGTACAAGCGATTGAGCCATTTTCATCAAGGCATCAAACGCTTCCGCATGCGCTTCTACTTTTGCTTGTAAATAGTCTTTAAAAGGCCGATCGTTTAACGGAGAAGATTGCGATAAAGCCCACACGATAGCGACTAAACTAAGTACCAATCTCCATTTGGTAGCATGCAGCATAATTCGATTTACAATTGAAATTGCTATTTAGATTTTTCAGATATCCACTTACTTTGGATAAAACTTTTGTGAAGCTCAATTTTTGAATCCACCGATTTAATAACTAAGCACTCGCCCTTAATTTGCACGATGGTCCCAATAATACCGCTCGTTGTTACAATGTTGTCTCCCGCCTTCAAATTGGAAATCATCCTTTCTTGTTCTTTTTGTTTCTTTTTTTGAGGCGCTATCAACAAAAACCAAAAGGCCAAAAAAAACAGCCCCATGATCATTAAAGAAGAAGCTCCAGATCCTGCCGCTTGATCACCCAGTAAAATGTATGTATTTGCGTTTAAATTTCCCATTTTGTTAAGAAATAAACCAACAAAGATTCATTTTTGCAAGTCGTTTTTTTGTTTTGCTTAACGAAGCAGAAATCGCAAAAAAACGCTTGCTTGCGGTACCATCATAGACTAAAATTGATACAGTATCTTATGACAGATTCCACTATCTTTAACGAACTAGCGCAGATTCCAATTTTAGAAGAATTATCGCAGGAAGAACTAAAAGTCGTGGCTCCTTATTGGCGCTACTTGGATTTGCCACCTTCGGAAATTTTATTTTCTGAAGGTGATCCCGCCGATGCGCTTTACTACGTTTTGGAAGGAGAATTGATCATTTACAAGGGTAACAACAGTGCAATTCCGTTCGAAATTTCGCGTGTGGTTGCGAACCAATTTTTTGGCGAACAAGCCGTGCTCGACAATACTGTACGTTCTGGTACTTTGCAAGCTGCAACAACAACTCGGCTGCTCGTTCTTAAAAAAGACGATTTTTACGAGATCATCGAAAAACATCAACACATAGGTGTCATTTTACTCAAAGGGCTTGCCCGTTATCTCAGCTTGCAGTTGCGCAAAACAACGGGACAGTTTATAGCCATTCATCAAGCTTTATAGCAGCTTACAAGGTTTCAAGATTCTGAAAAGAAGTCTTGTTATTCTCGAGAGATAACGATTTTAAAAGTGGTTGATAGAGATCTTCTTCGGGTGCAATGCATACTTCACGGTAAGCGTGTAAATCCTCATTAAACGTCATGTGAGGTGCGTTTTCAATCATTGCCAAGGGTGTACATTCGTTACCTTCACCCATAGCAAAGACGGCACTTGCGGCCAATGCATCGACGACGTTAATGCACGTGACACGCAACGGGTGCCCATAAAGATCAGGTTTCCCGATATAACTGAACAATGGATCAAATCCCCACCAGGCAAGCGCAATACCCGTCACACCTTTGCGTAAAGGGGTGGTATGACTATCCGTAATCAGTATGCCCAACTTCTGTATGCGGTGCTTTGTGCGTAAAAAAGACCACAATTGCTTTGCGGATGCAAAGCAATCTTTGGGATACAATACGTATGCATCGTTACCGTTTGATTCGTCAATGCCGGCCGATGGAATGAGCAAGTTATTTTTTAAAGTCAAAACGATGCGCTCACCGGATGATTCGGCACTGGCGATAATTGTATCAGCCTCTTGTTGAATAAGTTTTTCTTTTGTAGCAGAATGCTTTGGGACCGTACGTCCCTCGCAAATGCTGACCACCTTGGAAGTAACCACAACGACGCTTTCTTCGCTTACCGTGGGTAGATACGCATCTACAAATTGATTCAAATCTTGGCATGCGTTTACGCGGCAAGTTTTGATAGTTTTAACGTGCATAACAACTTTCTAAACAGTTTTGTGTTGCGAAAAATCTTTGATGCATACGAACGTTGTGCACGCGTAAAAAATCTATTTTGCATCCCTTTAGATAATTTGAAACGGCTAAGGTTTCCAAATCCCTCTGTTGGGCTTCTGCTTGACTTACAGCTTCGTAGAAAGATTTACGTGAGTGTCCTATTAGGACGGGGCACTGCCACTTTCGCATGCATTCCACTTGTTTCAGTAAAAGCCAATTTTGATACATCGTCTTTCCAAAACCAAGTCCGGGATCAAAAATAATCGCATTGTCTTCAAATCCGCATTTACGTAATCGCGTTAAAAGTGAGTCAAACCAAATTTCGACGGATGCCATCGGTAATTCCCCAACGGGTAAATGAATGTCACGTTGAGGCGGGATTGACAGGGAATGCATAACGCAAATGCGACACCCGGCGCGTGCTACAGCCGATAAAGCGTATTCGTTTAATGGGCATTGAACGGCATTGATCCAGGCAATGGGGTATTTTTCTACCAATTTTGTCATCAATTCTGGCCAATAAGTATCTATGCTAACGGGTATTTTTTTGAGATATGCATCCTGGTACCAAGTATCCAATACGGGTTGCAGGCGTTCAAATTCCACTTCGGGTCCCCATTGTTTCGAACCTGGATGCGTTGTTTGAGCACCCAAATCGATAATGCTAGCTCCATCCGCAACGAGTTGATGGGCGCACTGCAGGGCAGTTTCTGTGGAAAAATACAACCCTCCATCCGAAAACGAATCGGGGGTTATGTTCACTACTCCCATGTATCTCGGCTGTAAACTAAAACTCTGCAAAAACGTAGCAGAGGTTTTGCCGAAAGATTTTGAAGCTAGCGTTCCAAAATCAATGCCATTAGCAGGATGTGTCAAACATGGATTCAGTAAAGCCAATAAATGTAAAAAAAAGGGACGATTTAGCAACTCCGGATGTGGCAAAATTAAATATTCTGTTGAAAGGCACACCATATCGTAGAGTAAAATATCTATATCAATCACGCGAGGGCTCCACTTGGGATGGTTTGGAGGACGTCCCATGGCCTCTTCGATCTCACCTAAAGTTTGCAATAAAGTTTGCGGCGATAAGACCGTCTCACCGCAAACAATCGCGTTCAAATAAGGCAAATCCCAATTTTGAGAAGCATTTGGCAGAAGTACTGCCTTTGTTTCCAATACGATTGAACATACGACATGCTGCAAACAACGCTCCTGAATTAAAGATACCGCTTTACGTAGATTTTCCAGGCGGTGACCAAGATTGGATCCCAAGCTAAGATATATCACAGGGAACGAATATAATGCAGCTTAGGCAAATTTAAAGCATTTTTCAAAAAATCATACGGCACAGTCGATTAAATCTTGGGGATTAATGTGGAAATGATAGATTATCCTATTATCGGTGGACATCCAAGTTATCCACAAATGATTTCCTTTGACGTCCATAAAAAGGATTCTTGAGCAATTTGTCAAATTACCAAAGCTGGTACCACTGGAATCTTTAAAATCAACTTTTGTTAATAAATGTACGTTGTGGTTGGCATCTACGCCGTAACGTGCGACCCCGAGGATGAGTTGTTGCGTTTTCCCGGGATAACAGTAGGCATAAATGATGTAATTGTTGTAAACAACCAACTTATGCGTACTTTTATACAGTGTTGCACTGGAAGTCGTTGTGGCGGTAGAAGCATTACCCATGCTGACATTGGTGTGATAAATGATGTTTTCGGGACCGCTGGCCCAATCACTTCCATTGGCGGAAGACTGTATGTGCAGCACAATATTGGAATCCCCCCAAGGGGTATAATTTGAATTCCAGCGATTGGGACCCGCGTTCGTAGCATTCATTGAGTTACATCGGGAACCTGCAGAGTACATTAACACAACAAATACGTTCGTTCCGTCGCCGGCACGCACCATAGCCATGTCGGAATGGTAACAGCATTCCGTTGCATTTTCACCGGATCCATGTAAACATTTCCCCCAAGAAGCCGAATAGGATGTATTTACATTTCCGTTACTGGTACTGATTTTGGATATAAAGGGATGGTAACCGTTACGCATGGTTAGCAAATATGCGTAATCGCCACTCATAAAAACTCTTGATTCTAAATTGTAAGCGTAATCATAACAGGAAGAACCGCTGCACCTTATGGTTGACGCCAGCGAATTGTTAGCCGTATTAAATGTAGCCGCGCATAAGTACTTGGAAGTAGAATCGCTAGACCAATAAGGTGAAAAACAATTTAACCACCATACAAAGACTTTATTCGCGGTCTCGTGGTATAAAGCCACACAACCCAGCTGATTGGTACTAATACCTAGTCTAGATAATCCTCCATGGGCCATATTGGCACGCGAGTCTCCATACGAGATGTAATACGAATTGCTAAGGCTTAAATCAGATTTATTAATCCTGCACCATAGAAATCCCTCACTTACCCCTTCTACATTTGTGCCCCACCATCTAACAGGAATTTGGTAAATAAGGACGTTAAAAAAATTTCCTGCCCCGTTGACTTCATTGGCAATACAGGGAGTTAGAGCAATCCATGCTTTATCAAAATTACTTGTCTCGATAGGCCCCGCTTGTCCGCTCCATTTGCCTGGAACACCTAGAATATCGTCAACCTCTCTTTGAGTTTGACTTAAGGTGCCATTGGGCAGTATTTTTACAAAATAGTAACATTTTCCACCAAAATAGCTTCCTGCATTCGGTGTTACGTAGAACAAGGTTCCGGATGTATCCACCAAAAACCCTGGATTAATACTACCTAAAACTGCATCATCGCTACCATATTGTGTCTTTAATGCATTGTACCAATTCCCCTGTTTTTCGTATGGATACCTACATTGCCCTTGAATGTATTTGCCAGAAAATGGCGGCGTGTAGGCAACCAATGGCCTCGTCCAATGAACCGCGCCGATGACCATACAAAGCCGTATAAATTTGTGGAATAATCTCCAACATCCGAAAATCTTCAAGCATCCTGATGCGCAGAGGAATCTCCAGACTGGTTTCAACCTCTGAACTGACTTCAGGTCCAGGTAGGGGCCAAATTTTCGATTTAGCCTTAACCCGTGTTCTGGTTCCAATCCCTGAATCGGTTTCGATTCTCGGCTTGGTTCCAACCGTCGTTCCAGTTTTAGATCCTGGCTAGGTTCAGATGCCCAGCGGGGAACCGAGGTCCTTGGGCACTCCGCTGCTTGACCGGGAACCGACTTAGGACGATCTGTCTTAGTTAAATAGTCAGCGGTCTTGGAGCTTTGGTGAAAATTGTTTCGACTTACGGATCCGGATGAATGTTTTGATGCTCGGAATGAAACCAGGGTTCGGCCAAATCCAGATACCCGGTCAAGTACAGATGTTCGGAGGGGAGCCGATGTTCTAAGACCCCCTGCTGTGATTAAGCGGTTAGCGGTTTTGGAGAAACCCCTTTCAGTTGACGGATCTGGTGATGTATGGCATGGAACAGGGGTTTGGAAGAGAACTGATGTTTTTGGATGCCCCGCTGCTTGGCCGTGTGCTGGCGCTTTAGCCTGCCCTGTTATGATTAAACAATCAGATGCCTTAAAGTTTTGGGTAAAACCTTTTCGGCTGACAGGTGTAGATGGATACTCTAATCCTCGACCGGGCCCCAATCTTTGACCGGAGTTCTCTACCCCCGAAATGCTATTGGCCCTTAAGCGCTTAGACGCATTGAGGTCTTGAGGTCTTGAGGTCTTGAGGTCTTGAGGTCTTGAGGTCTTGAGGTCTTGAGGTCTTGAGGTCTTGAGGTCTTGAGGTCTTGAGGTCTTGAGGTCTTGAGGTCTTGAGG
>JAITJL010000001.1 GCA_031278975.1 Puniceicoccales bacterium
CCTCAAGACCTCAAGACCTCAAGACCTCAAGACCTCAAGACCTCAAGACCTCAAGACCTCAAGACCTCAAGACCTCAAGACCTCAAGACCTCAAGACCTCAAGACCTCAAGACCTCAAAGCGCTTAATTGCCGGTGACATTCCGGAGCTAGAGAGCCCGGGTCTACCGTCGGGATCTGGTCGGGAATTGAAACCGAAACAGCGGTTGAAACCCGTCTTGGAATCAGTCCAGAGGTTGGGATCGGGGCAACGGTTAGGATATGGTCAAGGATTAGAACCCGGTCGAAGGTTTGGGCAAACCCAGGTATTGAGATCGAACCGGGGTTCAGACTCAAGCCAAAGGCTAGGCTCGGAACCCATCCGGAGGTTGGAACCAGAACAACGGTTAAAGTCAAATCGAGAATTGGCCACAAACCTAGATCTAAAGCCAAGACAACGGTTGGAACCCGTCTTGAAGTCAGTCCGGAGGTTTGGATGCCTAAAAATCTTAGGAGGTTCGGGATTATTTCACAATTTTTTACGACTTTACGTGGCTCTCATCGGCGCGGTTTATTTGACATATCCTTTGTCCGCCGACTATACCCCGCCGTTTAATTTCGACTCAGGAAATCTCTGCCATTACGATGTTTCCATAAAGTACCCTTGGCTTAAAGCTTTGGTGAACGCTTACGGAAGTCTTGAGCGCGTTTATGAATCGATCGTTCCAAGTGCCACGATGGGTTCAAACGGCTATTTGTATAGCATTGCCGTTTACGATCCTTCCGATTACTTTAGTAGATATTGCCTTCGAATGATAGTACGTTCCACAATGTACGCGATACCTCACACGATAGAATGGTGTCTGCCGGAAAGCAATTACACGTGGCCACCTGACAGAGTACCCACTCCCAATAAAACAAATGATGTGACTTACGAGAACTTTCCCAAACGTTCTTGGGTAAGTTTGACGCCTTGTGTTGCCCGTGAGTGCAACGGTTCTTCCAATTACGTATACTACCTTGTATACGTTTTGCCATCTCGATGGTGGAATACTTCCTCCGGTAGAGATACGGAAGGTATCCTGCTATGGAAAGGTGATTATACAGTTTCGAGTTCAAGCTTTTTACGGCCTCTGGATTGCCCTGAGGTGTGTATAAACTATTTCCCAAAATCGAGTAAAAATAATAATAAAATTGCTTTTTCGGCCTGTCACGATGTCAATGGGAAAAAGGTTTACTGTCAATGGTTATCCAATCGGTCCAATGCTTCTCCGCAAGATCCACGCGTGTACCTACAAACCATTACTTTCGACACAAGGTCAAATACTTGGTCTGATTGTTTTACTGAACCCATGAATAATGTCGACTTGGATTACAGGTCGTCTTCCCTAGAATCGCGTATGATAAGGGGAGCCAACGGTAGTATATATTCTTTGGTCGTGCATAATGGGTATTATCCCCACATACATGACATTATTAATCACACACATTGTAGTACAACTTGGGGAAACCATTTGCATGGGAGCGATGATAATACGACGGATTGTAGTTATCATGCCGATTTCGAAATCGTTAAAGCGAGCGATAATACGGAAATTTTTCTGGTGTTGATGTACTCTTACGGTGATCAATGCAATACAATGAACAATACGAATTCTGGACTTCAACGCTGGACTGCCAATTACGTTTCCTGGGGAATGTCAAACATTGTGCTGCACATACAATCTTCCACCAACGGAAGAAACTGGACAAGTACCCCCGAAAACGTAATCTACACAACGACCATTCCTGCCGGTAGTGCATCCACCGCCGAGACAACTTCGGCTTCGACTTTATACAAATGCACGCATAAGTTGGTGGCCTACAACAATCACATCATTTACGCCTACTGTTATCCGGGCAGAAAAATGCATCTCGTCTTGGGAGTGGCACGCTATTTTATCGATTCCAACAAGCAACTCCATCTATCGACCAAGAGAGACTTTACCGATCAAAATGGGAATAGCTTCGACCGCTTGACCGATTGTTCCAGAATCATTTCGATGGATATCAACACTAACGGACGTCTCTTGATTTCTTGGATGTCTGCAGATAATAAAACCTACTATTACTTGTGCGCCAATGCTCAAGATATTATTAATCATGCCTTCTGATTGAACGATTATTTATGCAGGCCTGTATCTCCATCAGTTTTTTGAAAAATGGTTTGTTTTTTGGCAACAGATGCTGCACACATCGTCACATATCACCAAACAACCTGACAATGGTACAATCTTTACCCTCAAAATTAAATTTGTAAACAACCGCGCCTGGTACCGTAATAATCGTTTACCTGATTTACTTTTGTTGCAACTGACGCAATATTTCGTATCTAACAATTGCTACACTGGAAGAAAGGTTGAGGGATCTTACGGTCGCATGCGTCATGGGAATCGTTAAGCGTCTATCCCATAATTGCTGATGCAACCAGTCGGGGCAACCATGGCCTTCGTTCCCAAATAAAATGCCATCCTCTTCCTCAAATTGTACGTCCCAATAGGGTCGATCCGTATGCGTTGTCAACAGCCATAGACGCTTTGGACGTTCGCTTTGGGCCAAAAATACGTCCCACGAAGCGTGTTCATTGACATCTAAAAAACTCCAATAATCCATGCCGCTACGCTTTAAATATTTATTTTCCAGAGAAACCCCCAATGGATGAATTAAATGCAATTTTGTTTGCGTGCAAGCGCACAGACGCCCAACATTGCCCGTGTTTTGAGGAATTTCGGGTCTAAATAAGATAACGTGCGTCACGTTTTATGATGCCGCAAAACTCTTTCAAGCTCTCGGTTTTCAGTTTTTTCTTTGAGACTCCGGCGTTTATCAAATAACTTTTTAGCCGTACAGACTGCGATTTCGACTTTTGCCAAACCTGATTTAAAAAATATTTTCGTTGCCAAAATACTCTCGCCTTTTCGCTCTAACGCACCGCGTATTTCATTAATTTCATTCCTATGCAGCAATAAAAAACGAGACCTTAACGGATCATGATTGTAAATATTTCCAAAACGATAATCATGAATATGTGCATTCATCAACATTGGACAACTTTTACGATCCAATCTCACGAATGCCTCCTCAATGGAGGCATTGCCCAAACGCAAAGACTTTACTTCCGTACCCGTTAAAACCAAACCCGCCTCAAATTTTTTACCAATGAAATAATCGTGACTTAACTTTCGATTAAAAATAACTTTCTGAGGTTTCTTTTTTGTTCCAGACATGGGTACAAAAAACTATAACTCAAATGTAATTTTTTTCTCAATAATCTCACGTAAGGCAATGTCTTCTAAGCTTAGTTTTTCTAACGAATGTATCCATGGCTCAGCACCATTTTTTAACTGCTTAACACGTTTAGAAACCAGGTTAATCAAGATATTTGGGTTTGGAATTACTTTCTTAGCTTCGTCCACTAAAGAATACTTCATAACTTTATTCTTTAAAAATAAAATTAAACAAACACATAACCCTCCTCTAATACCTTATAAGAATTTCTTCTTATATTTTAAGGTAGGCTAACAAATACTTTTAAATTGAGTACTTGGTTTGAATTTAACAGTTTTTGAAGCTGCAATTTGAATCGACTTACCTGTTTGAGGATTAATTCCTCTACGAGCTTTGCGTTCAGATACCGAAAAAGTACCAAAACCGACCAGTTGGACCATTCCATCTTTGGCAACGCCCGATTTAAATGCTTCAAGCACAGCATTTAAAGAACGCTCTGCGCAAACTTTTGTGGCATCTTTGCCTAATTTGTTTTGAATTTCAACGATTAATTCTGCTTTATTCATAAAATTGAGTTGATTGAACCTTTAGTTTTCAATCAATAGAAGCATTGAAAAAACTGAAGTCAATGCTATTTTTACAAGAAAAACGATAAAATGCACAAAAAATCAAAGCGGGGGGTTACTTTTTTAGAAGTAACCTTGTGCTTACTTATTTTAGGAGCTTTAATAGACTGCATTGCTCGCTTGTTAAAACAATCTCCCCCATTAACGGCCCAATCAGGCCAATTTGCCGAATTTTATGCCGTTATCGCACCCATTATAAAAACAGGCAAACAAGTTATGTGGGCACAGGATACCTTACAAGTGGAACTCGAAAACGGTTGGATTCACGTCGTTCTTCGATCTCAAAAACTTGCCCAGCAACCGCACGTTAAAGTTTTGTTTCTAAGGATTCCACCGCATTACTGCATACAATGGCGGCGTTGGCGCAAACATCATAAATGTTGGACTCCATTGGAAGAACAAAAAGCTTATAAACATTTAAAATTTATAAAACTTATCCTAAGCCGTTCACCGGATACAATTGCGGAAGAATTTATTTTTTCCACAGCGTTGGAAAAATATCATACTTGAACGATACGCATTACCTGTCATGCATAGTATAAAATCTTGATATAAAGGCACTTAGAAATGTTAAAATAAACCCTTTCTGAATGGTCTTCAGCATCAAAATATCAAGAATGTTCACCTCATCGGACTGTGGTCGCCGCACGCGTGTGACGTAATTTTATAAAAAATGCATTGACACCTCATGGATCTCATCGTTTCATTTAGCAAACGAATATTTATGAAAGTGGTTTCGTCGATTAAATCTCTAAAAACTCGCCACGCAAAATGTCAGGTGGTAAAGCGTAAGGGTCGTATTTACGTTATTTGCAAAGCAAATCCCCGGTACAAGGCACGACAAGGGTATTAATTTATACATTTAAGAAGTAGAATGAAAAAGAATATACATCCCGATTATCATCCTGTTTGTTTTGTGGATGTTTCTTCGGGTAAACGTTTTTTAACCTACTCAACCATGGTTTCAAAAGGTAAAGAAATAATTGACGGCGTTGAGCATTACATTGTGATTCGCGACGTTACTGCCGACTCGCATCCCGTGTATACGGGAGAAAAGCGTTTTGTCGACTCAACGGGTCGTGTTGAAAAATTCCAACGCAAATTTGGTCGTCGCTTAGTTCGTTAGCCATTTTATGGCCAAAGTTATCTCACCAGGATAGGTGTGAAGGGGGTTTCAATAAAATCTAAAAGTTTTTTTCATTGTCATTTCATGTTGTTTGATTTATTATAGGGAAAAGGGTTTGATTTCGCATCTCATCGAAAAAATTAAATCTTCTTGTAATAAACGATCTAGCTATGCAATTCGACAAAGTACTTATCATAGATGATGAATTGGTAATCCGTAAAGCGCTGGAAGAACAATTGCGTAATCTTAGGTATACGGTCGCTTCCGTTTCAAAATTAACGGATGCAGAAAGTGTTCTCGGCAAAGATAATTTTGATCTGGTATTTCTGGATGTTCGTCTACCAGATGGAGATGGAACCCGGTTATTGAAACATTTTAATACGTTACCCGAAAATGTAGAAAAACCCATTACGGTCGTTATCACAGGTTACGGATCCATTGAATCTGCAGTCGAATGCATGAAATTAGGAGCCTTCGACTACATCATAAAACCTTTCTCTTTGCAGGAGATAGAAGTTGTCCTAAAGAAAGCTGAATCCTACAGTCATTTGGTTAAAGTAAATCAATTTTTTTCGTGTAATAGCGCCGAAGGGGACTTACAACAAGAATTATTGGGAGAAGGGCCTGCCATTCAACACATTAAAGCACTCATCAAAAAAGTGGCTTCGACCGAAGCAACCGTCTTAATTACTGGAGAAAATGGAACGGGAAAAGAACTGGTGGCCAGAGAAATCCATAGGCTAAGTCATTTGGCAAGTAGGCCCTACATCACCGTTAATTGTGCAGCGATTGCGGAAAATCTCATCGAGAGTGAATTTTTTGGTCATGAAAAAGGTGCGTTTACGCACGCCTTGCAGAAAAGGATCGGTCGATTTGAGTTGGCAAACAATGGGACTATTTTATTGGACGAAATTGCTGAAATATCACCACACCTGCAAGCGAAGCTCCTCCGGGTGTTGCAAGAAAAAGAATTTGAGCGTGTTGGAGGTACAAAAACCCTAAAGGTGAATACGCGTGTTATTGCTTCCACCAATCGAGATTTAAGCAAGTCGGTGGAGCGGGGTGACTTTCGGGAAGATTTGTTTTACCGTCTCAATGTATTTCCCATTGAAATTCCACCTTTACGTGAACGCGGCAATGACATTCTTTTATTGGCAAACTATTTTTTAAAACGCTACATTCGCAAGCACGGTATAACGTTAAATGGATTTTCGGACGAAGCAAAAAATGCTCTTTTAGTTCACAAGTGGCCTGGCAATGTTCGTGAGTTGCAGAATACGATAGAACGCGCTGTTATCTTGTCTAATGACCAACAGGAAATTAATGAAAGAGCCTTAAATATATTGCCCAATGCACATGCAAGCGCAACGTTAGTGGAAGGTTCAACGTTGGATTTAGAGGCAATTGAGAAAAAACATATCTTGCACGTTTTAAATACAACGCATGGCAATCGGACGAAAGCGGCCTCTCTTTTAAAAATTAGCACACGTACCCTCAGCAATAAACTTAAACAGTACGCGCTTGCCAATTAATTAAAATCCTAACGTAATAAACTGTTTTTAAAGGCTAAAATAGTTCGCTTGGATCCCGTGTTAAGGGAGATTACATGGGTACATTTTTTAAATAGTAAAATGTCTTGCGTAGCAAAGTAAAACTTTCTGAATACGCATCTAGTTTCCTAATGAAACGTACATCTCTACGTCTTTGTGTGAACCCATTATCTTTTTGAGGCGGTAGGGTTATTGGACCGTTGATAAATATTTTTTAAGATGTAACGGGGTCGCTTTTGAATAATTTGATACGTCCTTCCCACATACTCACCGATAAGTCCAATACCTACGATAACTACGCTCAACATAAAAAATAAAATGGCAAATAAGGTAAAGAGACCTTCGGCTTCAGGGCCTATGCACAAGCGTCTACCCAGTATGTACAAAACGAGCAAAAAACTAAAACCTGACAGTGCAAAACCAAACAAAGTGAACAATTGTAAAGGTACGAGAGAAAATCCCGTCATCCAGTCAAAGTGCGTTCGCAGCAAATAGTACAACCCATATTTGGACTCACCTTTAAAGCGGGGAGCGTGGTGCATGCCCACTTCCGTATACCTTGAAGAAAATTTATAGGCCAAAGCGGGAATAAATGCGGTGTAATCACCACAGCGAACGATGGCATCAATAATGGAACGCCTGTAGGCTCTAAACATGCAACCTTGATCGGACATTTGTATGTCCGTAATTTTTGCACGAATTTTATTGTTAAATTTTGAGGCCCAACAACGCCACCGAACGTCCTGTCGTTTACCCAAACGGTAACTGCCTACATAATCGTAGCCTTCATCCATTTTTTCCAAAAGCTTTGGAATTTCTTCCGGAGGATTTTGTAAATCCGCATCGAGCGTAATCGTAATATCGCCACGCAC
Source organism: Puniceicoccales bacterium (assembly GCA_031278975.1). Lineage (GTDB taxonomy): Bacteria > Verrucomicrobiota > Verrucomicrobiia > Opitutales > UBA9783 > CABUVL01. The sequence continues at coordinate 7,419 of JAITJL010000001.1, forward strand.
GTGTTCAAAGCCAGCCAATATCGCATTGTGGTGGCCGAAGTTGCAGTTGAATTCTAAGATTCGAAAATAGTTGGGACATCGATTATACCATTCCAAAAGTTTTTGCATGGAATGATCTTTACTGCCGTCGTTGACGACAATGATTTCAAATGAGCGTTTTGCGGTTTCCAATACTTTTACCAGGCGCGAACAAAGTTCATCTATGTTGGGTTCTTCGTTGTAAACGGGCACAACAACCGAAATGTCCGGTGTATTCAATTCGCTCATAGGCGATTAGAGTATAAAATGAAATGCAGGTCTTGCGTCAAGATGCAAAACGGCATATGGGTTATTTTCTTTTCAAAAACTTCTTTGTTGCGGCGCCTAACGATTACATAGATTTTCTTTTTTGAGGCCCACAGGTGAACCAACTGTTCTTGAGAAATGTAACGATCGCATCCTTCCAGTTGATATCCCAACAATTGTTCATTCGGCACGTGATCCACAATGCCTACGACTTGCTTTAGGTAAAATGGTAAATCTGGAAAATACTCGTAGGCGCAGTAAACGATACTTGGCTTTTCGGAAGACTGCAAAATAACTTGACTAACCCACGATGCATTCAATCGCTGAAAATAAGGGAAAAACAAAGGAAGCATAAAGTAGATGCCACACGTAATTGTTGTGAGAAAACTGAAGGCAAGTTTTGGACTTTTCTTCAAATAAGCAAGTACACCTAAAGAGCCTGAAATCAAGATAAGCTCTATACTCGCCAAAGCGAACTGCGGAAGAGGTTCTAAGGCCCTTTTGGCAACGATGCTAGGAAGTAGGTAGCTCGCAATCAAAAACGCTGCAGCCCAGACGAAATATTCTATACGACATTGCTGTAAAAAATGAGGCGTTGAGAATGCGTAAGCGAGTGGTAAAATAAGGCCGGGGATGGCGGGTAAAACATACGGAATCAGTTGCGACTGGGAACGTGAAAAGAAGGCCACCAATAAAACACTCCATAAACAACCAAAAACTAAAATGTTACGCTGTGTCTTTTCTCCGACTGATTTGAAGCTTAATATAAGTGCTCGTGGCAAAAAAAATACCCACGGGATTAAACCTACCAGAAAGCTCACCGGTAAAAAATAGAATGGCTTCATGCGATTGTGCGTCGGCAGGAAATAACGCTCAAAGTGTTCGTGCCAGAAATAAAACTTGCAGAATGCGGCATGCTTGACCGCAATGGCACAATGCCAAGGGAAATTGATGAGCAGGACGAGTAGAAAACCGCATACAACGTGCGCCTGTCGTATTTTTCGCCAGTATCCCGTGTAGATAAGCCAAGGAATTCCAATGAGGGCCGGAAAGACAATACCAATGAGCCCTTTTGTTAAAACGGCAAATGCCATAAAAGTGTACGCCAACCAAAAATGTTTCTGGGAACTGCGGTTATCCGTTTCTAGAAATCCCCATGCGAAGGACAAGAGTGTTGCCGTTACGAAAAAGCCGAGGGTCCCATCTAATGTCAACATTTGACCCATGCCAAACATGAGTGCGCTGGTCCCCAACAGACCTGCAGCAATCGTACCCATTTTACAATTAAAAAAATGAGCGCAAAAACGATAAACGCTCAGGCACGTTAACAGCGTAAACAATGCGTTAAAAAAACGGACCCCCCATAAATTTTCACCAAAGATACGTTGACCGATTGCCGTACACCAATAAACAAAGGGAGGCTTTTCGAAGTACAGTATGCCATTCAATCGAGGTGTTATCCAGTCACCCGATACTAGCATTTCTCTGGCTATTTCCGCGTAACGTCCTTCGTCAGGATTTGCCAAAGGTCGAAATGCAATCTGCCAAAAAAAGAGTACCGCTAACAAAGCAAAAACCACGCAACCATTCCATTTTTTCATAGAAACGATACCCTCTCGATAAGAAACTATTTAAGTTGAATGAAGAAGCATAAAAGTTATTTATTGTTAAGCTTCAAATAAACCGTCGTTACGACGAACAATGATACGCTGTAACTCCAAGGTAAACAGAACAGTTTGCAAAGTATCTACCGGAAGTTGTGTCATTTCGATCAATTGCGAACTTCCCAAAGGGCCTTTAAGTTTTATAATTTCGTAGATGCTATTTTCTTCCGGAGATAGATGTTCCACGTTTTCAGACCGCAAGTCTTGAATTTGCGATTCCAAGTCCAATTTTAACGTCCAGGGAGGGGCGGAATGTAGATCTTCCAAAATCTCATCCACGCACGTGACCAAAGTGGCACCGTTGCGAATTAAATGATGGCATCCACGACTCATGTCGGCATCGATGCGCCCAGGTATTGCAAATACCTGTCGGTTTTGCTCCACTGCAAAAGAAGCGGTCAACATACTACCACCCTGCGTGTCCGATTCAACTACGACGATTGCTTGACTCATGCCGGACAAAATGCGATTTCGTCTTGGAAAACTCATGCGATCAGCCCTTGACCCTAATCTAAATTCTGACATGAGGCATCCCTGTTGCCGTAATTGGGCGTACAGCGATGCATTTTCGGGAGGATAAATGCGGTCAATGGAACAACCCAGAATACCTACCGTAGATCCTTTCCCCTTCAAGGCACCCTGATGGGCTGCCGTGTCGATTCCTTTTGCAAATCCACTGACAACGCACCATCCGCGCTCTGCCAATTCGCATCCCAAGCGCTCTGCCACTTGTAACCCGTAAAGTGAAGCGTAACGCGTTCCCACAATGGCAATGGTGTTACTGGATGGCCTTGTGGGACCATAGCAATACAGTCCAATGGGTGGATCGTAAATCGTTTTTAGCAGAGGTGGGTAATGACTATTCTCAAACGTTATGAACTCTGCTTGCAACTTACACAGTTTTTCTTTCTCTTTTTCAAGGGAAAATAACCGTGACCAAGTAGTTAAGTTTTGACTCACGGTTTCCGAAAGTCCGATGGCTCTATGATCTTCGCACGTGCCCGCAAATATGGCAACCACGTCGTTGTTGTAATGTTTCAATAACTTCTTCATCGTTACCCAACCTATCCTAGACAAGGCATTTAAAATCATAAAAGCGTCTTCTCGCGATAAGGTATTTGGTTCATTACAACGCATGTTTTTACGAATACATCATGTGCGTAAAAAGGCAAGTGTAGGCGTGTATTTTATTAAACGACGAAAGTAACTTACAAGCAGCCACTTTTGCAATTATGGTTTCCTTGTTGCTCTTATACATTGCCGAAACAACGTTTTTACCCTGGTTCTTTTGGTCCAAGAAAGTTGTAAAAATTCGTTGGCGGCTGGAGAAAAATTCTCTACCTTTACTTCAGTCATGGTTAAAAAAATTCGCAAGCGACTTTTTACAATTATTGGGCTTATATTTTTAACCTCATTTACTTTTCTCGTCTTGCTGTTTAGCTTTTCTTTTGGGCAAAAAATTCTCTTGTACAGTGTTTTACGTTGCCTGTGCGATCATACGCAGATTGTTAATTATCAAGGGAATTGGAATGCCGTAAAAATAGCTGCCCTTCACTGTCGACGAAAGAACTTTGATATTAAAATTACCGATTTCAACCTCCAATGGCAACCCTGGCGATTTTTCTTAGGGCAGGGTTTGCATATTCAAACATTGGAAGGACACATACATTGCAATGTACGGGATCCAAAATCCAAAGACCCATCCATCTCGCCTCAACAAGCCGGATTTATCCTTTCCCGAAAAAAAGATAAATATATACAAGGTCCTTTGAAGCATCTACGACTCCCTTTTAGGGTATACTTAGAGAACTTGAATTTACAAGGACAGGGTACCTACAAAAATCTTACTTTTACACACTGCCAAGTAACTTTAAAAAACGTTTGTCCAGATAAATCTGCGGAAGGAAATTATACGACACAAATTAAAATTGCAGATAATGCGCAGGTGTCTCAAGTAAATTTAAGTGGTCGTCTACAGTTAGCAGCCAACGTGAAAGGGCATTTTACCAAGTTACACCTTACAAATCAAGCGCGCATCAAGAATCAAAGCAGACTTTACCCATTGTTTTCGCTTAACATTTTTTCAGAAGACATTCAGAGTAGACAAAAGGAATGTTTACAAGTTGATTGTCATTACGGCCCTTCAAACGATCTGCAAATTACGTGCGATTTTTTGGAAAAAAGCCCCCAAAATTTGATACTAAAATGGCAGGGATTATTTGATCATACGCTCTTTAAAATTTTCTCAAATAATGTTCCCACGTTGTCCATTATGGCCAACGGAGAGATGAGCGTTAACCGAGCTCATTTGGATGTTGATATGCATACTTATGTCAGTGCATGGATGAAGCAACTTGAAACATTGCATGCAAGTTTGAGTAATCTTCCTGTACTAAGCCTCAAAACAGAGTTTGATGCCTCCATTCGTAAAAATAACATAGAGTTTAAACAGTTTAACTGCTTGCTAAAACAAAAAAATACCCAGCACGTTTTTTTGACAGGGAACTTGACGCAGGCCTTAACTTTCCATACTAAATCCAAAAATTTTAAAACTTTTAATCAAAATAAAAAGATATTTGACCTAAATTTGCAAAACGTACCTTGCGAAATATTGACCCCGTTATTCGCAAAATATGGATACAAATTACAAGGACAATTGAACAATGGTGTGTTCGAATTTTTATGGGATTCAAGTAAACGGGAATGGAGTATTCAATCCGTGCAACCCGTACGTATCTCCCAATGCAATCTTCAAAAACACGACCAGGTTGCAATGAAAAATTTGCAGGTCAACATTCGGCCCAACGTGACTTTTAGTCCACAATTGGATCAATTGACGTACGAAATGGATTTGCAGGCCACCGATCCTGCCTACCAAAAGCTTTTTCAAAGCACGCAATCCGGACAAGTAAAATGTGCCGATAAAAAGTTGCAACAAGTAAAACTGGCAGGGCAATTGCACGTCTCTTCCAAAGCTTTTTTGCAACAGCCTATTGCGCAAACGTGGCTGTACGCGCCTTGCGATAACCTGGATGCGTCCGTAGAATACAATTTCAAATGGGACAAGTGCAAAAATCTAGTTCTGTTCAATAAGTTTAATATGCAAGTTCAAGACAGTGATACCAACAATACGCGGTTAAATGTACAACTCCATCAACCTGTCCCATTATCTCTAAAAGCACTCAAACAAGGGTATCTACCGGACTTGAAGGGCGACGTGCTGTCGATTGAATGCCACAAGATGCCATTAGATTTCGTAAATTTATTTCAAAAACGGAGGCGAATCTCTGGCCTTTTATCGTGGTCTGGGGGACTTAAAATACAGGATCAACATTGGCTACTTTATTCAAACAAAGACTTTCTTTTGGAAAGCGCTCGCCTAGGTTGCACACAGGCTTTTGAAACATCAAACCCCTGCTTCCATTTTGAAACATGTAAGATACTTCCCTCTTTCAAGTATTATGAAGATAAGAAACTTACGTGCAACTTAGATAATGTTTATCTTCAAGGCGAACCTGAATCGAAACCTTTATTGGAAGGAAATATACAAGCTACCGTAAATCTTAATAATGGTTACAAGGTTGAACAAAGCCAAGGTCAACTGCATGCGACATTGGATGATTTAAACTTCCAACCCATTTTGAGTGGTTTTTCAGGTGTTCTTGGAGATTGTTCCGTTCATTGGAATACCGATAAAAACGTAATGGTCAACTATCACTTCAACATAACCTCCTTGACGGGTAATTGTACTTTTGATAGCCAAGGTATCATTACATCTCACGAAAAAAACGCGATGGCATTCCACCTTCAAGGTCCTATTGAGCTGAGACATTCGCAGCATTTAACCGATTTAAATCTCGATTTGAATTGCGACTTCGGTAATACACCCACATTTAAGGGTCATGTGGACAGCCAGTCGATTTACGTCGACGATGTGAAAGAAATGTATGATTTTTTCAAAGCTTGGTTTGATACAGGTCGTCAAAAGATGGCTTCGTTGCCTTTAGAAGTTGCCGAAAAAACAAAACCTAACCCATCCGATCGCCCATCCGTGAATCATTCCGCTGACCATTACATTCCTCCAAAGCCTTTTTGGTATCCATGGCACGGCAATCTCCACTTTGTGTGTAACAATATTGTATGTGGTCAAATGTCCGTAAAAAACCTCAATACAACATGCAGCTTGGATGCGCGGCAACTTGAAATAAAAGCTACGTGCGAACCATTTTCTGGACATTGGGCAACCGATCTTACGATACAACGTAGCGAAAAGGACTATGACGTTACCTGCAATCTTTGCGGAGAACGAATCGATGTTGCCCAAAGCGTGAACTGTTTTCAAAATGTAAGTGTATATCCCAAAAATTTTCCAGCTGTCCGAGGAACTTGCGACCTAAATGCAAATTTACACCTGCAGACGGATCTTAAAACTTTTCCCTTAGGCAATATGGAGGGGAAAGGTGTCTTTGAATGTACCAATGGCGACTTAAAATTTTTCCAACAAAGTAGTACAACTGCAAAAGCAATCGGTGGATTAACGAATACATTGGGGCTTTTGATGGGCGGTAAAGTTACGGAAATGAGTACTTTGGGTTTTTTAACCGCTTATTGTCAATCCATACCGTTCCAGAAAGCGGCAGTTACGTTTCAAAAAGGGGTTCGTGAAGCTATGACGATCCAACAGGCATGTATCAGAAATGACGACTTTGCTCTCTACGCACAAGGTACCATCGGTATGGATCCGCAAAAAAAATTCCAAGAACAAGACATCCATTTTGACTTTCAACTCAATGGGAAAGAAGGTCCATGGATGCGGTATTTTTCATTTGATACGCAAAATACAGACCCTTGGGGATATTTTATAGGTCCCAAGTTTTATTTGGATGGAACGCTCAAATCGCCCAATTGCAACGATTTGTTGAAATTGTTAAACACCAAAGAATCCCCTCATTCACCTCCAAAAACAAAGTTAGAAAGTACCTTGCAACAGATTTTTCAAATTTTATAAACAAGTCATGCCTCCACCTCTATTTAATCCTTCTAAACTGCTGCTTATTGCAGGTCCATGCGCCCTAGAATCGTCTGATATGGCCCATGAGGTCGCCGCAACGTTGCGCCAGATCCAAAATCAAAATGAAGAAAATCTGCAAGTAATTTTTAAAGCATCCTTTGACAAAGCCAATCGGACCCACATCAACAACCCTCGAGGAGTTGGCCTCGAGGAGGGTCTTGAAATTTTAGACGACATCAAATCAACGTACCAACTCCCCGTACTTACCGATATACATTTGCCTGAACAGGCCGCTAGAGTAGCGCCCATCTGCGATGTAATCCAAATTCCCGCTTTTTTGTGCAGGCAAACCGATTTACTCATTGCGGCCGCACAATCCAATCGGACCGTCAACATCAAAAAGGGACAGTTTTTATCTCCAACCGACATGCAATTTGTCGTTGAAAAACTAAAAACGCTGCATGCCGTTGAGATCTGGCAAACGGAACGTGGAACTTCGTTTGGATACGGAAATTTAGTTGTCGACATGCGTGCATTTCCCATCTTAAAAGAGAATGCCTGTCCGGTTATTTTTGACGCAACGCACAGTTTGCAGATGCCGGGACTGGGTGTCGGCTATACGAGCGGAGATCGACGATACGTGGAACCTTTGGCCAAAGCCGCTTTAGCTGCGGGTGCTCAAGGTATATTTGTCGAGACACATCCAAATCCAGCCAAGGCTTTGTCGGATCAGGCCACGCAAATTCCATTAAAACACTTTCACGCCCTTGTAGAATGCTGTCTTGGTCTTTGGCGATATCTCAAAAAAACTTCAAAAACAACGTTGACGTTTGAGATGGATTAACTAATAATTGAAATGGTGAGAAGCACATTTGGAAGAAATTTTAGACATACTTTAATATTTGGGTTGTGGAGCCTAGGGGCCTTATATTCACAAGCGTTTCCTGTACAAACCTTTGCTCAGCGATGCTTAATATTGGAAGATCCTAATAATCGGGTTGAAGAGGTAACGCTACAAAAATTTCTGATATATGGGACAAGTTTAGGGATTTATTTTGTAACTACGACCCAGGGTAAAAACTACGTCATCAAAGTCATTTATTTGAAAAACTTTTCACCAGACAATGTGGATGACTTTCGAGGTAGCCAACTAATACATCAACGCTTACAAGGTATATCACCTCCACCCAATGTGCAATTTGCCCTTCCACGTTATTGTCAATTTATAGATGAAGAGACAATTTTCAGCATCGACGATGAACTCCCGCTTGGTAAGAAAGGGCGTTTGATGCTGTGGATGCCTAAAGCACCAGGAAAATCTATTGATAGTTTTCGGGTAGAAAATGTTGAGGAACATATGGAATCGTTGGCACGAAGCGTTGCACAAGCAGATACATTTCTGTATCAAATGAACATATGCTTGGGTCATGCACTCAATCCACACAGGATTCGGTTTGACATTGAATCAGGTACATTAACCATTGTGAATACTGCAGGTGTAAAAAGTTTCAACCGAGATATTCCTTCTTGCAAATATAATACAATTGGGCAATCGCGTCTCCCGAGTATGTTCATGGCATTTCCAAATTTATTGAACACCAGTATAGAGTTTTATGAATGTCCAGACCTAAAACAGCGTGTTGTTCAATCAGTAAGGAATGTTATAGCCGACAGATTTGATGATTACACCATAACGCCTGACGGTCGTTATTTACCACTGGATCAAATTATAGCGTTAATTGATCAATACAAAGGTATGAGCCTAATACCAGACAGAGTAGGTATACCGGCACGTTTATTTTTTAGCCCCACCCTGCAAAGAGGAGAATTTGCGAGCATTTTGCTTACAAATTTACCAGATAAAGATAAAGCAGCCTTACGAGCGATGCATGAGCAGGAAATTCCCAAAGTGGATGTACAATGTGGGAACACAGATCCTCAAATTTGTGAAGCTTTTCAGCATTATCTTTCAAGGATTTATGGCTACCAGAGCAATTTCCAAAGAGTCAATTATTATAGAATGTTTGATGACACGGACAATCGCCGCTATATCCCTATTCATATAAAATACAATCAAATCACCAAATCTGAAGTAAGCTTTTACTATCTCTTCCATCCTCTTGCAAGTCGCCAGCATAAATACACACGAGGTGACTGGTACGCTCAAAAGCTTGTTTTTAAGTAAGCTAAAATTCGTTCATTGCAAAAATTTTGAAATCCAACGTTTATGGGGACCCGTAAAGGCCAAATCTTGTTGTTGATCGAATGTAACACGTACACAATTTGAAAATTCTGGGAGCAATATAAGTGCTTGCAAGTTAACTTTTTTTCGAGGCAAGTAAATTTGTTCCATAAAGTCTTTTGTTCCAATACTTCTTCTTCCCGTAAAAACAAGCTTTCCCAGCCCCACCACGGACATTCGTTGAGGGGTGATTGTAGGCAATTCCAGCAAACCTTGTAATGTATTTTGAAATACTTTACCTACCGTTGACGGTTCCAATAGAAACGAGTGAGCATCGCGTATCCAATAACGCTGAATTTTACAATGGGTTCGCTTTACTTGAACAAAATGCGGGCATAGGTGTACTGTGTCATTTTGGTAGGACTTGCAACAACTTTTGACTGGACACGCTTCGCAACGAGACTTTTGTTTTGTGCAAACAATGGCTCCCAACTCCATCAGGGCTTCATTGTACTTACCAGGATCCGTTTTTGATAAGAATTGATTCGCAATAGGTCGAATAATCTTCATCGCCGCATCTTTCGTTTTAAATGGTTCTATGACACTTAAAAGTCGACACAAAACACGCGTTACATTACCATCAACCACCGCAACCGCTTCGTTAAACGCAATGCTTGCAATGGCGGCGGCCGTATAATCGCCTACGCCTTTGCAATTTAACCACCCTGGGTAACCGTAAATCGGATTTTTTACAAAGACGCGGGCACATTCGTGTAAACATTTTGCACGCGTGTAATATCCAAGTCCCGACCAAACCATCAAAACGGTCGATTCGTCTGCTTCCGCTAATGCTTCGAAACTGGGGAACAGGCGTATCCAACGTTCAAAGTAAGGTAGTACCGTTTTAACCTGCGTTTGCTGTAACATGAACTCCGACACCACCGTTTTATATAAGGAAGGATTGGTCCTCCAAGGTAAAATTCGAGCATTCTTCGAATACCAATTTAACAACAAAGATTGAAATTTATCTTCTAAGGTTAACCGCATGAAGATCCAAGATTATTCATCTAATAACGTACCTATGTTGTTTTATTGAGCCATCAAAAAAATAACCCTATTTTATCTGCAAACGTACTATTTTCATAGATTTTTAGGATACATTTTAGAAATCGTAAAATCGTGCAGCGCTTCATTAACTTTCGAAACATCTGCCGCGTAGGTGACACCCAACCACGAATCATACTTATTGGGAATACTCGCAATTTTGACATTTAAGAGTTTTGATGCGCTGCAAATCGCTTCTGGCAAGTAAAATTCTGCCGTTAAGATATCGGTTGTTTCCTTTAAAAATCGGGTAAGCAGTTCTTCCAACACGTTAAAAATGTTGGGCCTTAAAATCCAGAAATTCATCGAGACCAAGGTATCTGGAGATAAGATTTCTTCGTTTGCATTCACTACAATCTGCTGCTGATTCAACCCAATGCGTGTACACTCACGAATGTGGGTAATCCAAACGTTTTCATCCAACGCGCATAAGCCTCTAGAAACGTATCCATGAGAGGATAGAGTTTTCGCTAATGGGTACGTCACTAACCCATAATATTTCGATTCCCGAGCGAGGTAATCTGCCCCCAAGCGATAGGCCGATGGACCGTAAAAGTCATCCGCATTGACAACCATAAAAGGTGTTGAAACAATATCTCTTACCGTCCATAGAGCATGTCCGGTTCCCCAAGGTTGCTGACGGTTGCGGACATCCATGTTGCGGGGAATATCATGCGTGCACTGCTCAATACAGAAAGCCTCTGCTAAACCCATTCGATGAAATATGCGCTCAAATCCTGCTTTTGTCTCTCCATTGACTACGGCCACAAAACGACTGCAGCCGTTACGTAACGCGTCGAATATTGCAAATTCAGCTAAGGTTGCTTTTTGTTCTCCAAACGTGTGCAACTGTTTTAAGCCTCCAAAACGACTTCCATGTCCTGCGGCCAACAAAACAAGCGTCCACGCTTGCCGTGTATCGACTTTTGCCATCACTTCTCTTATAAATGCTAGTGCATTGTGTCCGATTTTAGAATTTTAACGAAAGCATCTTGAGGGATGGCAACCTTGCCAATTTGTTTCATACGTTTCTTCCCTTCCTTTTGTTTTTCCAACAGCTTTCTTTTGCGGGTGATATCACCTCCGTAACATTTTGCCGTTACATCCTTGCGCAAAGCACTTAACGTTTCCCTCGCGATCACTTTCCCAAATACAGCCGCTTGAATGGGTACCTTAAACAACTGTTTCGGCAACAAGTCTTTCAATCGTTCGCACAAAGTACGTCCCTGTTGTTCGGCTTTGGATCGGTGCACAATACTGGAAAATGCATCCACCGATTCTCCATGGACAAAAATATCCATCTTTACCAAATCCGAACGTACGTATTGGCTCAATTCGTAATCCATGGAACCATATCCACGCGTAATGCTTTTTAAACGATCGTTAAAATCCAGTAAAATTTCATTCAACGGTAACAAACATGTCAGTAACATTTTCTGTTCATCCAACGTCTCTGTGGCCGAACATTCACCCCGCTTTTCCATCACCAAACTCAAAACATCTCCAATACGGTCGCTTGGAATGTGCAAAAACGCCTTAATCGTTGGTTCTTCGATGCATTGAATGCGAGAGGGATCAGGCAATCGCAGCGGATTGTCAACCTCAATCCATGCACCGTCCGTTAAACAGATTCTGTATACAACGCTCGGATAAGTTGTAATAATGTCTAGATCGTATTCTCGGCGCAATCGTTCTTGCACCACTTCCATGTGCAGCAAACCCAAAAATCCGCAACGAAACCCAAAACCCAAGGCCGTTGAATTTTCAGACTGAAAAGTCAAAGCGGCATCATTCAACTGCAAACGACTTAACCCCGCTTTCAATCGTTCGTAGTCCTTCGTGTCCAATGGATACAAACCGCTGAAAACCATAGGTTTTACTTCTCTGTAACCTGGCAGCGGTTCTTTGGCAGGTCTTTGAATATGGGTTAAAGTATCTCCCATTTTTATTTCTGTCAGCGTTTTTATGTTCGTGATAACGTATCCGACGTCTCCGGCATTTAATTCGTCTTTTTTTTGCATTCCTGGCGTAAAAATGCCCACTTCTTTAACCTGCGTTTCCGTACCTTTACGCATCATTACGATGTTTTGGCCCGCCTTTAAACTGCCGTTGAATACCCGAACGTAACAGATTAATCCTTTGTAAGCATCGTAAATTGCGTCAAATATCAACGCTTGCAAAAATTCTGTTGCATCTCCGTGGGGTGCAGGAATTTTTTCGGCAATAGCCTGCAAAAGCTCGCCGACGCCTTCACCCGTTTTTCCACTGACCAATAAAGCTTCATCGGCAGGTGTTGCCAAAATATCTTCTAGTTGCCGTTTTACCTTTTCAATATCGGCGTTGGGTAAGTCAATCTTGTTGAGTACAGGGATAATGGTCAATCCATTTTGCAACGCTAATTGCGCATTGGCAACCGTCTGTGCTTCAATACCTTGAGAGGCATCCACCAACAAGAGAGCCCCTTCACAGGCGGCCAAACTTCTCGATACTTCGTAGGAAAAATCAACGTGTCCAGGTGTATCGATGAGATTCAATGTATAGTCATTTCCATGCAGACGACAATGCATGGTTACGGGATGACACTTGATGGTGATACCCTTTTCTTTCTCCAAATCCATGGAATCTAACAGTTGCTCCTGCATTTTACGTTTTTCAATCGTTTGTGTTTGTTCCAGCAAACGATCCGACAACGTTGTTTTCCCATGATCCACGTGCGCTATGATACAAAAATTACGTATCCACTTCATACAATCTTCAACGGATTAAGGACAAAACATGTTCCCATTCACTCAGCGATGTTACCTGCAACATAGGGTTCGTCCGTTTGGCCAATCCGGCCAAAACATTTCCGGGACCACATTCCAAGCAATGTGTGCAATGTTTATTTACCAACCAACGCAAACACGACTCCCATTGAACGGTGGAAGTAATCTGTTTCCCCAATGCTTGCTTAATTTGTTCAGGATCCGCTATGGCATCTCCCGTTGTGTTTGTGAGTACCGTTATCACAGGTGGATTGAATGAAATGGGGACTAATATTTTTTCGAAATGTTCCCTTGCAGGTTGCATCCACCGAGAGTGGTAAGCACCGGCAACCTTTAAGGGTATTGCCAATTTAAACCCTAAGTCCTTTGCGCGTATTTGAGCTTTATCGAGTGCATCCAACGTTCCAGAAACAACGATCTGCCCTGGACAATTTAGGTTTGCGATATCCAAATCCAAGGACTGACATAACCGTTCAGTAGCCTCAAGGTTGCCCCCAATTAAACTCAACATCCCCGTAGGGACCAAAGCGCACGCTTCTTGCATGAGTCGTCCGCGTTCAGCCACTAAATGCAATCCTGTTTTGAAGTCGAACACTTCTGCCACCGCCAAGGCAGTCAGTTCTCCTAAACTTAATCCACAAGCACAGGCAATGCCTTTTTCGCAGTAGTTTTTTTCTTTCAAGCAAGCGAAAATAATGTAACCCAACACGTATAACGCAGGTTGACATACGCGTGTTTCTTTCAACAAATCTTCCGGCCCATCAAAGCAAATTTTAGTTAATGAAAATGGCAAGTATTGATCCGCCCAATCAAAGTATTGGCGTGCTAATGGACTTTGCTGATAAAAGCTTCTTCCCATTCCAACAACTTGTGACCCTTGGCCCGGGAACAACAATACTTTTGGCATACAAAAATTACTTCCTAGACGCGTGCATTATTGGGTCTAATTTTTTAAAAATAATATTCTCCACTGCAACCACCGGTAGCTTATCTCACGACTGTAAATGAACCAATTGTACCAAGCCTTTCTCATACGCAACTCCAAGCTCTCCCTGGATTAATGGAAGTGCATACTTCACAAAGGGATAATGAACCCACATTGCGTTATCCGTCCAATCGGTTGGGAAGAATTTTAGGCCCGTTGTTAATTTATTCCAATCTACAAAGTCGACTCCAAAGTCGTAGTGATCGCAGTCTTGACGCAAAACAACAGCAGCCTTTCCGTTTGCATCCGCGTGTATCAATTGTTGTACGGCAAAACGTCCACATGCGATAGCTTCCGTTTGATCTTGTTTAGAAATGAAATGAGATAAGGGTTGCATCTGCAGTTGACAGGAGTTGATTTGTGCCGGCAAACCTAATTTGTCTTGGACAAGAGCACTCAAATAGTGAGCCGTACTTCCGGAGTACGTACTCAAATCGAGGAATTCGCCTTGATCGTTTACCAATTGGTGATTGGCGACCACGCAGACGTACCCACATGCACCTATTTTTTCTTTGATTAATTCAATACACAACGACTCACTCAGCGGTTGTTCCGGTAGACAAACTAAAAATGGATTGTCTGAATGGATACCTTGTTTCCATTTGAATAAAACGGTATTCAGGGCAACTCCGGCAGCTACCCAACCGTGCGTACCTCCGGAGACTTCATAGATGCCTACATTCGCTCCCGAGGTGCACAACCAATGATTAAACTCTGACACATGGGCATTTAAATATTTCAAATAACTACCATATCCCAAGCTATGATCAGCCAACGGTAGTTCATTGACATTGGATTGAGGAATTGCAACTACTTGGAGATCGTAGTGAACACTTTTGGCCGCTTCAAGCAAACAATTCATATGATTGAGGGCGCTTTGATCGCAAATGCAACCTATGTAACGAATTTCTTTGGATTGTAAATGCTGCACCATCTGACTTGCATCACAGTGCGTAAAATCAAATGCCATGGATTCGCTTTGCATGGAAAAACCGGCCGTTGATAAAAGCATTTTGGCTGTTTGCTGCGATAAGGCTGCTAAATCTATAAAATGACCTTTTTGCAATCCTGCAAATCCACCGTACACGCCGTAAATTTCTTCGATAGATTCATGATTTAAAGCTTCCGAAAGAATGCCATACAGCGTTGCATTGCCAACAACACCTGCAATTCCCGATTGCATGATCAATAAATTTCCTGTCATAGGGAGTCAATCTGAAGAAAGAATGTAAGCGTTTCAATATGAAAATTGTATAAGTTTAAAACCTCGCTACGGAGTCAACTTATTTTTTTGCTTGTTTCTTTGGGAGCTTTTCCAAGTACGTCGCTCAATAAATATTTACTTTTTACTTGAAAAGGGAATGTAAAACGTTTCAGCTAGAAGATGAATTATTAGATATAAAAATAAAAGATATGGTTATTACAGTAGAAACTAAACAATCGATTTTAAAGTCTTTTCAAAAGCATGAAAGTGATACCGGATCTTCTGAAGTACAAATTGCTTTATTAACGCAACGCATTACAGATTTGACGGCGCACTTAAAGTTACACACAAAAGATGCCCATTCGCGTCGTGGTCTTATTGCTTTGGCAAATCGAAGACGCAAATTGCTTGAATACTTAAAATTGAATAATTTTGAAAAATACCAGGACGTCATTAATCGTTTAGGATTACGTCATTAATAACTTTATTCTATTAACCAAATAGCAAATTTATGCTAAAGCAAAAGTATTTCTGCAAAGTAGATGGGCTTGATTTGACTTTTTCAACAGGGTCCATTGCTAAATTAACAAATGGGGCGGTAATCGTTCAATCGGGACAAACGGTCGTTTTTGTGAGTGCAACAATGGCTCCAGAGGTCAGCGAAAATCAAACTTTTTTCCCTCTCATCGTGGATTATCGAGAAAAATTTTCTGCCGCTGGTCGTTTCCCCGGAGGATACGTTAAACGTGAAGGGAAACCGACCGAAAAAGAAATTTTAACCTCACGGTTGTGCGATCGTCCTTTGCGTCCTTTATTTCCAAAAGACTTCCTCAATGAAGTACAAATTGTAGGTCTTTTATTGGCAGCTGACCTTAACAATGAGCCCGATATACTTATGGTTAACGGTGCTTCGGCTGCCCTTATGTGCTCCAATATTCCTTGGAATGGACCTATTGCTTGCGTACGTATTGGGCAGGTCAACGGCCAATTCGTTGTCAACCCAACAAATGATCAACAATTTGAGTCCGACTTAGATCTCATTTATGTGGGAAATAAAGAGGATGCGTTAATGATAGAAGGTTGCGCGGATCAGTTGCCGGAAGATCGTTTTATAGAAGCGCTTCACTTTGCACATGCAGCTATCCAACCTATCCTAACGGCGCAAGAAGCGTTGGCCCGTCAATGCAATCCTTCAAAGTTATCTTACGAACCTCGTGTAGTTGCAGATCATGTTGTCGACTTCTGTGAAAAAGCGCTCGGAGAACGCCTTAAAAACGTCTGGTACAAAACACCTAAGCAACACGTGCAAACGGAAATAAAAAATCTCAAAAAAGAACTTGTTGAAAGTGCCCTGGAGTCGCAATTATTCGCAGACAAAACTTTGGCAAAAAATGAAATTGATACAGCCTTTGAAAAGTTGCAGGAAAAACTCTGTCGTACCGCTATCCTCGACGAATCGTTACGTTTAGATCATCGGCAGGCGGAAGAATTGAGGGAAATTTCTTGTGAGGTGGATGTTTTACCGAAAATTGTCCACGGTTCCGCTATTTTTGAACGCGGAGAAACCCAAGCACTTGTCAGTGCTACTTTAGGGTCCGGTCGCGATGCTCAGGACTTGGACGGATTAACAGGGGGAGCTCAATCGAAATCATTCATTTTGCATTACAACTTTCCTCCTTACTCCGTGGGTGAAGTAGGTCGTTTTGGATTTACCAATCGTCGGGAAATTGGTCATGGAGCGTTGGCAGAACGCTCTCTACTGCCAATTGTCCCTTCAGAATCGGAATTTCCATATTCTATCCGCTTAGTTTCCGATATCATGGGATCCAATGGGTCAACTTCCATGGCGTCCGTCTGCGGAGGGGCACTGGCACTCATGGATGCGGGTGTACCTATTTTGGCACCTGTGGCTGGAATCTCTGTAGGTCTTGTTACGGAGTACGATGAAAATCACAAAATTGAACGTTACCGCCTAATCACTGATATTTTGGGCGAAGAAGACCATTTTGGTGACATGGATTTTAAGATTTGCGGTACGGAAACGGGTATTACAGGTTTTCAATTGGATCTAAAGATTGCCGGGTTGCCACTCAACATTATGGCAGAGGCCATTCACCAAAATCGCAGAGCGCGTATGCAAATTTTAGCAATCATGCGTGCAACACTTCCTCAATCGCGCAGCAAAATTAGTCAGTACGCTCCACATTTCCAGGATATTCGTATCAATCCGGAAAAGATTGGCGCACTCATCGGACCTGGAGGTAAAAACATTAAACGTTTAACCGAGACGATGGGATGTCAAATCGACATTTGTGAAGATAATTCCGGAGCAATACGTATCTATGCCAAAAGTGAAGCATCTCTTAAACAGGTGACTGATGAAATCAGCAGCTTGGACAAGAAGATCGAAGTGGGTAAAACCTATCAAGGTATTGTACGTACCATTAAAGACTTTGGTGTATTTGTTGAATGTTTACCTGGACAGGAAGGCATGGTCCATGTCTCGGAGCTTTCGGACTGCAAAGTGCGTCATCCAAGCGATGTATGCAGCGTTGGAGACACTATGGTTGTTGTTTGCTTGGGAATTGATGAGCGTGGCAAAGTACGTTTAAGCAAAAAGGCTGCTTCCATCCATCCGTAAATATACGAAGGGTCCTGTTTGCAAAATGTCTTTTCAACGATTTTGGTCAACGATTGTGTAAACGACGAGGAGAGACTTTCTTGTTTAGAACGGTTGTAGTGATTTTATTTTTTCTGCCCTATTGTGCGCACTGCGAATTATTTCGACTGCAAGCGGATGCACCCATTCATGGGTTTAAAATGCCTATGTTTAATGAACGTGGAGAAAGGATCTGGCAATGCTTAGGCGAACGCGTTCATTATAGATCGGAAGCTAAAATAAAAATTGAGCAGATGTGTATAGAATGGTTTCTCCCCGAAAATGCAAATACGGTAGACATGATCATTCGCAGCCCCAAAGCTACCGTATCGTTGACGCAACATCGAGCCGATGGTCGTTCACTGTTGACCGTTACAAATCCAGGATATACTATTCTGGGTAACGATTGGACATGGGAGGAAAAACAGCACAATAAAAGTTTTGCCAAAGTCCTTATAAGAAAAAATGCGCATGTCACATTTTACGATAATTTTAAGCCATGAAAATGCATTTTTTACTTTCATTCATCCCACTTGGTTTAATGTGCTTGCCGCATATCTATGGTGTTGAACGTACTTCTTCCACGATTATCACAAGCGATCAAATGGAGATGTTGCGAAAAACCTCTCACAATGAATTTCATTTTTTAGGCCAAGTAAAAATGGAAAGTAAAAATTTTTACGGAGAATGTGACGAATTATTTGTTTATTCTTTATTAAGCCCACCCAAAACAAGCTTATCACTCCTTCATCGGAGGTATCTTATGAGCATGTGTGGTCCTTGTAAAAAATTAAATCGTAATTTTCCACCATGGACGTACGTCCATGGAGATACCTTTTATCCAATCAATGTTTCCGTCGAAGATGCATCTGCGTATAGGTCTATGCCTACCATTGGCCAAATTCAAAAAATTATTGCCTACCGAAATGTTTTCTTAGAAACGGAAGATCCCAATACGGGCGAAATAAAACGGGCGCGATCCAATAAGGCTGTTATTTATCCCAATGAAGGAAAAATGATTCTAACGGAAAATCCCGTTGTCCACTGCTCCCAACAAGGTACATTTATGGGAGAAAAAATCACATTTTTCAAGTACTCTGAACATGTTATCGTTGAAAATAATCAACCTCAACAGCGTGCCACAGTTATTTTGTCAGAGGAAAATTTTGACTTATGAATTCAACTGTAAATTCGATTTATACAGAAAATCTGGTTAAAATTTACGCTGACCGCGAAGTTGTACGTGGGGTTAACATGCACGTCGACGCGGGTGAAATCGTCGGTTTATTGGGGCCCAATGGTGCAGGGAAAACAACTTGTTTTTACATGATCGTCGGGCTCGTCGCGGCTACAAATGGTAAAGTCTGGTTCCATGGGCAAGAAATTACACAACTTCCCATGTACAAAAGAGCCCGTTTAGGGATAGGTTATTTGCCCCAAGAAGCCTCCGTCTTCAGAAAGTTGACCGTTGAAGAAAATATCAGAGCGATTTTAGAAACGCTTTCTTTATCTAAAAGTGCCATTAAAAATCGTTTGCAAGACGCTTTAGAAGAACTTGATTTAACCAAAGTTGCCAAACAAAAAGCATTTACATTGAGTGGTGGAGAACGTCGTCGCTTGGAAATTACAAGAGCGCTCATCACAAATCCACAATTCCTGCTTATGGATGAGCCTTTTAGTGGGGTTGATCCGATTAGCGTTCAAGAAGTGCAGCAAATTATCCGAGATTTAAAATCGAAAAAAATGGGTATTCTCATTACGGACCACAACGTTCGCGAAACGTTACGTGTTGTCGATCGTGCTTATCTCCTATATGACGGGAAAATTTTATGCAGTGGAACTCGGGAGAATCTAGTGAACGATCCTCAGAGTCGAAAATTTTATTTGGGAGAGCAATTTGAATCTTAAAAGAAGTCATGTTAATTTCCCCAAAAGCAAATTTATCCGATTTTGAATCTTTGTCGGGGTACAAATTTAAAAATTTAATATTACTGCAGTCAGCTCTCACGCATCCTTCTTGCTTTCGTGAGGCCCCTTGTCCATTTCCCTTTCAATTTCACTTTCAGCGACTTGAGTTTCTGGGCGATTCCATTTTCAATGCTATCTTGTCGCAACAACTATTTCATCTGTTTCCCAAGAGCCGGGAAGGATTTTTGTCAAAAGCACACAGTATTTTAGCCCGCGGAACATTTCTGATACGCATGGCTAAAAAACTAAGAATTGTTCAATATCTTCGGATGGAACCCGCCAAAAAAGTGTCTGACTCAATCTTAGAAGATACGGTAGAAGCGCTCATGGGGAGCATTTTTTTGGACGGAGGCTTCGATCAAGTCAACGCATGTGTACTTGCTTGGTTGGGAAATGTAAAACAATACGTTTATCGCCGGATAAAATCTAATAATCCAAAAGGGCAACTGCAGGAAAAATTGGGCAATCAATCAAAACAATTAACCTATGAACTTTTGCAAACACAAGGGCCTCCGCATCGAGGTTTGTTTAAAATTGGGCTATATCTGGGCGAAAAGCTGATCGCTGAGGCGGAAGGAAAAAGTAAAAAAGCGGCCGAAGAACAAGCTGCCCTATTGGGACTAAAACGACTCGAATGCACCGAAAAGTGAATCCCCATAAATAAGTCTTTTGCTTAGCTCTCACCTTGTATGCATCGATGTTTTTATTATTAATTGTCTGATATTCAAGTCACTTTAACCTTAAACACAGCCTTTTTAACCCGTTGTGGGTGAGCACCGACGTTTAAAGCAGGCATGTGCGCATCCTGGGGACAAAAAATAAGAAACAGGGTTGCGTCAACCGTTAAAGTATCTACATCGCCCTCTAAAAATACAATGTCTTTTGCGTCATCGTACGTCGACTTAGGTTTTGTATAACCTATGTGCGTATATCCCATTTTTTCGGAACCGCGAATGACCATTTGAACGTCAATGTAACGACGATGGGCTTCCAATTTTTGCACGCCTTGGGTTGTGTATGCATCGATGTTTACAAATAGGTTGTCTCCATCGATCATGGGTCGGCCACACGCGAGTTTGTTCAGGTCACTACTTTTTAAAAAATCAAACACACGAATAAAATTTCCATGCAAGTAAAGATATATTCTAAAGTTTTCAATTTTGTCAATAATCACAGAAGGCATCTTTATTCAGAAAAACGATCACCAAAAGTTCTTTTTTAACGAAATTTTCCCTTGAGAACGCAACCTACCTTTATATAATTTTTTTACAGGGCTTAAATGCAAAAAAAATGGCAAGAAATATGCTACCGTAAATGCAAGTAAGTTATTTATGAAAGCTGCTTGCCTAGAACCAAAGTTAAGCCAATTTATACATTCTGTTCCAATTTCAACAGCACAATGCGTCACTAAAGAAGCTAAGAAAACTTCGGAAAACGTATTGGGTACGACAAGTTCTCAATTTACGCAATTCGAGGAATTTATTACCGGTTGTAATGTAGATTCACGGGA
Organism: Puniceicoccales bacterium; assembly: GCA_031278975.1. Taxonomy (GTDB): domain Bacteria; phylum Verrucomicrobiota; class Verrucomicrobiia; order Opitutales; family UBA9783; genus CABUVL01. The sequence continues at coordinate 28,756 of JAITJL010000001.1, forward strand.
AGAAAACGCGAAACAATGTGTCGATCAAGTTAGTAAGAGTCAAACAGTCGTACAAAATACAACCCTAGATAAATTAGAGACTGTGCCGGCTACAAAAGAAATTGGAATAGCGTTCGCTTTACTGCACGAAATGCGTTATAAATTAACGGATGGATTTAAGGAATTGATGCGACTCTCCATCTAAATCAAGATATTCAGTTCATTCACTAGAAATTTTCTGGTAGCATTCGTAGGATTTTCGTTCAAGTTTACAGCCTTGGACACAAAAAATAAGTATTAAATGTGGATCTTTTTGCTCAATTTATTGTAAAACAACATTGCTTACTAGGTGTTTTTACATTATTGATTAGTGAGCTTCTTTTGTGAAAACAATTTTGATTGGGTTGCAAGTTGACTTACAGAACTGTTACCGCAAATGATCGCCTTTGCAGTAACCATCAGAACTCCCAATATCGTGTTAATCCTTTCTTACAGTTGATGTTGACAGAAGAACAAAAATGCAAACAGTGGTCATGGATAGCATAAATTTGTTCAACCTTTGAATATTGCACACGTATGTTAGCGCACACACAGCCTGTTTCCGAGTTAACGCATTTTTCTAACACATCGATATCGCTTATATTGCAAATAGGTATATTTATGGTCTTTGTGATGGTTGGTACTTACGCTTTTGCCAAGTTTAAACAAAACAAATTCCCACTCAAAGCAAAAAATAAACCTTCTCAATTATCCATACTAGAAACGTATGCTTTGGGGAATCGGCAATATTTACTTGTCGTTGCGTACAATCAGCAAAAATTTCTCTTGAATGTTCATCCTCATGGAACCCAATACCTGTGTACTCTAAACAACACGTACGATAAAAAACAGCACGTTCACGAATAAACGGACAAATGTTCGTAGCTAGCTGTATATCGGTGGCAATCGTATTTACATTGCATGCCGACTAAGTCGTTTGCCTCCAATGATCATCTAACAATATCATCCCCAACCTGCTTAAATCCGTGCATGGTTATTTTGCAATCATTTACCATAGCATTAAACTTGACAATCCCTTCCAATTCCAATGTGGATGTTTATTTCTAACTTAAGATTAAATCGATGGAGCACAAAACATTTTTTACGCAGCAAGATAATTTCGTAAACATTATAAAGCGACATTTGCCCAATCTAGATGCTAATACCATAAAACATATCAAAACAGGTTGGACAAATATTGTGATTGAAGCAAGGGATAACAAAGATACCTATTTTTTTCGATTCCCCCGAAACCAGTTTTTTGCCCGTATGATGTTGAAGGATTTTGCATTTTGCTCTTTTATGCGCGATAAAGTAACTTTTCAATTTCCCGATCTCAAAGTTTTTAAGGATAATGAACGACCTTTCAGCATGCATAAAAAGATTAAGGGCTGGTCATTAACGGAACGGTTTAAGCATTTATCCCGGCAAGCTGCAACCAATTTAGCGTACGACGTTGCAAAATTTGTACAAGAACTCAATACAATCAATCCTCAGTCACTTCCCAAAGCGTGTAACGTGTACCTATCCACCTTCTTGGATGAACTATCCAAAGTCGATGATAATGCGTATGATCTGCATCAACATGACGCGCTACGGTCTTATGAAAAGGAAGCTCACGTGGTTCATGGAGATCTTAATCCCGGCAACATATTACTCGATGCGAATGATAAAATGATAGGTATTATCGATTTTGCTTTCTCGGGTGTATCCAACAATCACGTCGACATTGCCCGTATCATAGGCCGTACCAACGATTCTTTTACAGAGGCTATCATCAAAGCTTACCAAGATACTACCGGTAAACAAGTCAATAGAAAGCACATCCAAAAACTTATTCAAACGTGGAACTATGTGGAACAACAGTACATCTTGTACATAAAAAATAAACATCCAGACATCATTCTCCCTTCTTGAGTATGCAATAACGAATATTTTTCTTACGGGACGTTGAATAAAATTAAAACTTAGGAAAAATTTTCCGTGTGTGGAAAATTTTTCCTAAGTTTTTTGATCTATATGCCGTCTTATAAGGCATGCAAATCAAACATGTTAAACTCGGATTATTGGGATTGCTTGCTTCGCAAGTGGCCGCATTGGCTACACCTGCAGACCCCAATGGCCCACTGGTGCAAATTATTGATGGCAAAAGACAAGTGCATCCATTGTTTACACCAGAATTTGTAAAAGAGCTACACTTATTAAACAAGCGTAGTTACCGAATTACCCACCGAGGTGAGAACGCCTACGATTATACCCACCCTCACAAACTGAATTCCAACAGGCTGAATAAATTCTCTTACACTTCAGATATTCTCTCCAATCAAACGGATACTTGGTATTGCCATCGTCCATTTGTTGGGACACATGGTACAAACCGTTTAAGAGGAATCATAGGGTTTTTCCCACACGCTCACGGTGTTGAAGTGGACTATCCAGGATTTGTTGCCGTTCGACAAGCAACCGATGATGTACCTCCCGTAATAGCGATCGTTTTTCGAGGGTCTCAGTCGCGCAACTTTCAACCTCTCCACGGTATATTGGGCCCCAGTTGGTTAACCAATTTCTCTGCGATCAAGATGGATTATCCAGAAACTTTAGGTCTCAATGCAACTTTCCACAGAGGATTTTTGGAAAAGTACTTGGCGGCTCGGCAAAGTATTTTCGGAGACATCAATGACTGTATTCGTCTGATTCCCATTGAACAACGACAAGACATCCGCTTTATTATCACAGGGCACAGTCAAGGAGCAGGTATCTGCTTACCCGCAGCTCTCGATATAGTCCATACATTTGGTCCACAAATCTTTGGTGAGGCCTTCAACAACATTGAAACTCCTAGATTCTTTGTTTACGCACTATCTGGACCCAATTCTGTGGGCAGCAGCAGCACCAAGCGGTTGTTCAATGACGTGGTAGGTCGCGACAACGTCATTCGACATTCTAGTATTCTCGATATTGTGACTTATCTTTGCCTTGGTAAACACTATGATCGCTGGCTTTACAATGCCATCTTACGTGTAACCGTAGGGATACAAGCTGGGTATACACCTGTCGGACATCTGGCCATTGATGACCTTGCAAATCTCTTACAAAAGGGTTTTGCATTTAACAACCAAGTGGATAATCTACGCAACTTTGAAACCATATCTCGCTATTGCTTCAAAGGCTACCACGAAGCCATGCTCACTTATCAACACGGCGCGTTTCTCAGTTTCTGCTATAAAGGGATTGCAACGTATCACTTCTTGCGAGGAAGTCATGCCATGGGAGGGCTTGTGAATTTCATTGCCATCAATCACTACGGCAGTCTAAATGCATCTCAGGTGAATCCTACCGAATGTCCAGAAGAAGCCATCGACGATGCGGACAATCATTCCTACTCTTTTGATCCACGGTTACCCGAATGTTCGCTGGATAACTGTTTAGAAAGAGGTGCAAACCATAGGGATTTAAGTCTAGGTATGCGTACCTATGTCGATCCAAGTCAGGTCTTTACATCCGTACCCGCTGGTTTTGATAGGATAACACTTGACGAAGATTTTAATTTTGAAGCCTTATTTTTGTCAGGACCCAACGCTTATGAAAGCGATGATGAAGACATTGAAGAGTAGTTAAAACACAATGAGGCGAATTACACCCTTGTAATTCGCCTCACTATTTCATTCCATGGGCACCTTAGTTAAAATGTCCAATAAATGTTCCATAGCCTGCCGTGCCACTCAATGTTTTTGCGTAACCATAAAAACGCAGATAAACGTTGCAAAAAATAAGCCTAAAACCTTTATTTTAACTTATGCAAACGTGGCAATTTGTACAGGACTACTTCAATTCAGCGTTACATGGATGGCAAATGCAACAAAGTCTGATTGCATGGGCATTCATTTTTCTCGTAGGCTTTTGCCTAATTACTTATATTTTTAGGCGCTTAGAGAAAATTAATTTTTTTCAAATCATTCCGTCCAATGATCGTTTAGAACGCATATATTTTATAAAATCCAGATGCTTTTTACTGTGGTTATTTTTTTCTTTACTGCAATGGAGTGAATGCGCAGGCCTGAATTGTTTTTCAAAACTATTGCGTGGTAGCTCAAGTTTTTGTTTCTTTTTATTTCTAGGGGAATGCGGCGGGTTAAGCATATTGCTGTTTTTAAAGCAGTTTTCTTCGAAAAATCTCTCAATTTGGGAAAATTTTTTCGTAACGGCACAAAAATTGTTGTGGATGGGGTGCGTGATCATTGGCATCATCGTAACGGCCAACAACTTAGGCTACGCCTTGGGAGGACTTTTAACCACCTTAGGTATAGGTGGAGCCGCCATTGCTCTCGCTTCGCGAGATACGTTTGCTAACCTTTGGGGAACCATTTCCATTTTATTTGACCAACCCTTTAAAGTGGGCGATTGGATTGTCGTCGGCGCTAAAGTCTCAGGACAGGTTCAAAGTATTGGACTACGTTCCACACGCCTGATAACGAAAGACGATACTTGTATTTCTATCCCGAATAATGTACTCGTTAACGAATGGATTGACAATTGGTCCGATTTCTCAAATTTACATGTTCAGCAGACTTTTCGACTCAATGTCTCCATGTCGGTCGACCAATCTAGCGACTTTTTACTGAAGGCACGTCAATTTTTGTCCGAGTACAAAAGAGTTGAAAATGCACACCTTTACATCACAGACAATGTAGATGGTACCAACAATGCCTCCCTAGCTTACATTTTAAAGAATACGAATACGCAAGACGTTCAAAACGTGCAGGAACACATTCAATCCGTTTTAAGATCCTTGTGTTCACATGCGTAGGTACGTATTCGTGCAACGTTGCTACATTCACTAAAATACCTTTATGCTTTGGGGCATATTTTTATTTTTAACGCATACGCACTTTATATATTTACTCGACAACGACACCTTCAATATTTGTTGGTAGGGGCCATTTACCGGTTCTAGAAAACGCTTCCCATTTGTCTCTGACGACTTTTTTTGACCAAGTATCCGCACGAGGTAAATTTTCAAACCCAGTGTAATGAATACCCACGAAATCTATGCCCAACTCTTTGCACAGCTGTCCTACCGACGATACATTTTCTTCCAGATCATCCACAAAAAAAATTCTTTCGGGTACGCGATTCAAACGTTTAAGCAGGACGCCTAGACATCGACCTTTACTAAAATTATGCGTCAGTAGAACACCATTTTTATAAGCAGGCGCGTATATCCATTTTTCTTTAGACACTTCTAATTCGTCTTCCTGCAAAATCTCTTCAAGCTGGACTTCTGCATAACCTCCAAAAGCCGAACTAAAATCAATACCTAACTTTTTTAATTGATCTATGCGCCATTGAACAAAATCTTTACCTTCCAGGCTACATACAATTAGAAAGGTTAGAGCCATGTTACAAATATTGCGAGCCTGCAAATCTCGAATCGTCTCGGATACGCTTGGATCCATCAAAGTAAACGGCAAGGAACGCCACACGTGATACCAGCGATTTTGCACCCATTGTCTATCCTGGACGCCATCTTTCTTTGTGGATCCCAAGCATTCCACACAAAAATCATGCGCGTCTAATTTTAAATATTGCGGATAAAAAACAACATCGTTTGAATATATCAAAGTTCCGTCCACATCCCAAACAAATAAAGTTTGTGCATCGAAATTTTCACTTAATTTTCGAATCGTAGACCAATAAGCTGTCCGAATAATCGTGTACTTCATTTAAAATCCTATTAATTTTATTCCCAAAGACTTTGCTTTTTCCGATGCTTGCGTTTGGCTTAAAATGAGCGTTTTCTCACCTTCTAAGGCTGCCCAAACAATACCTGCCTGCTTCATTTTTTCTAAAGTTCTCAATCCGAATACAGGGACATCAAAGCGAAAATCTTGCTTATTTTTTGCCAATTTAATGAACCCCATGGGTTTTTGACAAAGTGTACCCGCACGTTCCAACATGGCGTCCGTACCTTCAAAAGCTTCCACCGCAACAATGGTTCCTTGGCATATAATCAGCCCCTGACCAACATCTAGGGAAGACAAAGTTTTTGCCACGAAGATACCCTGTTGTAAATCGTGCTCCGAAATTTCAACGGCCCTATCACCCAATACGATTCCTTTGTCAATTAATTGGTCATCGAGAAAACTTCTTGCATCCAATACGGTAATACCTAATTTTTCAATTTCATGTACAATGCTCCCAAAAATAGTGGATGCATTTTTTTCTTTCAGTCTGGCCAACAACCAAACAGCCATCAAATCCAGTTTTAATCCATGAAATAGTTTACTTGGATTAATCTGTCCCGCCAAAAAAACATAACGTGCCCCTACCTGTTTAAGTATTTTTAGCAATTTACCGATCTGGCCTACATTGAGCGATATCTTTTGAGGTTCCGGAATTTCATTTATCCAGCTCTCTGCATCTCCTTCGAACGCAATAATACAAGCGTTTAAACGATGATTAAGGAAACGATGCCAAACAAGTTTTGGATAATCCCCTTTCCCGACTAATAAAACTACTTTACCGGTTGGGTCAAAATCTTCAGGTAAAAATTTCGATAAACGCATTCAACGTACAACTAGGTTTATTAATTTATGAGGCACGTAAATTTCTCTGACGCAAGTTCCTCGCTCCAAATAAGGAAGGACTTTCGGTGCTCTTTTTGCCATTTGGATTATTTGATTTTGGGTATCGTCTGCATTAACCAAAATTTCATCGCGCACTTTGCCATTTACCTGCACAACCATTTTTATTTGCGATTGAACCCATTTATTTTCCGATAAAGATGGCCATTGAGCTTCCGAAATACTTTTACCTTCCCCCAAGCGTACCCAAAGTTCCTCGGCTATATGCGGTGCAAAAGGTGCCAGTAATTGCAAAAATTTTTGGGCCGTCTGCCGAGAAATAAATGCTGCCTTTTGCACACCATTGATAAAGATCATGAGTTGCGAAATAGCCGTATTAAAGTGCAAATGCTCGATGTCTTCGCTCGTTTTTTCAATGGTTTCATCCAGCAAACACTGTATTTCCTTGGAGTCTTCTTGATCACAAATTTTCTTGGAAATCTGACCTTCCGTATCCACGTATATGCGCCAAATTTTTTTCAGGAATCGGTGTACCCCTTCAATGTTTTGTACGCTCCACGGTTTCGAAGTTTCCAGGGGCCCTAAAAACATTTCGTATAGACGTAAGGTATCCGCACCGTATTGGGCAACAATGGTATCTGGGTTTACGACATTTCTTCTGCTTTTAGACATCTTATTACCGTCCGTTCCAAGAATAACACCCGGATGAAACAATTTTGGAAAGGGCTCTTTTGTATTCAAAACCCCTGTATCAAATAAAAATCGATGCCAAAAACGTGCGTACAGTAAATGCAGCACCGCGTGTTCGGCTCCACCTATGTAAAAATCAGGTACCCCCCAATAAGATTCTGCTTGCTTATTGACAAGAGTATTTTCCTCATGCGGTGATAAATAGCGTAGATGATACCAACAGGATCCCGCCCACTGGGGCATCGTGTTGATTTCTCTTGTACCTTCAATCCATGCATCATCCAATTGACCGTCGGCAGAGGCTACTTCACCCGTTTGAACGTTCATCTTCACGTTTAACCAAGATCTATGCGCATTTTGTAAAGGTATTGGAGCTTCTCTGGTGGGTTTAAAAGAAGATACATCGGGCAATTGCACTGGCAAATGGGCAGTCGTTAGAGGTAACGCGCACCATGTTTCTTCTCGCTCCTGATAACTGACCGGTTCTTGAGGTAAAAATTCCTTAAACGGACTATTTTTACAACCAACGATGCGATGATAATCCACCTGCTTGACCCATACAATGGGGAAAGGTTCACCCCAATAACGCTGCCTGGAGAATAACCAATCATGCAGCTTATACTGTACGGTCTTTTTGCCCCGACCGATTTTTTCCAGATGTTCTAAAATTTTGTTCTGGGCTTCCTGCGAAGTCAAACCACTAAAGTCACCCGAATGAATCAGCGTACCTTCATCGCAAAAAGGTAACGCTTCCATCCCTTTTCCCAAACGTAATACGGGTTTGATCTCCAAAAGATACGTCTGTGCGAATTCGAAATCTCTTTCGTCGTGGGCCGGTACACCCATGATGGACCCGGTCCCGTGATAAGGCAGTACGTAGTCCGCGATCCAAACGGGAATGCGCGTACCCGTTAACGGATTCAAAACGTATCTACCCGTAAAGATACCCGATTTACCTTCTGACAGGTCGGTACGCTCCAAATCGCTTTTGGAAGTTACCGACGTACGGTAAGCTTGAATTTCGGCTCGGCGATCGTCGGTGGTTAAAAAGTCCACATCCGGATGTTCCGGTGCCAAAGCAATAAATGAAACACCGCAAATCGTATCAGGCCGCGTTGTAAATACTGCCACACTGCGGTCGCTTCCTTCTATAGGAAATTCGATGAGGGCACCTTCGGAACGCCCAATCCATAAGCTTTGCTGTCGCTTTGTCGCTTCTGGCCAATCCAAATCTTTGAGTCCATCCAAAAGTTTATCGCCGTAACGTGTAATGCGTAGTACCCATTGACGTAATTGTCGGCGCTCTACAGGGAAATTGCCGCGTTCCGACTTGCCTCCTATCACCTCTTCGTTGGCCAATACAGTTTCCAGCATAGGACACCACCAGACGGGTTTTTCATCCACATAGGCTAACCCATGCTTAAATAGTTGTAAAAAAATCCACTGCGTCCAACGATAATAACTGGGCCATGTGGTGCTAATTTCACGATCCCAGTCGATGGCAAATCCCAACCTTTGTATCTGACTTCGAAAATTTTCGATATTTTTCTCCGTATTCATGGCAGGGTGTATACCCGTCGTAATTGCGTGCTGCTCTGCAGGTAATCCAAAAGCATCCCATCCCATCGGATGGAGTACGTTAAATCCCTTTGCCTTTTTATATCTTCCAAGAATATCTGAAGCCGTATAGCCTTCCGGATGTCCAATATGCAAACCTGTCCCTGAAGGATAAGGGAACATATCTAAAACGTAATACTTGGGAGCTCTTCCACCCTCTTGCGCTTTGAAAGTCTTTTGTTTCAACCAGAAATCTTGCCAATAATGTTCTATGGCTTGGAAATCATACTGCGAACATCGAACAACCATTGAGTCAACTAATCAGATACATTTTCTTAAATCAATCTCTAAACATCATAAAAATGTAGACATATTTTTTCATCATAAATTGAATAGTCAACATCTTATGCACGATTCCGGGAGATGTAAAACGCACATGATTGTTACAAAAAATTGATGACTGCAGCTCAATTCACCTCGTCGAGGGGCATCGAGATAGTTTGCACATGTCAACGTAATTTTGGTAATACATCTCGGCATATTGGTCAAGGAACGCTGTAAAATTACCCTAATAAAACATTGCTTGTTACCGCACGAAATGTAAAATTTTCCCTTATGAATGAGTCAGCCATTATCATTACGGGAGTGCATTTGACGCTCACAGATGCAATGAAAAATATTGTTACCGAAAAGGTTTCTAAATTATTTAAACACGAGCCCTCCATCGTTCGTGTGCGTGTTGAATTGGTTCAGGATACAAGTAAAAAAGATCAGGGAGAATTTATGGCCAAAGGGCATATTCAAATCCAAGGACCCGATCTCGTGGTTGCCGTTCATTCAGAAAATTTGTACAAAGCGGTCGATGCCTTAGTTGAAAAATTACAACGAAAGATTAGACGTCGTTCGCGTTTATTAAAAGTCAGACGAAAGCAAAATCTAATGACTCAATAGAGCTAACTAAAGTGAATGGTGCGGGTATAATAGTAGAGAGTAGGTTTTAAGGTGTTTCCGAAAAGTGATACTCGGCAACATGAATCCGTTTTAGACAAGGGTGACCGAGTTGTCAGATCATACTGGGTAGGTAGCGTTTACATTTGAAGGCCTTAAAAGTCTGTTGTTGAGCTGCGATACACCGAACGTTAATAGTTGGATACGTAGGCATTGCCCAGGGCATCTTCGAAATATAATTTTTTTTCCACGGGATCTATATCGCTCCAAATAACATTTAGGTGTGCATTGACAACATCGCCTATGTGAAAAACTTTTGAATTAATGATCAGACAGCTGTCAAAACCTTTGTAGGCAATCCCTTGAATGTGTTGTTGGTAGAGCCAATCACGTATGGAAACGTTGTTACCCATACGAATATGGGGAGTCTCCTTTTCTTGATTTTTAAATAACGCATCCATGCGCTTCGAGAATTCTTGTCCCGTTTGCGATTCCACAAAATTCTCTTCCTGAGTATCAAAGCCGTCTCGTATCCATTCTTCATTTAAATGAGCAAACAGGTTATTTGAATCCAGAGGAAGATTATTGAGGTTGAGTTTGGGTTCTTGAGATTGTTTTTCGGATGAATCCGTAGGCAATGCATGTTCGTGTTCTTCGTTGACTGCAATCGTTTTTTCAGCTGCGATTACTTTTTCAGTGGGTGGATTGAGTATTTCTCCAGGCGTATTTTGTACATTGGAAGATTCGGTTGCCACATAAGCACCGACTTCACGATCTTCAAATATGGTCTCTAGAATTTCATTGGATGCGGTATCCGATAGGAATATTTGATAATCGGAAGCGTTCGCGACATATGGGTTGTTCGAGATACCCAAATTACGCTTTTCACGGAGGTAGAAAAAAGTCAGGCCAAGACATGTCATTGAAAACATGCCTAAAAACATCCATGAAACATTTTTTCGATTGAGCATACTGCGTGCTTCCACAAAAGATGTCGCATTGGAATCATGGAGAGTATCCATCGATTCCAATTGCGGTAAAACTTCTGGGCCGACAAAAACTTTAGAGGCTTTTTTAGTTGTTTGAGATTTTTTTACGGAATTCTTGATTGTATTCATCGCAGAAGATAAGTTCGTTTTGTTGGATTCCCACAAATTTTAGCTTGGGTGACTGTGAGACAAAAGTGTGCGGGTAATATACGTGTCCATTGAGGTTAACTTTGGATGCATCCCCATCAATACGTACACTATAAATTTTAATCTGGTGTAACAACGCATAAATGGAATCCAGATGATCTTTGCTGCCCATTTTCTCTTTGGCATGTGGATTCGTTTTTACTAGAGGCAGGATAGAAGTGGGACTCGGAGCAACACCTACATCGGATTGGACACCTTGGACCGAATGTAAATGCGTGTTGAGATATCCATTAAGGAGTTGTTGTTGGGCTAATACGATAATTTTTGATGTCCCTTCAAATATAGATTCCGTATAATTTAAAAAGCTATGCCACATGGATGTTAACGTTTCCATTGGATACGCATTCAATGAAATCCAAGAACCTTGGCGGTAAAATTTTTCTAGTGAATTCCGATAGGCCACATACCGTGTGAAAGTTTTTAATGCATGCAATGTGGTTGATAATCTTTGGGTCACAAGGGGTTGTACTGATTGACAATGGGTGAAGAACTTCAAAAGCTTTGTTTTTATTTGCTCTGTTTTATACAAATTCCATGGAGATGGGTCTTTAAGAATTTCTATTGGATGAGGCGATGTTCCTACAGTTTTGGTAAACAGGTTTTTAGACGATGGAATCGCTAGAGGCGATTGGGCTATTTCAATGACTCTCGAAAATCTACGAGGATTTGGAATTGAGAGGTTATTTGTATGGCTCTTGGTGCGTACTTTGCGAGAAACGTCGGGAGTTGTTGCAGGTAGTGGTTGAATTTGTGAGTGCGTAGAGTTTAATTCGATGGGTCGTGTGGTAATAGAAATTGTGCGTTTGGAGTCTTTTATGTTTGTAGCTGGTTTTGGAAAGTAATGATTGCATAGGAAATAGCCACTTAAGACGATGCATACCATGAACAGGATAAAACAAAAGAAGATACCAAGGCGTTTTCGAGACGAATATTTAAGAGGTATTGTTCGATAAACGTAAGGATGATGTCTATCGAATAAGAATTGTTCGTATTGTGCATCCTGTAAATTCTTAAATAACCTACTCATAGAATTATGTGGACAAACGCTCTATGTCTTCAATGGCATTACGGATGTCTTTTTTTTCAATTTTGTTGGCTAGACGTGCGTACGCGGATATGAGCGCTTTGTCGCACAGATGATTGATCACCCTTGGAATGCCTCGCGTGTATTTGTAGATGCGTTTAAAAGCGCCGTAGGTAAATTTTGGGAAACCTGCCTGTTTGGATACAAGACTCAATCGGTGATTGATGTAATTTTTTGTTTCTTCCAGCGAAAGCGTTGTAAGTTCGTAATAGACTAAGATGCGTTGTTTTAATTGACGTAATTGAGATTGATTGAGTTTAAATTTGAATTCGGGTTGCCCTAACAATAAAATCTGCAATAATTTTCGTTGTTCGGTTTCTAAGTTGGATAAAAGTCGAATAGATTCAAGTAACTCGTAAGACAAATTTTGTGCTTCGTCAATGATGAGTAAAACCTCTTTGCCCTTCTTAATTTTTGAAAGCAAAAAGTCATTTAAGGCGTCCAAGTGATCATGTTCCGGCAGTTTTGTTACCGGCATCTCTAATTCTTTAAGCATACTGCGGATGAGTTGTTCGGTTGACATTTGACACGAATACAGCCATGCGCTTTCGAAAATAGAGTTATCCAAAGATTGTAATAGAGTTCTGCATAGCAGCGTTTTTCCACAACCCACTTCGCCCGTAATGACCAAGAAACCTTTCCTTTGCTCGATGCCGTAGCGCAAGTGCGATAGTGCTTCCTTATGTGCTGGACTTAAGTAAAGAAATTTTGGATCCGGCGTTATGTTAAATGGATGTTCACTAAAACCGAAAAATTGCTGATACATAACGAAATCTTCCTTTATCTACTTTAATTTTGACTTTTCGTTTTGGCAATGAAAATATAGGTCTTTAGTGAAAATTTATACAATCTATATCACGCTGTACCGATACCTGTGTCGCCACAAATGGCCTGTTTGTGCACTGGTGATTGCGTTAATTTTTTTAAATATCTGGGGAAAGCAATTTTTTAAATCCTATCATTTATACCGTTCGTTGCACGATAAAAACTCACTTTTAGTGCAGTGCCTGGAGGCATCTCGTTTGCATTTATCCCAAAAACAGCATTTTGTACACAAAGTAGAAACACAGGCTAGTTTCAGAGAAAAATTAATTCGGGAACATTTGGGTTTTATAAAAAAGCAGGAATGCGTTATACGGTTTCTGAATTCGGAATCCGATGTGGCGAATGCGCAACAAGCTATTCATTTTTAGACATCATTGGTGTGTAGACTTTGGTATCGAGGGTATTGCTATGTGTCACGCAAATTGAAGGTAAATTAAACGTCTCCCTAAAGCGCTCAATTGCAAAATATCCTCCAAGACCTTTGATACGTTTACATCCTACGCTTCATTTTAAAATTGAAACGCAGGGCCTTAATTTCTTTTTTGTGCAGAGTTTCCTGTTTTTGTAATTTTATCAAAAATAATTGCCAAGGAACCATTGCCTACAATATTACAGGCGGTGATAAAAGGATCAAACAGAATGTACAAAGCCGTAATTAAGCCAAGCATATCCGCGTTAAAACCAAGGTAATTTTGCAGAATCGGCAGCATGACCAAAATGCCTCCTCCAGGGATGGCCGCAACCGCAAATTTGGCTATAACGAAGTGAATAGCAAATATAAGATACGTTGAAATAGTTGGGAGCTCTTGACCCAAAGAAGTCAGCATCGCCATCGCTACGAAAGGAATAAAGAAACAATCGCCTACCAGATGTACGTTAACCGAAAGTGGAACAATGATGGCCGCGTTATCCTTATTTTTCAAATTTGCTTCTGCTGCCTTAATCGAGAGTGGAAGAGCAGCTGCGCTCGACATAGAACCAAATCCGGTGACAACGGCCGGCAGCAAGTTTTTTAGATAATCGATCCATTGGCCAAAATGAAAACCGGATAAGACGAATAATTGCAACAGCACGTAGCCATAAGCAGAAAACACAAAAATCTCCATGACTACAAGGTACTTGGATAAAATGAGCAATATCATTTCGTCGTGGTTAAGTTTCAGCGCCGTTCCGAATATAAACAAGGGCATAAGCGGAATTAAAAGCTTGAAAAAACATTTCATGAATTTTTCGGTGATTATCGATACCCGTGCATGCAGCTTATTAGATTTCATTAAACTGGATACGATACCTCCCAAAACTCCCGCTAGCAAAGCCAGATCATTGGAAATAATGGGGGGTAATGAAAATGAGAAAAGAGGTATAACGCTAGAATTGCCCTGTTGAACAGAAGGAATAACGGATAGTATGCCAATTTTTATGCAGTAATTGCTGAGCAAATAGGATAGAAGCGTGTTTATAAAATTTGAAAAGCATATCAGTGGAGCAATAAAAATTAAAAATCTTAATGAACCTACACCGATTCGTCCAAGAGATGTGTAAAGCAAAGCAAAAATAACTAACGGTAAAACAAAAATGATGCACTCTTTGATGGTAAGACTGAGGGCGTAAAAAAAAGATATTATGACATCGGGTAATAAGTGGCCATACAAGGCTGGTAAAACCAACGTAAATAAAAAAATAATGGGCATAATAAACTTTTTCATTTTTATCCGTTTGAAAAAATACGAGTTAGCGTTGTTGTTGGAGATTAGTGGCGGCTAGACTAAAAGCATCCGCACGCTGAACTTTCGCGGGTATTTTTGGGGGAAATTAACAAACAAAAACAAGCTGCGATTCAGCACTTACGAATGCCATGCTAGTTCGCAGATAATGAAAAGACAATAACATGAGAGGAAACACCCCATGGCACTTTTGCAACCCAATCTTCAGTAAGCTAACAACTCTCATATTGTTCACGATATTGCTGTAGAATGACAGTATAATTCATTGATAAAGTCAAGTTAATTTTTAGCAAAACATGATTTCGATGCGATGTATAAGTATTGGATCCGGATGTTTTCAAGCAAATATATCTAAGACGTTTTTCCCAAATGCCTCTAGTTTTGTTTATGGTATATGTTACCACACTTTAGTTTAGAGTAAAAATATCCCTTTCTTTCTATCAACATTTACCTTGAAAATTTGTCCAATAGAACTGCAAGTGCGAATCATTGTTTTCATAAAAAACACCTTGAAGGTTGTCTAATTCTTCCCTACGTTAATTGGCATGAAGTCAACGGAAAAGTCGGACTATTTACAACAATTGCGACACTCGGCGGCTCATGTGCTTGCCGCTGCCGTCGTACGATTGTTTCCAACGGTAAAGTATGACATTGGCCCCTCCATCGATAACGGGTTTTATTACGACTTTGACTTAACGCACACGTTGACGGTCAGTGACTTGGAAGCAATCGAAACGGAGATGAAACGCATTGTTGCGGCAGACGAACCTTTTGAGCGCATTGAAGTCTCTCGTGAAGAGGCTGAAGAACAATTTCGACGGTTAGCACAGCCTTACAAATTGGAACGGTTGGCCGATATTCCAAAAGATGAAATCGTTTCTCTGTACCGTAATGGAAATTTTCTGGATCTGTGTCGTGGGCCTCACGTTGCGTCCACAAGCTGCATTAAAGCCATAAAGTTGTTAAATGTTGCAGGCTGCTATTATCGTGGCGATGAAAAAAATAAACAGTTACAACGGATTTACGGAACCGCTTTTGAATCGGAAGAAGCGCTTCGTAGCTACCTTAATCAATTAGAATTGGCCAAAAAACACGATCACAGAAAGTTGGGCATTCAACTTAACCTTTTTTACATCGATGATCTGGTAGGGCAAGGACTCATTTTGTGGACCCCCAAGGGAACGCTCCTTCGGCAAACGTTGCAGGCATTTCTAACGGAAGAGTTGGATCATCAGGGATACGTTCAAGTCATAACGCCCCACATAGGCAAATTGGATCTATTCAAAACTTCCGGTCACTATCCCTACTATAAAGACTCGCAATTTGCCCCCATTTGGAATAGGGACGATTGGAATCACTTACTGAGCGAGACGCAGTCTTACGAAACGTTTAAACAACAATTGGATAATAGGGAAAATATAGAGGGTTTTCTATTAAAACCCATGAATTGCCCCATGCACGTGCGTTTATTTGCGTCTCAACCACATTCTTACCGTGATTTGCCCGTACGTATGGCCGAGTTTGGAACGGTCTATCGTTGGGAACAATCGGGAGAATTGGGAGGGCTAACGCGTGTTCGCGGGTTTACTCAGGATGATGCGCACATTTTTTGCACGGAAGAGCAATTGGCAGATGAACTTGCCGGATGTTTAAAGTTGATTAATATTATCTTTAACACGCTTGGTATGGGCGATTATCGCGTACGTATCTCGTTGCGTGATCCAAATTCAGATAAGTACATCGGGGATGATCTCTTGTGGGAAAAAGCAGAAGCGGGTTTAAGAGAAGCAGCGCAACAATTAGCTAAACCGGCCACCGAAGCCATTGGAGAAGCGGCTTTCTATGGCCCCAAGTTAGATTTTATTGTACGCGACGTCATTGGGCGTGAATGGCAATTGGGGACCATTCAGATTGATTACAACTTGCCTCAGAGATTCAAAATTGCCTATGTCGGCAAAGATAATCAAGCACACGTTCCCATTATGATTCATAGAGCCCCTTTTGGATCAATGGAACGGTTTTGCGGCCTACTCATCGAACATTTTGCCGGTGATTTTCCCCTGTGGCTTTCCCCCGAACAGGTACGTATTTTGCCCATCAACGATGGTCTGATCCCCTACGCCGACGAGGTCCACGCTCGATTGAAAAAACTTAACATTCGCTGCTCCATAGATGATAAGGCTGAAACACTGGGAGCAAAGATTAGAAAAGCGGAAATGGAAAAAGTGCCCTACGTCTTCATCATCGGAGAAAAGGAGAAAGAAGCAAGTTCGGTTACCGTACGTTCCCGGTGCCAACCAAAGCATGCAGGGACGCATACTTTGGAAAGTGTGCTGCAGCTATTGCAATCGGAAATTGAAGAGCGTGCCTTACCTCAAAAATGCAACAGAGATAAGTAATTAAGAATCAAAAGAGCTGCTTTTGTATGAAGCAAACTCTTTTGAATACCGCTCCTGCGAAGCTTGAAGTCAGTTGCTATTGCTTAGTTTTCAAGATAAGATCTTTTTCTCTGTAAGTATTATTTTCATGATCTACATATTCAACACCATCAAAATAAACATTTTTTGAATTTGTTACACTTTGATAACAAGGTTCTTCATACAAATAATGACCATCTGGGGTTTGAATGATTGGTGTGTACTTATTTAAACACACAGTAAATAGCGGTGACCCTTTGAAAACTAGATTTCCGTCAGCGGTGTATCCTGGAGCAGTAGGATATTTCTCACCATCTTCATTGTAGGCATTACGTCCGTCATAATAAACGAAGAACTCAAAATCTGTTGGGAGCTCATAAAAATAATTCCCTTTAATCTCTTGAACGGTTCGACCGTCTTGAGCCCTAAGCCCATGAGGTGTATCATGTACAGAAGCGTTATCTGCAATTGCTCCCAAATATGGATAATCGCTCGGCGTAAAACCGTCTTTATCTTTGCGTGTTGTGGGACAAAATGGATCATCATGCTCCTCTTGGCAATCCTGGCACCACCAAGCATGCAAACTAATTGCCCCTATAATTATAGCCATGATGCTACTTATTTTAACTATCTTTTGCACGCCACATTTCATGTTTATCATTATTGCGTGTTTTCAATCCTGTGTCAAGACTTAAGCAAAATGTATATGAAAAGCATTTACAACACCTTGTAAGCTTGGCTATCTTCTATTTAATTTATGACGAAAGTGGACCTTAATCTCGTAAAACGAGTGCTCTTAAATGCTTCTCTGGATAATTACCTCTTGGATGAAATCATTAGCGAACTGCAATCGGCAGCCCAAGAGGAAGGGAAAAATGAATTACAAAAGTTGGTGCCCATAAAGAGGCAATTTGTTGTATTGGTGGCGGATAATGAGGGTATTCTGTCGGAAAAGGAATGCGTAGGGTGGATTTTACAAATACCAGAGGATGAACCTATGCAATCGGTGGGAGAAAAGTTAACAAAAGTAGCAAAAGCTTTCAATTTAAGTAAGAAAGGCAGAAAATTTCCCGTTGCAACCGTTGGCGAGACCTGTGAGAATGTTTCGGCTAAAATTTTTAAAGAGCATAAACTTTGGTTGAAAACGAAGGAACCTGTTCTGTTGGTTCCCATCAAGAATACTTTATCTCTTAAAGAAGATTCCCAAGAGAAGTCGTATAATGTTTGTAATTTTTGAAAAATTTTATCGTGCCGTAAAAAAATACAAACACTCTTGGTAAGCATGATCTTAAGACCCCTTATTTTAAGGTTGAAGTTGCAGCAGTTTTTCTACTGATGTTAATCATGCAACATTCATGCAAACAAGCTTATTGGAATTGGCTGCTCTTATCTGCATTTTTTGCTTACCAATATTTGTTACGCATTTATCCAAGTATTTTTACGGATGAAATTAGGGCAACGTTCCAGTTTTCTGCCAACGAATTCTCAACATTGAGTACCTACTGCATTGGCATATACAGTTGTTTACAAATTCCGTTGGGCATCCTGTTGGATAAAATGGGCGTGCGATGGATCATTATCGCTTCTTTAGGCCTATGCTTGGTAAGCCAATACTTGTTCACGCATACGCAAGTTCAATGGGTTGCCCAATGGGGACGCGTTCTCATTGGGATAGGATCCGCACCTGCATTTATGGGCGTCGTAAAGGTAATTTCGGATTCTTTTTCCAATAGGCTTTGCGGCATTTTTATAGGGATTACCTGTGTTTTAGGTATGGTGACCACCATGGTGGGTAGTCATTGGTTGCGGCAATTGGATGCTACCGGCTTAAGTTAGCAGCAAGCCATCGATAGTCTGTTGTGGATAGGATGTATGCTGTGGATCATACTGTTACTTTCTTTGACAACTGTGAACGAAAATCGGTCTGCAAATGCCCCTAAGGGATACACTCGTTTTTGGCCGTCTTTTTGTTCTGTATTATTGAATCATAAGGTTTTTTCGTACGCACTTTTAACCGTTGGAACGTGCGCCGTTGTGAATACGGTATCGGGTCTATGGGGGCCTGCTTTTTTAAGTGCCAAATACCATCTATCCCCCTTGCAAGCGGTACATTACAATCAAAGCATTTCTGCAGGATTGATGGTGGGCAGTTTTTTGCTACCCACTATATTTAGTGAAGGCAAAAGAATTTTGCAGGGTATCCGTACGTGTTATCTTATCCTGGTAGGTATTTTTATATGCTTAATCTACGGCTCAGCGTCCATACCTCCTTCCTTATTACAAATCGCATTATTTGTAGCTGGCATTGTAGCTTGTGCTGACATTCTTTGTTTTTCATTGACAGCCCAGTTGTCAACGCCAAAAACTTCGGCACTCATCGTAGGCTGGGTTGATACGATTCACATGCTAGGTTTAGCTTGCCTGCAAGGATTGGTTGCGTTTTCTTTAGACAAACATTGGTCAGGGGTTACGAATGAGCAGGGCTTAAGAATTTACCAGGCCCGCGACTACGAATTCGCCTTGGGTGTATTATTAAATGTTGTCATTGGTGGCACGGTTATCGTATGGTGTATGCGCAGTAAAAATCATAATTTGAAAAAATGAATGTTGATTTAGTATCGCAATGGGTCTTGTTATCTCAAAATTTGGAGCACTGCGTCGGTGAAACTATGCTTAAAGAAAAACTCACTCGAGGTCAGGGGTTACGCATAAAATTGGGTGTGGATCCCACACGGCCTGATTTAACGTTTGGGCATTGGGTCGTCTTCAATAAGTTGAAACAATTCCAGAATTTGGGACACAAGGTTATTTTCTTAATTGGAGATTACACAACGCGCATTGGAGATCCCAGTGGACGTTCGTGTACAAGACCTGTGTTAACCCCGGAGCAGATTACTCAAAACGCAAAAACTTACCTGGACCAAGCATTTAAAGTATTGGATGTAGAAAAAACGGAAGTGCGTTACAACAGCGAATGGTTCTGCAAAATGAATTTTGGAGATTTGCTAAATTTGGCTCGACAGGTGACGGTGGCTCAACTGTTGGAACGTGACGACTTTGCAAACCGCTACGCCCACAACACTCCCATAGTCCTCGTTGAATTTTTATATCCGTTACTACAGGCGTACGATTCGGTTATGTTGCAAGCGGATGTTGAATTGGGAGGGACAGACCAATTGTTCAACATGTGTTTGGGTCGTCAATTCCAGCGTCTTTATGGACAGAGTGAACAGACTGTCATGTGTATGCCGTTGTTGGTCGGGTTAGATGGAATACGTAAGATGTCCAAAAGTTATAACAATTACATTGCATTGAACGAATCTGCAAAAAGTATGTTTGGCAAAATTATGTCCTTGCCCGACGAAACCATGTGGACGTACTTTCGATTACTGGCCTTAGAACCGGAAGAATCTATCGCCATGCTAAAAGCGGAACATCCGATGGTGGCGAAAAAAGCGTTGGCTGTGAAATTGCTAAAGCAATTTTTTACCGAGGCGGAAATAACCGAAGTCAAACATGATTTTGAAACTGTTTTCTCTCAAAAGGGTATACCTCATCAGATCCCCGAATTTTCAAAAAATGCTTTAGCACACAACAATTTGATTGATCTCATTGTGGCAACTCAAATGTATGAGGGAAGTAAGAAAGATTTAAAGCGTCTGATAGCGCAAGGGGGCGTTGAGGTCAATGGACAGAAAATTTTGGATCCAATGGCAAAATTAGAAAACGCAACGCCCTACGTGGTCCGCGTCGGTAAGCATATTTTTTTTAGGGTTGTACCATCCATTGAAGAATGAAAAATCAATTTTCCAAAAACCGTGATATTTTATTAATTTACAGACGTATTTTATTAGAAAAAAGCGAGAAAGAGATATGCCGTTATTTAGTGAAAATTTTATGATGTTTTCTCAATTGCGGGATTGTGGAAGGGATACTGTTTTTGTTCTTTTTGAATAATGTGTTGAAAATGTATGTCCTATCCATTTCACATTTACCATTCAAGAACAGTCTTGATTGAAAATTAGGTAGGAGTTTAGAGGAAGCCTGTGGTTTTTGGGATAAAACAACTCAAAAGTAAAGCACATCCATGAATCCACTCTTAACCAAAGTCGAATAGGCAGTTGACCTAAAAATTAAAAGCTTGGCATGAAAATAATATCTCGAGAAAATCCATGTAATGTTTCAAGAAAAGCTATCGGGAATCTAAAAAAGAACCCCCTGCCTTCTCGGGAAGTAGAGGTTCACCAGAAAAGGTGCAAGGGTTAAAACATGTATAAACATACTCAACGCACAAAGCCCTCAGATTACCTCTTCGACTTCTATGCGATTTACTTAAACTAGATCCAAAGGTTAAGCAATTTACCAATCTAGCAAATTATCAGGGGCATACCTCTCAGGCATCTCCTCTGGCCCATTGTAAACTTTACCCGTACCTTCATCAACCCATTGCTTACCGTCGAAATAAGCACTGTCCTCGTAATTTTCAGTGCAATAACACTTGTACCCATTATACACAAAACGGTCATGAAGCAACTTGACAGACCTAAGCGAAGTATACAACTCACCCGGGATGTAATCAATTACAAAATATTCCTGAAACAAATGTTCCTTCACTTGCTCTGACTTGTAAATGATACGATCATCAGCTAGGAGGCCTGCCTGTTGTATGGGCTCACCATTGCTGTCTAAAGCTTTATTCGCTTCTCCTATAAATATACCAGGAACAATAGTCAAATATACCCATTGACCTGCGATTTCTTGGACTATTCGGTTTGTGGGCGTTCTATAAGTTTCATCCATCGGACCATGAACGGAAGTACCGTCGGGCGTACGTCCTACTAACGGAAATGTGGTAGGATCCGTATCCCTCACCTCCCCCATTGCGGGACAGACTTTACCTGCATGTTCCATCTGACAATAATTACACCACCAGGCATTTAAGGTGATCACACCCATTACACCTACCGTCACAAGACTCGCTTTTATAAACGTACTCGTTGTTTTTTGCATATATTATTTTTATTTAAAATTATACAATATAGAATTATCAATAATCTACTCTTTATCAAGTTTATTTGAAGTATTTTCTAAAGCAAACTCTTAACTGAGTTCAAAATGCTGGCATGTCGGTATGTTATTCATAAAACTTTTCCCTATTTATCAATACCTGTTTTAAAACTTCTGTTCATTGCCTCCTAGCTTTTCACATTTTCCTACTTCTCATCCAACTCTCTTTCCTTCACCTCCAATCGATACTCCATGCTCTCCTTAAACGATACCTCTCTCTATTTTCTCTTTGTCCTATCTACCTCCTTCAATACTTAATAAACTCAATAAAAAATGAATTGCGTTTTTGGGGATAAACGCTAAAAAATTTTGCAATGTTAAAAACTTTATTCCGAAGGCTTTTAGCTACCTGGCAGGGGAAGTTATCGGTGCTGATACTGACCACTTTGTACGGAGTAACTTCGTTAGCCCCACTGTTAGCGCCTTACGATATTAGTCAGCAGCACTTACAATTTTCTTTTCATCCACCCATGACTTTAAAATGGTTTCAAAATGCCCTGTATTATAGAACCTACGTTAGAGCCAAACTACCTTCGGTGCAATACACACCAACGCAAACTTATGTGCCTATACAGTGGTGGGTACCGTGCAAAACTTACCATGTCTTGGGATGTATTCCCTGTAGTCATAAATTGTTTGGAGGCGACGAACGGTATCCATTTTTTTTGCTCGGGACAGATAATTTGGGGCGCGATTTTTTTTCTCGATTACTCTTTGGAGGACGTATTTCTTTGAGTATTGGTCTTGTGGGTGTTTTGATCACACTTTGGATAGGATGTTTTGCAGGTTGCATAGCAGGTTTTTTAGGCGGTTGGTGCGATTTTCTCACGATGCGGTGTGTCGAGTTTTTGATGGCCATTCCAAGTTTGTACTTGCTATTGGCTTTACGTGCATCCATTGGGATGCATTTTAGTTCATCAATGGCATATTTTATGATTGTGACCATCTTAGCTTGCATTGGATGGACCAAAATTGCTCGCGTTGTTCGAGGTATGGTTGCTGGATTGAAAACTGCCGCTTTTGTACAAGCTGCACAAGCAATGGGGCAAAGTACATTGCAAATTTTTTTAAAGCATTTTATACCCAACTTAGCCAGTTATTTACTCACTGCAGCTACCCTATGTATACCCAGTTACATATTGTACGAAGCGGCTTTAAGTTTCTTGGGTATCGGTATTCAGGAGCCTAGTACTTCTTGGGGATTAATGCTAAAATATTCGCAGGAAGATCTCAAAGTTTTTACGCTTAATCTTTGGTGGCTTTTACTCCCGGGTATTGGTATTTCCTTAACAATTATTGCCTTCAATCTGCTTGGAGATGCTTTACGCGATAGCATGGATCCTAAATTACACACGTAAAATAAAATGGAACCACTCATTGCTGTCAAAGATTTGGATATTGCTTTCCTTCAACAGGGAGTTAGAACGCATGTTGTCAAAGATATTTCGTTCGACATATTTCCCCAAGAGGTTTTAGCCATCGTCGGAGAAAGTGGCAGTGGAAAATCGGTTACGGCACTTTCAATCATGCGACTTTTACCACCTCCGCCCTATTGTACAATCATGGGTACAATTACTTATGAGCAACTCAATGTTTTGAAATTGACAGAAAAACAGTTGCGTAAGATTCGTGGGGCAGGGGTTGCCTATGTTTTTCAAGAACCTTCTACTTCTTTCAATCCCGTATTCACGATCGGTTATCAAATTGCAGAAGCCATTAGATTGCACTTGGCGGACGTTGAGGATGTAAAAGCGTACGCCATTCAGCTCCTATGCAAAGTAGGCCTGGATGGACAACACTGTTATGGGGCTTACCCGCATGAGCTTAGCGGAGGGATGCAGCAGCGTGCTATGATTGCCATGGCATTGGCGTGTCGTCCTAGAGTCCTTATTGCCGACGAACCTACAACAGCCTTGGATGCGACTATTCAAAAGCAAATTATTGAATTGTTAAAGCACCTGCAACGCACCGAAAAATTAACGATTGTCTTGATCACGCATAATTTCGGTATTGTGAGACACTTTGCACAGCGCGTAATTGTCATGTCTCGAGGAAAAATCGTAGAACAAGGGCTGTCGGAACAAATTGTAATGCATCCACAGCATCCGTACACGCAAGCTTTGATAGCGTGCATCCCTACCCTAGGTCAACGCAAAGAACGATTGAAGACCATCGACTATTCGGCATTTTAATCGCCATGCTAGAAAAAGCTACAGGCTTCATGCCGCTTGAAAAACAAATTCAAGCAGATATTGTTAAGCATGGATGTTTAATAATACAAATAAGCATCAAATTGAAGTTGATGACGAAACCAAGTGTTTTGCTTTTTGATCAATTGGCAAGTATTGTGAACAATTTGCTCTTCAAGGGTGTACAAATCTTGTTTTGATTGTCTTGTTTGCGTCAAAAATCGTATCGTTTCTCGATATCCAATGGTCAAGGCGGTGGGTGTATTCTCCAATAAATAATTGTTTTCTAGTAAGAAACGTACTTCTTCAATAAGACCAGCCAAAAGCATACATTTTGTTCTTTTTCGCACGCGCAGCTTTAACAATTCTAGTGGCCACATGATGTAGGTAGTATATTTTGGTATGTGCGCAAAAGGTGTTTGCATCCGTTCAAAGTTTTTGTGCAGTGCATGCAAAGGTAATCCTGTTGTTAAACAACGCAGGAGGGCTTTTTTCACTTTTCTCAAATTGCAGATATCCAAAGAATTTGGAAGGCCTAAAGGGTTGAGTGTTTTGAGTTTTTTTAAAATAAAATCGACTCCCATTTGTTTTTCCCATCTGTTGATTTCTCGCATGACAGACGGATTGTCTTCGTGTTCATCTACCACTGGAGTCAGAAAACTTTTTAAATAAAACCCCGATCCGCCAACAACGAGGACATTGTGGTTACGTGAAAAAATTTCTGAAACGCAGCGCTGTGCGTAAGTAAAGTAATTTTTTATCGAAAAGTATTCGCTGGGATAAACTAAATCAATGCCCCAATGGGGAACGCATGCCTGTTGCGCTTTCGAAGGTTTTGCGGTGCCAATATCCATTCTTTTGTAAAAAGCAGAAGCATCGCAAGACAAGATTTCACACGCATGTTGTATTGCGAACGCAAGCGCATAATCCGATTTTCCTGAGGCGGTTGGCCCCGCCAAAATGTATAACATCTTCACAACATCACAGAGCTTTGATCAACTCAAGGTACACGTGTGCACTCTCTTCGATGCAACGCATATCTTGATTCGTCAAAGTGCGTACCACTTTTCCAGGAATACCTGTAACCAGAGAGTAAGGTGGAATGATCTGATGTTGTGTAACCAATGTATGGGCGCCAATAATACAATAATCGCCAATGCGTGCTCCATCCAATAGCGTGGCGTGCATACCGATTAAGCAATGATTGCCCACATGAGAGCCGTGAACAATGGCTCCATGGCCCACCGTTACGTATTGTCCAATCACAACATCGTACTCAAGACTTACGTGTACAACGACATTTTCTTGTATGTTAGACCCTTGTGCTACGGTAATTTTATTTAAGTCACCACGTAACACAGC
Organism: Puniceicoccales bacterium; assembly: GCA_031278975.1. GTDB lineage: Bacteria > Verrucomicrobiota > Verrucomicrobiia > Opitutales > UBA9783 > CABUVL01. Next base: position 54,417 of record JAITJL010000001.1, read on the forward strand.
GTTAGGCCATACACTGCACAGAGCTTCTAGGTGGACATTGCCTGATACGATGGCCCGTGGAGATATAAATGCTTTTGAATTAAAATTAGGTTGACATTGTTGATGCTGCAAAAAAAACTTCTGCATAAGTAAAAAAATTATTCTTTACATAAGTAGTCGACATCATTAAAAGAAGCATGCTTCGTAAATAAAGTCAAATAGTTATTTGTATTGAACGCTGAAGAAAATATCCTTGAACAATTCCAGGCACTTCAATTAGGGCCTGTGTGGACAGAAAAGAGTCGCAAAACTATTGCATCCACTAACGGTACAAAGACAAAAAAAGCCTCTATTATTAAGGAGAAGCAAGCCGCAATAGCAAACCGTGTAAGTTCGTCCGTAAAAGCATTAGAACAAGTTATTGATATTAATTTGCGTCCCGAAGAAAGTGCCTTAAAAGTCCTTATAAATACGCTACGAAGTTCTTGTAAAACTTACCAATTGTTTCCCTTAATTCACTTGTTTCTCGAAAAGGAAGATAGGTTTTTTATCGTTCTTAACGGCCGACAGAGTTCTAGTTTTAAAGGATTTTATGTGGTGTCAAAAAAGATTCCTTTTCTTTCAATGGAGGGAGCTTTGGATTACGTTGTACACCAAAATTGGGCGCAGTATTTTAAGGAAGAATGTGTAGTGTTGGAAAAACCTAAAGGGAACTTTCAATCGGTCAATCGATGCGGTATAACGGGGGCCTTGCTGGGACCTCCCAATTATCACTTATACGCCGATTTGTTAAGAGAGCATTATGAAGGCAATTTGAAAGGGCGTTGCGCGTACGAGTCATTTCTTTCTCAGATAAAAAATGAACGTACGGCAGAAGTTGTGGAAGCATGGTTGACCTGCATGACTCAAGGTCGACGTTTTCGACTGTTGGCAGATCCAGAAGTTTGTTTCATGTCCAAGGAAGCTGCTAAAAAATATTTACTTGAAAATTCCGATTTGAACTTAACAAAAAAAGTTTTTCGGGTAAAACTTACAGTTTCTGACGTCGGTAAAATTGTTGATTTTGACTTAAGAAAAATGATCGAAAAATTTTTAAACGACGAAAAAAAATTGCCTGTTAAAACGGCAAATTTTTTTAGAGGTCGCCTGCATTATGCAGGATTTCACATTTATAAGAAAGGGCGCAATGGTATTTCTTACGTCTGTGCTATAAAACGGAAAATACGCAATACAACGACACAATTTTCGGAAAGCGTAAGCAAATTAATTGAGGTGATTGAAAAATACGAAGGTAAAATTACGATCTTTGAATTACCCAAAGTATTTTTTAACGTTACGGATAGTGCTTGGGAAGCCGCTGTAGATCCAAGATCTGCGAGAGAATTTAAGTCCAATCTATCTTGGCTCATTAGGGAAGGATACGTTACGGAATTTGAAGATAATACTTTGTACGTCTCACCGGTGCAAAATTTACAGAAATCTATTCTTACGAGTGAAAAAGAAAAAGTGCTTTAGTATTTTCTCACACATTGAGCAAAAGCAACAAATCTTATTTTGAAAAGTAGGATCTTGTGATTAATTTCAGGCTCAATACTGTTAAAGATGGTGTTTTTCGAGGTACAGCGAGTGTATTTACCTTAAAAACTAATTACCCTTGCGACTTTTTGGTATAGTTACCATTCTTACTTGTGCACTGATCTATGTATTCCGGACGATTGTTTTGTTGATTACCTAAAGCTTAATTCATTCCATCTATACGTGTTCCTTATGTGGACTACGTATAAAATAACTTTTATCTAATTTTCGGACTTTGGAATAATTTTTGTTTACAAAAACACTCTTCTGAAGTTAGTACATAGAAATATCATTGTAGGCTATGACTACTACAGAACTTTATGCTGCTAGATAAAACAAACGAAAGATTTTATTAACCTACCTCGTAGTGCGTTTGTCTTTACGGACGTTGTCTTTGTTTTTCTTGCATTATTTTCCAAACGTGATACAAGTATATTCATATTGTATGGTCACCGAAGAGAGTCAATTGGGCTTGGAAGATGCAGCAGGCGTTTCAACAGGCATGGAAGAAAAATACGACGCTTCTAAAATTCAGAAATTGGAAGGACTAGAAGGCGTTCGCAAGCGTCCTGACATGTATATTGGTGATACGCATGAGCGTGGGTTGCATCACTGTATTTTTGAACTCGTTGATAATGCGATTGATGAATCTTTGGCGGGTTATTGTACGGAGATTAACGTTTGTATACACCTCAATGGTGCATGTTCTGTTGAAGATAATGGCCGTGGCATTCCGGTTGATGTACATCCCATTTACAAGATTCCAGCTTTGGAATTGGTGATGACCAATTTGCATGCGGGTGGCAAGTTTGGCAAGGGTGCCTATCAAGTTTCGGGTGGCTTGCACGGCGTTGGCGCCAAGTGTGTTAACGCCGTGTCGGAAATATTCGAAGTCGAAGTCCGTAGGGACGGGAATGTGTACAAAATGGCGTTTTCAAAAGGGAAAGTCGTTGAACCGATGTCTGTGGTTGCTCAAAGTAAACGTACGGGCACAAAAATCACTTTCCTGCCAGATCCGGAAATTTTTACAGAAATTCGTGAATTTAAGTACGAGATTGTGGCAAAACGTTTGCGAGAATTGGCTTTTTTGAATCCCGGCATCCGCATTGAATTGTTGGATGAACGTGTGGAAAAATCGGAAGTTTTCTTATTTAGCAAAGGAATTTCACAGTACGTTGCCTACTTAAATCGTGGCAAAACCGTACTGCATACGGATCCTATCTTTTTTTCGGGAGATTCCGTTGTAGATGATGCCGGTAAAGAAGGACGTGTTTGTGTGGAAATTGCCATGCAGTACAGCGATTCTTTTACGGAGCAAATTTACGCTTACGCAAATTCCATTTTCAACGTGGAGGGAGGTACGCATTTATCGGGGTTTAAAACGGCACTGACACGCGTCATTAACAACTACGGAAAAGCAAATGGTTTCATCAAAGATAAAGATCCTTCACTTATGGGAGAAGACGTACGCGAAGGTCTAACGGCCGTCATTTCCGTCAAAGTTTCGGAACCCCGTTTCGAGGGGCAAACGAAAACAAAATTATCCAACAGTGAAGTGGACGGCATCGTTCAGAAAATTGTGGGCGATTCGCTGAAGTACGCGTTCGAAACGACCGCTGGATTGGGTAAAATTATTTTGGATAAGTGTTTAAATGCGGCTCGAGCGCGAGAAGCTGCACGTAAAGCGCGAGAAACGGTACGTAAAAGCGCTTTGACGGGAGGTGGATTGCCAGGTAAGTTGTCTGATTGTTCCGAAAAAACACCCGCACTATGCGAATTATTTATCGTTGAGGGGGATTCTGCAGGGGGTTCGGCCAAACAAGGGCGAGATAGACGGTATCAGGCCATTTTACCCATTAAAGGTAAAATTTTGAACGTAGAAAAAGCACGATTGGATAAAGTGTTATCCAACAACGAAATACGTACCATTGTAACCGCATGCGGCACGGGAATTGGAGCGAGCGGAGAAGGCGCTTTCGACATTGCGAAAGCACGCTATCATAAAATTATCATTATGACGGATGCCGATGTGGATGGTTCTCACATTCGTACGTTGTTGCTAACGTTCTTTTTTAGGCAAATGCGCGGGTTGATCGAACATGGGTACGTTTACATCGCTCAACCTCCATTGTACAAGATCAAACGTAGAAAGCGTGAAAGATACGTTGATAACGATGCTGAGCTTAATAAAATTCTCCTTGAACTTGGTTCGGAGGGCATCACGCTTGTGCGCGAACGCGATCAGTATGCATTTCCCGAAACGGTGTTAACGAGTTTGTTGTCTCTACTTTCTCGACTGGAACAGTTGGGAGCTTCCGTCATGCGGCGTGGCTGCGCGCTGCATTTATATTTGGATCAAAGCAACTTAGGCAATGGCACGGTTCCCAAGTACGTGGCTCGCATACGTAACGGAAACCAAGAAGATTTTCAATTTTTGGCAAACGATGAAGCACGCGCTCGTTTTTACGTTGAAAATGGTATTGTGGACGACATTTACGGTGAAGCGACAAAACGTGAAATTGAAATCAATGGACAAAAATTTGTTCAAAGAATTGTTGTAAGTGAAATTTTTGAGTACCCGCAAATCGGTAAAATTTTAAAAGAATTGTCAGACCTTGATTTGCGCATCCTGCGCTTTTTACCAGATGAACAGCCTTGCTATTATTTAAGAGAAAATGGAGAAAAAGAAGGCGAGGTGGCATTGCATTCCATTTTGGAATTAGTTGACGCCGTCCGTCAGTTGGGACGTAAAGGGTTACATATTCAACGATACAAGGGTTTGGGTGAAATGAATGCCAAGCAGTTATTTGAAACAACCATGGATCCTAAGTCTCGCCGATTACTCAAGGTCAACATGGAAGATGTAGCGCAAGCGGAACAAACGTTTACCATGCTCATGGGAGATGACGTACCCATTCGTCGGTCTTTTATTGAAGACAATGCCTTAAATGTAGCCAATTTAGATATTTAGCCATGCACGTAGAAAAAGAATTTTTAATAGATACCAACGTCGACGATATCATGAAGTCGGCTTACATCGATTATTCGATGTCTGTGATCGTTAGTCGTGCACTCCCCGACGTACGTGATGGTTTGAAACCGGTACATCGCCGCATTCTGTATGCCATGTTGCGGGAAGGCCTTTTGCATAATCGTCCTTTCGATAAATGTGCGGGTATCGTTGGAGAAGTACTGAAAAATTATCACCCCCATGGGGATAGTTCCGTGTACGATGCGCTCGTCAGAATGGCCCAAGGATGGGTTATGCGTTATCCTCTGGTAGATCCACAGGGGAATTTTGGTTCCATTGACGGAGACTCTGCCGCCGCTTATCGTTATACCGAATGTCGATTGAAGGATATTGCCGAGGAATTACTCAAAGACATTGATGAGGACACGGTTGATTTTACGGCCAATTATAAAGAAAGCACGGTGGAACCCGTTGTACTACCTTCCGCTTTGCCCAGCTTATTGATGAATGGATCTACGGGGATTGCGGTGGGTATGACGACCAATATTCCTCCGCATAATTTAAAAGAATTGCTGGATGCGCTTTTTATTTTAATTGATCGCCCAGAAGCGAGCATAGAAGATATTTTAAAAGTGATTCAGGGCCCCGATTTCCCAACGGGAGGTACGGTGGTTGGGTTAGAAGGCGTTTCCCATTATTTGAGAACGGGGCGTGGCATCATTCACGTACGCGGTGAAGCGCACTGCGAAGATTTGGGGACCGGAAGAGAACAAATCATCATCACAGAAATTCCCTACAACGTAAATCGTGCAAATTTGGTAACAAAAATTGCCGAACTCGTGCAACAGAAGGGTTTGACTGAAATTAGCGACATACGCGATGAATCGGACGAAAATACACGGGTTGTCATTGAGTTAAAACGAGGTGAGGTTTCTCGGGTTGTTCTAAATAAATTATTTAAAATGACGCCTTTGGAATCTTCTTTTGGTGTAATTTTGCTGGCCCTGGATCGGCAACGGCCAAAGCAGATGAACATTAGGGAAATGTTGGAATGCTTCCTTGAGCATCGTCGCGAAGTCGTAACGCGCAGGACTCATTTTCGTTTGGAGAAAGCCGAAAGTCGTTTACATATTTTGGAAGGTTACAAAATTGCCTTGGATCATTTGGATGATTTTGTACGCACGATTCGTTCATCGGCTTCCCGAGATGAAGCCAAAATTGCTCTGACTACTCAATTTCAGTTAAGTGATCTGCAAGCGGATGCAATTTTAGAGTTACGGTTATATCAATTAACGGGACTTGAACGCGATCGCGTTGACGCCGAATATTTAGAATTATTGAAGATCGCGGAAGAATTACGTGCTATTTTGGCCAACGATACCAAATTGTTGGAAGTGATTAAGGATGAATTGCTGGTCTTAAAAAAACGGTATGGGAACGAACGTAAAACGCGTATTACCCCTGCCGAATCTGAATTTAGATTGGAAGATGTCATTGCCAACGTGGGATGTATCATTACGGTAACGCATAATGGTTTCATCAAACGTACCGACATTAGTTCTTACCGTTCTCAAAAACGTGGTGGTAAGGGTGTTGTAGGCGCAGGGCAATACGATGACGATTTCATAGAACATTCTTTTACAGCGAGTACGCACGATTACATTTTATTCGTGATGCAGAATGGTCGTTTGTACATCAAAAAAGTGTACGAAATTCCAGAAGGTTCCAGAATAGCCAAGGGACGCGCTTTAATTAACGTTCTCGAGTTGCAGAAAGGCGAAAAAATTGCCGCCATGCTGTGTATTAAGGATTTTAGTGATGCCTATTCTTTGGTGATGGCAACCCAGAAAGGCATCGTTAAAAAGACGGTTTTATCGGCCTACCGGAATTGTCGCGCATCCGGGCTCATTGGTATGAACATCGATGATGGCGATTTGATTATTGGTGCAGACATTACGAATGGGAATGACGATTTGATTTTAATCACTTACAAAGGTATGTCCATCCGATTTAGCGAAATGGACTGCAGGGATCAAGGGCGTGCCACACGCGGTGTAAGGGGTATCCGTTTACGCGATGGTGACTTCGTAAAAGCTTTAATTGTTGTAAATGACCACAGTACACTGCTCATTGCCGGAATAAAAGGGCAAGGGAAACGCTCTGAATTTTCAGAGTACCGCTTACAACAAAGAGGCGGCATTGGCGTGATCGCCATTAAGACGCACGGTGTTGCAGGCGCCATCGCCGTTGACGAGAAAGACGAAATGATGCTGTTCACGAAATCTGGACAAGCAGTTCGAAGCCCAGTTCGAGATGTTCGTGTCATCGGTCGAACCACGATGGGCGTGCGCTTAATTAATTTGGCTAAGGACGATACCTTAATAGGCATCTGCAAAGTGGTCGAAATTGAATCGACAGAAGCCTGATGCAAATGATAAAATAATTTTATAAATGTCGCAAGTTTTATATTATTTAATACCAATATATTTTTTTGTACTTTTATAGCTATTTACGTCGGTCAATGTCTTACGGAGAAAATTCCATACGTTGTACATCTGTACGATCTTTTACAAGCCCATAACATGGAAAGTCATGCCAAGACTTTTCTTATTCGTATGGGAAAAATTGTTGTTACAGTACTTACGTTATTGACTTAAGGTAAAATAATATGTGCAATTGGCAAATGTTTTTTTGCCCGTATAGTGTAACGGTCAGCACGGTAGGTCCTCATCCTACAAATCGCAGTTCGATTCTGCGTACGGGTGCCAGTTTTTAACTAAGCTAAAGGGACGAAGGACAGGTGCATTGTTTTTTTTAGTAGCTACAAATGCGCTTCCCCAACAATCCACTCTTTTATCGACACGACTGTAAATCGACGTCCCGGTTAACACCCAAGTTAAAGGTGAGGATTTGCGTTTGATGGCATTAATTTTTTGATAGGTGTTGTCACAATATTCAGGAAGTTGCATTGGAGTTTACATGTCTGAGATATGGGGAAAAATACTCTCACGGCATCGGAAAACAACAGAGAAAGTTGAGCTATTCCACTCGAAGAAACCATATTAAACTACCGAAACATACGATTTACATACATTTCCATTAAGCCTACTAGAATCTTCTTTCTCGGCTTTGCTTTAACTTCCAACATTTTTAATGAAACAATGATAGAAGTTTGTTAAAAACTTTTCCTTCAGGAAAACGTAGGTGCAATTGTAACGGTTTGCTTGGGAGTGAGTATATAATTTTCGCCCTCACACCATTGGACATCGTTAATGAGTAGCTTAAATGTTATCGGTTGCCGTAGGTCGCATTCCCAGCACCAGTAATCGGTGTCTAAATTTTGTAAGGCAATTCCTTTATCCCAACTTAAAGAAGCGCCTTCGCCGCGAATGAAGAGGATATTTCCCCAACCAATATTGGCAGTTACTTGAATACGTGCTTTATTTTTTTTAGCACTCGTACGAGAACGTTTAGGTTTGGTGGGAATATGCGCAGATTCTGTGCAGGCGCAAGCTTTTGATGCACATGCACATTTTTCTAAAAAAGGAGGATGTTGTAATTTTTTTGACATATTGCAATAATTTTTATTTAGTTTACGCATTTTAGGCTTACTGTTCAAGCTATAAAGTAAAAAAATTTCTCGCTGACGCATATTTTTCATAATTTACTTGTCAAAAAAAGAGATTATCCGTAAATAAACAATCTTTATCAATTAATTTTAGTTGTTGCAATTTAAGGACATTAACAAATCATGAATGAGACAAACGGAGAACCGGAATTTTCTAAATTAAGACGCATATTTTTCCCCGTTCATCGGTATGAATTGAAAAAAGTTATTCCCATGGGAATGATTTTTTTCTTCATATTATTCAATTACACCTGCTTAAGGAATATTAAAGATTCTCTGGTTGTTACCAATACGGGTGCAGAAGCACTCTCTTACTTAAAGTTGTTTTGCGTAACACCCTCCGCCATCATATTTATGCTTTTGTACGCCAAAGCGAGCAATATTTTAAGTAACGAAAAATTGTTTTACGCCACTCTTTCACCTTTTATTTTATTTTTTGGATTGTTTGCGTTTGTCATTTACCCCAATCGTGGATGGTTTCATCCAACTGCAGCAACGATTGCAAGTTGGCAAGTCCAGTTACCTATTTTACATTGGCCACTCGCTTTGCTTGGCGTGTGGAGTTACAGCGTATTCTACGTTTTGTCAGAATTATGGGGAAGCGCACTACTATCTTTATCCTTTTGGCAATTTGCAAATCAAGTAACACGCGTTTCTGAAGCCAAACGCGTCTACGCTTTTTTTGGTTTAATGGCCCAATTTTCCCTATTGTTTTCGGGTGTCTTGGGAGATTATTTTTCAAATATTTCGGATAAAGTAAGCCCTGATGTAGATCCATGGCAGATTTCCCTTAATTGGCTTATGGGTACCGTTGTTTTATTCGGTATCGTTACCATGTGTATTTACCGATGGATCTATAAATACGTTTTGACCGACAAACGTTTCTACGATAAGCCAGAGTTGCCAGGAGTCAAAAAGGGGAAGAAAAAAGCTGGACTCATTCAAAGTTTGAAGACGATCTTTACGTCGCCTTATTTAGGACTCATTGCCATGTTGGTCATTTGTTATGGGATCAGCGTCAACGTCATTGAAGGTTTATGGAAAAGTCAGCTGAAGTTACAATATCACAACGAAAATGATTACAACACGTTTATGAGTCGTTTTACGATATTAACGGGACTTGCTTCCATCGTTATGTTAATTGTTGGAGGAAATATACTACGCATTTGCCGTTGGGTGGTCGCAGCAATGTCTACACCGGTTGTATTTTTGGTGGGTGGTACCATTTTCTTTTCATTTGTTTTATTTCGTCAAGAATTGACAGGTATATTGGTTCAGTGGGGCACCAATCCGGTTACCATGGCCGTATTTTTGGGGGCAACGATTGTGATTGCATCCAAATCCACCAAATATGCTTTGTTTGATCTAACAAAAGAAATGGCCTACATCCCCTTGGATGAAGAAATGAAAGTTAAAGGTAAAGCTGTCGTAGATGTTGTAGGGGGTCGTTTGGGTAAATCGGGAGGTGCTTTCATTCAAGTTGCTTTATTTTCTATTGTAAGCAGTTTAGCAGGCGTAAAAGCAACCTATTATCAAATTGTCCCTTACGTATTTGCTTTATTTATCTTGGGGTGTATTGTGTGGATTTTATCCGTAAGCGCTTTGGGGAAACGTGTGGAAAATGCTAACAGAGAAGCGGGAGAGGCTTAACACACCCCAATTGGCATTCAAGCCATGGCATGTTCAAAGAGGGGAAGTTCATTCTTTATATGCAAAATCAAGGATTTTTGACGCCTTAAAAGGTTTTAAGGGTTATGCTTGGAGAATAAGTTATTCTTTAGTGCCTACTTCCCCATTTAAACTGCGATTATTTTGGCTATAAGCTTCATTTTTATGTTGAGCAAAAATTGGAGACTTATTTAATGTAAAAAGGATGACGGTGACAACATTAGGGTATGTGGTAAGTGTTTTGTTGGTTTTTTTTGGGATATTTTTCAATTTAAATGCTTCGCAATTGGGTATAAATCTCTGCCGTTTATTGCGGAATAATTTTTTTGGAATAAGCATTTTTTTACTGGGAGCCTTGTGGTTTTTGTGGCACGTAGGTCACTTGTCCGAAGCAGATTTTGGCCAATACAAACATTGGTTAATTCTCTTATTCGTTTGCGTGTTTGGGGCCTGTTGCGTGTATTGGCAAGATTGGCTCGCCGTACGTGGCATTGCCCTCATAGCAATTTTAACCATGCATCCGTGCCTATCGGTTGGCTATATGCAGCTACATCCGGTTCGTCCTTGGCTTTCGCTGTTATTTTACGTCGTGATTGTGATGGCCCTCTTTTTGGGAGTGTACCCTTACCGCATACGCGATTTTGTTGCATGGTCCTGCAAACAACTATTTGCATGGCCTATACGACTGATAGGACTGGCAAGTTTTGCCTATGGGATATTCATTCTTCATTACCTGCGCTAAAATGAAAAGAAAGGATTTATTACTTGTTTTGACGGGAACATCGGGTAGCGGAAAAACAACCTTGTGCACACGCCTCCTAAAAAGTTTTCCTAACGTTGATCGCGTTACTACAACGACGACGCGCCTACCGCGCCAGGGAGAAGTACATGGTGTAGATTATTATTTTTCTACTCAGGAAAATTTTTCCATGGGTATTGAAAAAAATGCGTACTTAGAATATTCAAAGGTTTACGATCACTACTATGGGCTTTCTAAAGAAGCGGTTGAGCAATCAAGTAGCGCAGGTAAAGATTTAGTTTTGTGCGTAGACGTACATGGGGCACAGACGTTAAAAAGACACTTTAATGCCACACAAAACGACCGTCGACTGATTTGTGTGTTTGTTAGCCCATCCAGTCTTACGGAATTAAAGAATCGTTTGACTAATCGCGGAACCGACGATGTATGGACGATCCAAAAACGCCTTCAAACGGCTGAAAAAGAGTGGGCAACTTTACCTCAATTTGATTATTATCTGTGCAGTCAAGACAAAGAGTCCGATTGGCAATCTTTGCAGCATATTTATTTTGCAGAGAAAATGCGTATTTAAGCAATGTTTTCAATGTAAACCTCCGTGAGTCGTTGATTATTTGGAATAAATAATTGAGAAAGATTGAAATAGGCTATCCCCATTTTCCCTAACAAAGAATCGCGCGAGCATGTTAGGATAATTTTTCCATTTTCACTAAAAACGCAACGGCCTTGTGGATCCACAACGATAGAAATGACAGAATTTGGATCATTGCGAAATTCGTTAAGTAAAGGGTCCGTATGTATGCCTTCCAATAACTCCGCTTTCATTTTGTTGAAAGTTTCTTTTGCACAACCTTTTCTCGACAACCGATTGAGAATTGCGCTAAGATTAAGCGTACAAGTTTCGATACTTCGTATTTTGTTTAACGTTTGCTCAAGCAACGAAGTCCCGATATTGGATAATCCGCTGATAATTAAAGGATGCATACTGGCATACGTAGCATTTATCGTGCCAACTTCTAGATAAACGCTTCAATTTGAGAATAAAATGTGGGTAGCTTGTAAGGGGAACGAACAAGTAAAATGTATTGAAGTGCAATGAACCTTATATTACATTTGAAAAAGAATGGCGCACCTCGAGGGAGTTGAACCCCCAACCTTCTGATCCGTAGTCAGATGCTCTATCCAATTGAGCTAGAGGTGCTCAGACACACAAAACATACTTATTGAAGCTTATGCAAATGCTGCGTCAACAAAAATATACCTTGAAATGTGAATAATAGACAAAAGTCGTATACATCTTTACGTCGCAAAAACCAAGCACATGTTTTGTTGAAAATGTTATTTTTGTCGGAAAAGTTATGATCTCATATTCAATGGATATTGGATAGAACAATCATAAATGCTTCTTTTTAGCTATTTTTAAAAGGTAGTAAACGGATGCTTGCGAGTGATTTGAATATTGCATAATTCTTTGATTTGTGCACATTGAGATGCAATATGATTTGGATGTATAGAGTGTGTTTCTGGCCCATTTTTTTCTGTTTGTTACCTTATCATTTCTGGCGCATGTTTAAACGCGGTGGGTACAGCACCTGTTGGTGGCATCGTTTGGGATTTGTCCCTAAAAATACGACCCAGATGCCAACCATTTGGCTACAGGCGGTGAGCGTTGGCGAAATAGAAGCTTTATTTCCTCTATTGACCGAATTAAAGCGTCGCAACATTTGCATCTATTTAACAACGACAACCTCTACAGGTTTTCAAATCGCACGCACGCGCTATGCTGATCTGGTACAATATATTGCCTATTTCCCACTCGATTTTTGGCTCTTTAATCGTACTGCTTGGCAACGTATCCATCCGATGTTAGCCGTCCTAATGGAATCGGAATTATGGCCCGAACATTTACACGCAGCGCAGAAAAGAAACGTTAAGGTCTTGCTTATCAATGGACGCTGTTCAGATCGTTCTTTTAATTATTATAAAAAAATACCTCGGATAAGTAGGTGGTTGTTAAGCTATGTGGCAACAATTTTAGCAGCGAGTACTCAAGATCGGCAACGATTGATAACGTTGGGTTTCCCGAATGACAAGATTGTGGATGTAGGTAATTTAAAAATAGATGCCGCCGTAGCTAGACTAAATACGGTGGACAAAAACGACATCCAAAGAGAACAATTGGGAATGCAATGGACGCATGCACGTATCCTTTTGGGAGCCTCAACGTGGCCTGGTGAAGAACAATTTTTGATAGAGTTATTCTTAGAAGCAAAAGAACATTGTCCTTCTTTGAAACTTATTTTGGTACCCAGGCACGTGGAACGTGCTTATGAAATTGTCAATTTATTGAAATGTTACACATCCGAATATACATTGAGATCTCAATTGAAAAAAGATGCCGACGTATGTTTGGTCGATACGACGGGCGAACTGAACCAGTTTATTCGTTTGGCTGATTTTGTGTTTATCGGTAAAAGTTTACCCCCCAATCAAGGAGGGCAAACACCCATCGAGGCGGCTGTTGCAGGCAAACCCATCGTGTATGGACCTCATATGCAAAATTTTAGGGCTATTTGTCAAAGTTTAGAACAAATTGAAGGAGCCGTAAGATGTTCTACCAAAATCGAAGTGCAGCAGTGTTTACTTTACTGGATTCATCAACCTCATGCAGCCTATACTTTGGGACAACGTGCGCAGGCATGGACCCAATGCAATTGTGGCGTTACGCAACGTATTCTAAAACATATCAATTTGTACGTTTAATGCATTTTTTAATACAGACTATGTTGCATACAACATTTTGATATTTATTTTTCTTAACCTCGAACATTTTTAATTCCTTCATATGGAGGGTTCAAAAATTTTTAAATAATTTTTTAACGCAACAAAAAGCTTTTCAACGATTGATACTTTGGTGTAGTAAAAAGTCTATGTTTGAATCATTATCCGAACGATTATCTCAAGTTTTTTCAAAATTATCCCGTAAAAAAAATTTAACGGAAGAAAATATAACAGATGCTCTCAATAATATTAAAACAGCTCTATTGGCCTCTGACGTTTCTTTTCAAATAGTACGAGATTTAATTGCAGAAGTGAAGCATGCGTGCATCGGACAACGTGTCTTACAAAATATACAACCAGGCCAGCAAGTCATTAAAATTGTGTACGACAAGCTGGTTACGGTTCTAGGCGGAGAATTAGCCGCATTAAGTGACAAAAGGCCCTTGAATATTTTGTTGGTTGGCTTGCATGGTGCCGGAAAAACGACAAGCTGCGCAAAATTAGCCCAATTCTTAAAAAGCGCTGGAGGGCAACCCGGTTTGGTTGCTTGCGACATTTATCGTCCCGCCGCCATAGAACAGTTAAAAATACTCGGCCACCAGATTAATGTGCCTGTCTTTGCTTACGACCATTGCGATGCTCTAACCATTGGCCAAAAAGCTCTCAAAGCATCTGCAGAAGCCGGTTGTACGGTGCTTATCTTTGATACCGCAGGTCGTCTGCAAATGGATTCACCTTTGATCGAAGAAGTTAAACAACTGAAAACGCTTATTCAGCCTGAAGAAATCTTATTAGTTGTGGACAGTGCATTGGGACAAGAAGCCGTAAACGTTGCAAAAACATTTAATGATGCCCTACAGTTAACAGGCCTTATTTTGACTAAATTAGATGGTGACGCGAAGGGAGGTGCGGCATTATCCATGAAAAGAGCTGTTAATATTCCCATAAAGTTTGCGGCTATTGGGGAAAAATTGGGAGATTTTGAGAAATTTTATCCCGATCGGATGGCCAGTCGCATCCTCGGCATGGGAGACATCGTGTCTTTGGTTGAAAAAGCCCAAACTGAAATAGGAGATGCGGCTTTTGATCAAATCGCCCATCGAGCTTTTGAAGGAAACTTTACGATAGAAGATTTCTTAACGCAATTGCAGCAAATGAAAAAGTTAGGATCTGTGACCGGATTGGCAAAATGGTTGCCAGGCGTCCCCACTTTTAAAGCCAGTGAACAACAAGAGCGTGAATGGAAGCATATCGAAGCAATCATTTTATCCATGACTGTACAGGAACGAAAAAATCCTTGTTTGTTAAATTCTACATACCGCCGTTTGCGCATTTCAAAAGGTGCAGGGTTGCCTATTTCGGAGTTTAATCGCTTTTTAAAGCGCTACCAAACCATGAAGAAAATATTTCAAAAGTTTCGTAAAGCGGACCCCTCACAACTACAAGGTATATTTCAATCGTTTCATAATGGGCAGTTCTTGAGCGGCAAGAAGGATTGAAAACAATTCATGAGACATTTATTACGCATTGTACCGACGCGCTGGATTTTAAACTGCGCTACGTTAGGTCCAATCGGTTATGTGGGTAAAATGCCGGGGACTTTGGGTAGCTTTATAGGTTTAATTTACTATACGTTGTTGTTTCATTCTTTTACACTCGCAAACTATTTATTAGGCTGCTTGGCAAGTTTTTATCTAGCTTGCGTTATCTGCAACGAAGCCGAAATTATTCTGCGTAAAAAGGATCCATCCTGCGTCATTTTAGACGAGATGGTTGCAATGCCGTTTTGCTTTATCGGGATGCAAGAGGTGATGCAACAATATCCCGTCTGGCTGTTCATGTTGTTAGGATTCACTTTATTTAGAATTTTTGACATCCTTAAACCTTTAGGCATAAAACGGATACAAACCTTAAAAGGCGGATTAGGTATCGTCTTGGATGATGTGGTGGCCGCACTCGTTGTTTGTATTATTTTACACGTCCTATTTTGTGTCATCTTGTAGCTCTGTTTGTACCGTTAAGAGCTCCTACCCCGTATTTACTTAAACGTTTTAAAAGAGGGTTATCACATACCTTGCCTTATTCGATAGAAAAATATGCAACTTCCGCAGAGGCGCTGTAATACCTGGAATGAAAGCGTATTTTATAATCTCAAAAGCGTACATATGCGATGAATTTTTTATGGAATATGGATGAAATTAAAGCGTAAGCTTAAATCCAAAGCAAAAGGAAATCCGATAACACGCTTAAGTTTTTTGGCACAGTCGCTTCCAAGCAGATCATTTCCGTGAATATCTAATTTCAAGCGCCTAGAATTTGTCATATCAATTATTCCAAGAAACCTTCTTGCCTAAAAGAATATACTTTGTGTTGGCCGACAATTATATGATCTAAAAGTCTTAGAGAAATGATTTCTCCCACATATTTTAAAGTTTGCGTAAGTTGCAGGTCATTTTGTGAAGGAGAAGGATCTCCCGATGGATGGTTATGCGCAATCACAATGTGTGAAGCCCCACGTTTTAGGGCCGAACACATAACCTTTCTTGGATAGACAACCGTTCGATTTACGGTACCCTCTTCCAATCGCTCAATTCCATCATCCATAAGCCGATAGTGTTGATCTAGGTACGCAACTTCAAAAACTTCGTATGTGAGACTTCTCAAACGTAACTCCCAGAAATTAACAAGTTCTTCGTTGTTTTTAAACAGAGGTCCACGTTTAGTTCTCTCTTGCAAATAATAAGCAGCCAATTCTTTGAGGATAGATAAACACGTTGCCGCACTTTCTCCTAATCCTTCAATAGCCTCAATAGATTCGTGGGAAGCATCCAATACCCGCCCTATGGACCCAAACTTACCAAGTAAGGCTTTTGCTTGAGGTTTTACATCTTTGCGCGGTATGCACAAAGTTAACAATAATTCTAATATTTCATGATCCGAAAATCCCTGGAGTCCACTTTTACGGAAACGTTCTCGCAAGCGAGCACGGTGTCCCTCCGAATGAGTCGTCATATAGATTCAACAATTGCCATAAATAATTTTTTACCTCTGTCCACACATTTGTGCGTACGCGCATGTAAGTCCTACTATTTTTAACTTGAGAGACGCAATAGAGTTTTGTTGCCTTCAGATGGGAATCAGCATCCAACACGCTAAACAATGTTTGCATCCGATTTTGGGTGGGCCTCTTATCCAAAACACCTGCACACAATCTTTGCAATTTTAAAACTTTGAGAAGGGGTCCATACGTACCGTTCTGAGGTCCCAACATGGACTACGATTTCAAGATCCAAGTTTGCTTTCTGCAATCTTAAAATTTGAAATTCGCAAATGGATTGCCATAAAAGCTGTTCAAAAGATGCGCGAGTTAAATATGATGATAGTAGAAAATACAAATCTTGCGTTTCACGTTTTTGCATGCTAGATTTTGGCCATGCAACATCACACTTTACCCTGCGAGCTAATGATTTCTTTAGATTGCATAACGGATAAAGAGGCGTTTGATTTCTTGTCAAAAATTGGTCACAATGTGGAATGGGTACGTGTTACAAATCAACTATTTTTCCCTTATGGAGTAGCCTTACTTCAACAGTTAAGCAATTACGGATACAAGATTTTTTTAGACATCCGACTTTCGGATACGCCGCTATCGATGGCAGCGAGTATTTTAAGTCTACACCATCAACCTATCGACCAGATCAGCGTTCAACTCATCCAAGGATTACCTTCACTGCAGTTTGCTCAAACTGCCCTCAAACAATCTTTACCGAATGCACAACTAGTTGCAACCACTCTTTTATACCACCTGCATCGTTATGAAACTTTGCCAAAAATTTTTAACCATTTGAGCAAAAATTTAATGAACTATTATTACCGACTGGCCGTAGCTGCAAAAATTTATCACGTTATGTGTACGGCTTACGAGTTTCCATTTTTGTTAAAACACTTTGGCGCGCACTTTACCTACACAATTTACGGTAGCGAATTGAATGAGACACAGGAACGGTATCCATTTTTTAAAATGGCTAAGCGTGGTGCAAAAACGCTTATTCTGGGAGAATCATGCCTTAAACAGAAGGACCCTGAAGCGTATATTCTTAAAATTCGTGAAGAAATCGCCCAGGCATTGGTTACTTCAAGCGAGATTTATACGGTGTAAGACCTATTTTTAGTAGTTTGTGCTTTTAAAATACGTCTTCGCAAGGTTGTACTACCATATTTCACGCTTGGCGAAGGTGATTCAGCGATCATGAAACCTTTCCAAAGCACGTAATCTTTGAGTACAACATCACAGAGTAAATATCCATACATCATTTGGGAAAGCTTTGCAAGCAACCATTGTCCCTTCAAGTAACGAAAAGACACCCACACCTTGATGGCCATTCGTCCGCTGGTGCTTTCTGAAATTTCTATTTAATTGGCTTGTGGGATAAAAATTTTGTCACCCACTTTGACTTGTTTTGGATCGGAAATTTTGTTAGCAGCTCGGATATACTCCGTACGCGAATTAAGTCTTTGCGCAATGCTTGCCAACGAGTCTCCAGATTTAATTTCGTACATGATACCCGTTTGGGGGTAATAGTCCGCAGGCGTATTGGCCACTTGTTCCATTTGCATAATCTTGTCAAAACCCTCTTGCATTTGCTGTGCAAGATCTTGAATGCGTTCATTGACCTGCGACAAGATCTTCAATTGGCATCGCTCGCACACTTGTTGCACCTGATCTTGAGAAGAAACGCATCGCTGTTCAAATTCAGCATATTTTTTCAAAAAGTCTTCGTATTGCGTTTTCATGGTTGTACATTCCGACTGCAACGCGCTTAATTCTTCGATCTTAGTGGCCAACGAAAGGTAATTTTTCTGCAAATCTTCTAAAGCAGCCACTTTTTTCTGTAACTCTATATTATTTGCCACGATGCGTTCTTGTTCTGCACCTATGCGTTTTACTTCTTGCGTCAACAAATAAACCTCTTCAGTCAAAGAAGACAATTGACGTTGAGGTGTTTGGATAACTCCCCAGCTGACGTTTAAACAGCAAATGTTTAGAATAAATACAAATAAACACCTCATACTCTTATTGTTTGACATTTTTTGTAAAAGTCAAAATTTATAGTAAAAAATGTAAGATATACAGCGTTCATTTATTACCTAACACAGAATCAACACGGACACCGATAGCCGATTTTTTGTAACCATTCTTGGGTTCAAAAAATTGCTTTTCGATTAGGCTTCCAGGGCGTCATCTCGGCTTTCCGAAAAAGCACCTTTTGCAAGCACCATACCTCCCGATACACGCACTTTGTCTATAATGGCTTGCGTGGCTTCTTCCATTACCGCTGGATTTTCTTTTAAATAACTTTTGGCGGCTTCGCGACCTTGACCAATCAGATTACCTTTGTAGGCAACCCATGCTCCTTTTTTCTCAAAAATCTGATGTTCGATGGCTAAATCAAGCACGGAGGACGCTTGCGATATTCCCTCATCATACATGATATCAAACTCACATTCCGTAAAGGGAGGTGCCACTTTATTTTTAACCACCTTCAACCGCGTTCTGTTGCCCACAACGCGACCCATCGTGTCCTTCAGTTGTCCAACGCGACGAATATCCATGCGAACGGATGCAAAAAACTTGAGTGCCCGTCCACCCGTGGTCGTTTCTGGACTACCGAACACAACACCAATTTTTTCACGGATTTGGTTTGTAAAAATACAAATGCATTTTGATTTGTTAATAACGGATGTTAGGCGGCGCATCGCCTGACTCATCATGCGGGCTTGCAGGCCAACATTGGTATCGCCCATTTGACCGCTCAGTTCGGCTTTCGATACCAAGGCAGCCACAGAGTCAACGACAATAACTTCAATGGCACCCGAACGGATAAGCGTTTCCGCAATATTGAGCGCATCCTCGCCACTTTCGGGTTGAGAAACGATCAAATTGTCCAAATCAACACCCACAATTTTTGTATAACGGGGATCCAACGCATTTTCCACATCGATAAAAACAGCCCGCCCACCTTTCTTCTGAACTTGGGAGATAATGCTAAGGCATAAAGTTGTTTTACCCGAAGATTCCGGACCAAAAATTTCGCAAATACGGCCTCTGGGAAGGCCGCCTACACCGAGCGCAAGATCAATTGCCAGAGAGCCCGTCGAAATGACGGATACATCCATTTTTGCCGTACTCCCCATGCGCATGATGGCTCCATCGCCAAATTGTTTATTAATGGCAGCAATAGCCAGTTCCAGTGTTTTATCCTCAATGTGCAGTTCTCCCGGCTTTTTGACCGTTGCCTTGTTAGTTTCCATAAATTATTGATTAAAAAATTGCCTAAACCAATTCATTAGTTTTTTTTTACACTTTTTCCAGAAACATCCGTTTGTTCTCCCAGTGAGATGGCGAAAGCTTCCAAGCATTTACGTTGTTCCCGTGTCAACTTTTTAGGGACAGTGATCGCAATGTGTACCAGCAAATCGCCCATTTTTGTGCCATAAGTTGCCCTTTTATCCAGTTGTGGCATACCATATCCCTTGAGTTTAAATATGGTATTCGGTTGGGTACCCGCAGGAATTTTTAAAGTTGCTTTGCCGGTTAAAGTTGGAATTTCAATGTCACCGCCTAAAGCTGCCAAAGTGAATGAAATATCCTGATAGTACAGTAGATCTACACCATCACGTTGAAATAAGTCGTGTTTTTTAACAAAAACAACCACGTATAAGTCGCCCGATAATCCCCCTAAGGGTCCCGTTTCTCCTAGACCCGAAAATCGCAATTTTGAACCCTCGTTAATACCTGCAGGAATCTTTGCTTTAACCTGTGTTTTGTTAATTTCTAAACCTTTCCCATGGCAATAGGGGCAAGGGTTTTCGATAATTTTCCCCGCACCGTGACACTGAGGGCAAGTGCGACTCATGCTAAAAAAGCCTTGCGAGGTGATAATTTGGCCACGTCCACGGCATTGAGGGCATACTTTAGGCTGCGTTCCAGGCTTACACCCATTCCCATTACAATGCGAGCACGGTATGTGGCGCTGGTATTCAATCGTTTTGGTAACGCCACTTGCGGCTTCTTCGAGGGTAATTTCTAAATCATAACGTAAATCTGCACCTTGTGATTCACTTTTATAACCTTGATGACCTCCAAAAAAGCTTTCAAAAATACCCCCACCTCGACTTCCAAAAACTTCTCTAAATACATCGAATGGGTCACTGAATCCACCTTGCGCACTTGAGGAACCACTGCCAAAACCACCTTCAAAAGCCGTATGACCATATTGATCATAGGCAGCTCTTTTGTTGGAATCCCTTAAAATTTCGTATGCTTCGGAAATTTGTTTAAACTTTTCTTCGGCCTCCTTATTCCCCGGGTTTTTATCCGGATGATATTGAACGGCCTTTTTGCGATAAGCTTTTTTGATCTCTTCTGCAGAAGCTTGCCTGGAAACACCTAATAATTCGTAATAGTCTTGTTTGCCCATTTTTGCTCTCATCTTTTAATGATCATTAGGAGACTCTTCAGGCATTTTGCCTTTAGAAACCACGACGCTAGCTGGACGTAGTAATTTGTCGCCCAAACAATATCCATTTCTAACGGTATGCACCACATATCCCTCGAGAACAGAATCGTTGTGGCAGGTTGATACGGCTTCATGGAGATGGGGATTAAAAGGTTCTCCCTTGGGTTCTATGGATGCAACCCCCAATTTATCCAAGCTTACTTTAAACTGCTGCAATATCATTTGAAGCCCGTTGGCAACGTCTGCGGAAAGGCCACTCTGTTCAGCATTTATTAATCCTATCTGGAATGCATCAAAAACGTTAATAATTTCACCGAGAACGGATTGTATGGTAGACAAACGTAAACCTTCTTTATCTCTTATAAAACGTTTACGTGCATTGTCTAGATCAGCCCGTGCCCGTAAAAATTGATCTTGTAAATCATTACACCGTTGTTCCAGTTCTGCAAGCTTTGCTTTCAAAATATCCGTTTCGTTAACGGGAATATCGGTTGCACTGTCAGCTTGTGGTTCTGCCATACTTTCTACATTTCGATTTATATCTGTACCCTGTTCCATAAGTACCAATGAATGCTTCTTAAATATTTATATATTGTTTAACAAATATTTTTCCTATACGTAATCTGTGATTTAAACTCTTTTGCAAACACTGCAAGTATTTTTAAAAATTTCTTTGCGTGCTGCCATAAGACAAGGCAATGTAGCGCAAAAACAAACCAAATTGCAAGAAAGTTTTAGGGCTTGAAAAAAGGTCTTGACTTATTTTCCCCAATTATCCTTGGGGAAATTCAACTATAATTTTTATGGCAACGTTACAAACCGGTATTTGTCATTTATGACAAAAATGTCAGTCACGTTAGTTCAAAACTCAATAATACCTATTTTTCAGCTTTCCGTATGCTTTCTGTCTTCCGTGGAAATTCTGGAAAATTGTAATACACATCTCTATCTTTGATGAGGTACGTATCCCTGATGTTGTAGATATGTTCTTTGCAATCATCCATCGATTGAAATTTATTCCACACGATTTTGAAGGCATTTGCATTTGTTATGTACCATGATAATCCTGCTTGCATGGTACTACAATCAGCCCAACCGAGCGTATTTTCAAAGTCGAACCCAGTCCCACTTTTCCTAAAAGGTACATAGGTAAACCGATCTCCTTTATACAAATGATTCGGCAAAAAACAACGGATATTTCCAGCAGGAACCGTATTGTCCGAACCATTCGGCGGAAACTCGTTAAAAATCAAATAATAGTTGCGACACGCTTTTACCACGCATTCAATATTGTATACGCATTCGTTGAGGCGAAAATCTTCCGTGGCTTTTTTAAACCCCGGAACGGCGATGGTGGCCAGAATCGCCACAATGCACAGCGTTACAACGATTTCGATGAGCGTAAAACCGTTACGGTTTACGGATGTGGATGAATACTTCGGTGCTCGGCCAAGTCCAGACGTCCGGAGAGGAACCGACTCAGGATATCTTGCTGCTTGACAAGGTCGGAGAAACCTGTTTTGGCTTAGGGAGGAATGCTCCAATGCTCGGCTAGATATCGGCGCCCGGAGGGAAATCGATGTTCCAGAACACCTCGCCGCTTGACCTGGAACCGACTTAGGACGCTCTGTCGCAGTTAAACAGTCAGATGCCTTGGCGTCTCGATGAAAACCGTTTCGACTTGGGGATGGACATTTTAACTCCTGGACTGGCCTCAATCTTCGATGAGGGTCTCAATCCTCGACGAAATTCTAATGCCTGGATTGGTCCTAACCTTCGACCAGGTTCTGAACTCCGGTTCAGTTTCAATACCTGGCTTCGCCTAAATCTTCGATGGGATCCTGACCTTTGATTGGGTTCCAACCCTTGGCTCAGTCCCAACCGTTGAACTGGCTTTAGATCCGAGATCAGTCCAAATCTTCGGTAGGGTTCCACTCCCCGGTTCGGTCTCAACCCTCGACGAAATTCTAATTCCCGGCTCGTTCCTAATTCCGAAGCTGGTCCCAATCTTTGACCGGAGTCCTCTAACTTCGGAATGCTATTGGCAACTAAGCGCTTAGCTGTCTTGGGTCTTCACTACTAAATTAGTATAGCCTTTCCTTACTACCTCTGTCAAGGGCTTTTTGGGGGATTTCATAAAGTTGTTCGGAGGGTTTTCATGGATTTTGGAAACAAATCTTCTGTTATTCGGAGGTTTTTAGGTCGTTCAATGCAACGGCCGGAGCATGTTCATCTTACGGCAAAACCGAGTCGCGTGTTAAATAACTAAAACCCTCGGATGCAGTGTGGATGCACCGCTGCGCTCATTACAGAGGAACACTAGCAAACGGTAAAATCATAAGAAAATACCTTCGAAAATTCCTCAGTTATGACGAAAATGATGCAGTTGCGGCAAAACTATGTTCAAAAACCCAAGTTGGTGGTGGTAAAGCTTATGCGGTTCTCCGGGATATATGCGTTTATATCTAACTTCCCGGAGAATTTCCAAAAGCTTATATAAGACTATCTCATCCAAATGAATTAAGGACCTATTTACACTTAAAACATGCATTTATAGGTTAAATTTTACGGTGCATTGCCTATCTATGGCATTATAACACCTTGCAAAAGTTATTTCAAAGCCTCGTTACGCTCCATCCACATGCCACCCTACGTCGGATATTTCGCCGGGCATAGACGTATTGGCGTAAAATTCCATTGGGTTCAATGAAGGGTAGGACTTAGTTCCATCAGAAAGATCAAATAGGGTCAATGGTGCAAACACCGAATCTCATGTCGAACAACGATCCATCGGACGCCTCGTGAATATAACCTCTGTACTCGCCGAAGTTACAAGCATTATAGCAGGCATGCAAGCCGTGAGATAGCATCTTCAAAAGCCTCGACTGCAAGCTAAGATGACGAAGACAATGTTATCTCGGCAAAAGCCGGATTCATAGACTTAGATTGCAGTGATAAACCCGATTACAAATAAGTTGCCAAACGAAAACGAAAGTTTTCCATTCTACGGATGCATTCAATGAACCTTCATCTATACAAACCAACTTTACCAAATTTTTAAAGGCGGTATGCCGCTTTGTTTCATGTTACATTTCCTACGCTTGTATGTACTCATTGCATCGTTCCAAGAGATATCCAAAACCATCGTCCGGATATCAACAGACGCTCGATTGCCTTTCGACGGCGTTTATTAAAGAGCAACAGCGCGTATAGTACCCCAATTTCGAGTATGCGTTATATTCCTTTATCCACGACCCGTTTCCCTACTCCTATCCAAGAATCTATTGAGAAACAATAGACGCAAATCGTTGTGTAATCAGATAATACGCTCGCACGTGCCTCGGTTATCCTTGGTTATAACGCGCATCTGTTTGTAGCAGTGCATACACTTGCTTCAACGAGATACTTTCACAGCTAAAGTATGTTTTTTCTCTATGGATACTACCTCAAGAAAAGTACACAGAACAAGACGGAAGCCCCTCTATTTAAGACAAGTATACCCCTAATAAGAATTAAAATAGTCTACTTTATTTTTGGAAGATTCCTTCAACAGGTTACATAAAACTTAAGTTTTAAAGCTAAAGTTTTATAAACATTTTGGGGATCACTTTACTTAAAAATAAAAGCTTTTGGATTTATATCAGGATTCTATTGTGCGTTATTAGAAGATGTATTGAGTTGGTAATATTACAGCAAGAGAAAGTATTGCAAAACATCTATGATGCGTACTTTGGTTTTTGGTTATTGAAAACGTGTTAAAATTTTTGATGGGAAAAGTTCATTGATACTTTGGTCGGTATGAATACGAGTAATGGCTTCGGCAAACAGTTGTGCGATCGATAAAACCGTGAAGGAAAATTTGCCTAAATTTTGAGATTGAACAGGTAGCGTATCGGTTGTAATGAATTCGTCCAATCCACTTTGGGCTATTTTCCCCAAAACATCTTGGCGTGTAACGGGATGCGTAATCATCGCAATAACACGTTTTGCGCCTGCTTGTTTAAGCAATTGGGTGGCTGCTATCAGTGTGTTTCCCGTATCGGATATATCATCCACCAAAATGACATGTTTTTTTTGGGCTTCTCCAATGATATTTAAGACTTCTACCTCGTAAGCACTTTTACGTCGTTTTGCAATCATTCCCACCGAACATTCCAGGAAGTCTGCGTAGGCAATTGCCCGTTTAACACCGCCCAAATCTGGAGAAAATACAGCCCAGGAAGCTTGTGGATGCGCTTGCTTCAGGTATTCAAAAAAAACTGGACTTGCATACAAATGGTCTACCGGTATATCAAAAAACCCGACGATTTGCTGCGCGTGCAAATCCATTGTCAAAATGCGATTTACTCCGGCGGCAACAAGCAGATTTGCGACTAATTTTGACGTAATGGGAACGCGAGGCTTATCTTTCCTATCTTGTCGTGCGTAAGCATAAAAGGGAATGACGGCCGTAATACGGCTTGCGGATGCACGTCGAGCCGCATCAATCATGACCAATAGTTCCACAAGATGGTGATTAACGGGACTCGCAATGGATTGCACTAAAAAAACATCTGCACCTCGAATGTTTTCTTGAATTTGTACAAAAGTTTCTCCATTTGGAAACGAATTAACCAAGGCATGTCCCAGTTTAATTCCCAAATGTTCACAAATATTTTTGGCCAGAGTAGGGTGAGCATTTCCAGAGAAAATTTTAATCTTTGCGTTCATCTTTACTGAGAAAACATGCTTTTGTGGTATCGGTTGTCAAATAAGCAAATGTTTTTTCCAAGTTGTCTACACGTCTGAATAATTCCGGCAATCGGCGTTTTAATGCATCAATACGGTGAGCTAACATGTAAGAAAGCGTCGGGGTACCCCGTACAAAACTATTATCTTCCAAATCGTGATTTACGCCCGATTGAGCTCCAATCATCACGTGATTACCAACACATAAGTGCCCTGTTAAACCCGCTTGCCCTCCAATAACGGCGTAATCACCGATCGTTGTGCTTCCGGAAATACCCACAAAAGCAATAATGAAACAGTGCTTGCCAATCACCACGTTATGACCAATCTGTACCAAATTATCAATTTTTGTGCCTTCGCCAATGCGTGTTTCATTAAAACGTGCCCTATCTATTGTCGTATTTGCACCTACATCAACTTCATCTTCCAATACAACACGTCCCAGTTGCGGCGACCGCTTATGGCATCCATTTTCCGTTTCGTACCCGTAACCTTCGGATCCCAGAACAACGCCGGCATCGATAAAGCAATTGCGTCCAATTTCTGTGCCATCCAAAATAGAACAATGGGGGCGAATGAATGTTCCTCGTTTAACGAAAACTTCTTCTCCAACCACAACATGTGCCTGTAAACAGACACCTTCCTCAATGATTGTATTGGGTCCAACAACGCACAGAGGTCCCACGTAGGCTCTGGGAGAAATCTTTGCGCTTGGATCAACGATAGCTGTAGCATGCATACCCGTAGGTATAGGTTTTTTGCATTGCAGTTCAATGTCTCGGCAGATAGCATCCAGTGCTTTGGATGGATTTTCTACCATAAGCAAAGCTTGTCCCGGATGTGGAGAGCCTACATAAGATTCAGGTACAAGAATAAGCGACGCTTTAGAACCGAATACCTCTGCTTTGTATTTCTGATTGCCTAAAAAAGAAATGTCACCTGTTTTCGCTTTATTTAAACTGGCAATTCCGGTAAAAACATCCACATTCAATTTGCCTTGAATTTTTGAAGGATTTACTAATTCAATGATACGATTTAAAGTGTAATGAATAGTAAACATGACGTTTTTTTACTTACTTGTGTGCACTGGAGATCTGTTGAGAAACGGGTTTATTTGCAATTTCAATAACTTCTTTGGTTAAATCATACTCTGGTTTAGTATACAAAACACCCATGCCTGCTGAATTTAAAATAAAATCTGCACCTTTTTGTTTTGCCAGATTAGCAATGTGCGCGTTCAGTTCTTTGAAATGTTCCGATAGAACAGCCTGCCGTTTTTGAGTCAGATTATCGTCTTTGTCTTGACGAAACTGATTGATCTCAATTTCTTTTTTATGTAAATTTTCACCTTCCGCATTTAATTCTGCGTGTATTTTCTCTTTGGCTTGTTCATCCAGAGCTACACCGTCGTTCAACTTCTTTTGCAGAGATTGTATCTTTTCGATGATGTTTCTCCCTTCCTGCATCATCTTTTCAATTTCATCTTGAACTTGTTTTGTGAGTATTTCAAAGCTGTTGCGCGCTTCTTTACCTTTATAAAAGTTTTCGTAAACTTCTGCCATATTAACAGTATAAATGGTATACTGAGGATCCTTGCTTTCGGCAATTGTGTTTAACACGGAAGCGGATGTAACGACTATGCTGAGTCCGATACGTTTTATCAATTGGTTCATATTTTTGTCCTACGAGTTTTAAAAAGAGACCCCAAAATGGTACGAGATATGAGGGGCTTTTTTCTTATTATAGTTGTCTGTTTTTAAAGGAAAAGCAAAATTTAGACAAAAAGGTGCTCCCAAGATGTGTAAGCGAACGCCTATCCCCCAGTCACAATTGTATCCAGAAGTTTTCCAACAAAAAGTTTTTTCGTTAACGAATCCTACATCGAAAAAGCCCACCAAACGAACAATGGAATGTACTTTCGCAGAATACTCTACTTTTGAAAATGCAAAGCTTTTACCCCCCAGGGGGTCATGAAATTTATCCTGCGTTTTAGGTCCGACCTCTCTTAAATCAAACCCGCGTAAATTATCGGGGCCACCTAAGAATTCTCGCTCAAATAAAGGAACATCCTTGCCGCCAAATCCTCTTACGGTACCTACTTTCCCTCCCACCAAAAATGTTTGTTCGCGTTCAGGGGTAACCAAAAGCCATTTTGCTGCGGTAAAATGTGTTCTCATATAATTTGTTTGTCCACGACAGGGACCTCCCGCCAATTGATTATCCCATTCCAAATAAGAACCTTCGGTAGGATAAAGGAAATGATCGCGCGTGTCGCGTTCCATAGAAAAACCAATTTTAGACAAGCTGCGTTTGCCACGTTCTGCCCAAATGGCACTTGATACATGGTCTTGCTTTACATCTTTTAAATTGAACTCTTCAATGCGATAATAAAACTTACCTTGTACTTGCTCAAATAATCGTTTCCACAAGTAGATTTCAGTCCCGAGGTGTTGCTCCGTATAATTATCGCTGGTATATTTGTTAACCGTTCTGAAGACGTTAAATCCAAATCTCAATTCCCTATCAAATAGCCAAGGTTCTTCAAAAGATAGGTTAATTTCGTTGGAATATTTGCCTAAGCTTGTTCCCAATTGAAATTTTTGCCCGGCGCCCCGAAAATAGTTGCCCGTATTTTTATAGTCAAAATTGTTTTGGCTCAACGTGACGCCTACGGTCATTTTTTCTTCGCTATTGAAGCCTCCAGAAAAAAATACACTGCCCGTTTTGGCTTCTTCCACGCTTATTTTTAAATTTTTTTGATGCGGTGTATTAGTATCTTCCGGTAAAATGGACACAGCATTGAAAAATCCCGTATTGAGCAGACGTTGTTCGGCCTTTTTCATGCGTACGCGATCGACGATATCACCCGGAGCTAAGTTGGTTTCACGCAAGATAACGCGTGCTTGTGTGTTAATGTTGCCGGTAATGTAAATGGAATTAATTTTTGATTGGATACCTCTCTGTACTGTAAATTGTAAATCAAAGGATTTCCCATCTACCCAAAGTCGTTTTACCTGAACTTCTACATCTATATATCCATAGCATCCATAAAAATCTCTCAATTTTTCGCATGCTAATTCGATTTTTTCCGGAGAACAAACGTCACCTTCTTTTAAACCTGTGATGTGAATGAGGTGTTGCGGGTTCAAAGCATCATCCGTTGTTAATTGGACAGAATGAATCGTGTAACGTGTGCCCTCTTCGATGGGAATTGTAATACGTATTTGCGTTTTGCTTTTTTCTAAACGTATTTTCTGCGCACGGACGCTCACATCCAAAAACCCCCTATTTTGGTAATACTCTGCAATCCGATCCAAATCGTGCCGTAATTGATCTTTTTTGTAAACCCCCGTATTCGTTAGCCACGCTAACCAATCCCACGTTTTTGTGGATATGATCGATAAAAGTTCTTTTTCCGTACAGGCATGAATGCCTTCAAAGTGAATGGCTTGCAGTCGATAACGAAATCCTTCTGCGATCAAAAATTGAACATCCCTGTACCCCGAAAAATCTTGCTGACCTGAAACGATTTGTACACGTGCATCACAGTATCCTTTGGACTCATAAAAATGTAACAAACGTTGACAGTCGTTGCGCAACTTTAATTCGTCCAAAGGCTGATTACTGCGGCTTTTTATCTCACTTAATAGGGCATTATCCCTTAAGCGTCGGTTGCCTACAAATTCAATTTTTCGAATTTTAGGAAGTATGTGCAGGCAAACTTTGATATCGAAGCCATCGGCTGTTTCATTTTCTTGGAGTATTTTTATGCTATCGAACCATCCTGTTTTATAAAGGCGTTTAAGCGCGGCATCCACTTGCGTTTTGTTGCAAGTTTGCCCTTCTGCAATACCTAAATGCGTACGAATAAAGTGAAGCGTTACGTGTTTCGGACCCGAGCATTCAATGTTTATTTTTCCGATAGTCCCTGCCTGCCATGCAGTTTCTTGACAAAAAGCTACATAGGTATGTGCAAACAATAATGCGAATGCTTGACAAAAAGTTTTAGTTCTGCATCTCTTCATAAATTTCTCCCGTATAATTTTCAAATCTTGTAAAATGTTTTAAAAATACGAGTGGGATAATACCTACGGGTCCATTGCGTTGCTTTGCTATAATCAATTCTCGAAGTACGCAGGTGTCATTAAGGTTTTCTTGCACATTTGTATCCTCTTTTATTTTTTTGGATAACAGCAATACCAAATCTGCATCCTGCTCTATGGCACCCGATTCTCGTAAGTCGGACAGCCGTGGTTGACGGCGTTCCTTTTCCGACTCACGGTTTAATTGGCTGAGAACGAGTACCGGTACGTTGAGTTCTTTAGCCATGGCTTTGAGTCCTCGCGAAATTTCTGCAATCTGCTGTTCTCTAGGGGCCTTAGGATCAGCACCCGCAATGAGTTGCAAGTAATCGATGACAATAAATCCCAGGTTGCATTGCACTTTAATTCTTCGTGCCTTAGCGCGCATTTCTAAGATGGTTATATTGGTGGATTCATCGATCCACAGAGGTGCTTTTTTAATTTCAGATGCCGTAGATGCCAAGGTTTGGTAGTGTTCTTTACGCAAAAATCCTTCCCTTAATTTGCTCATGTTGATACGCGCTCGTCCGCATAACATGCGCATGGCGAGTTGCTCTGCACTCATTTCCAAGCTAAAAAATAGAGTTGGAATGGGGCAAAAATCTTTTTTCTTGGTACCTAAAACGGCAGCCTCGGCAATATTGAGAGCAAGCGCCGTTTTCCCCATGGAAGGACGCGCCGCTAAAACAATCATTTCCGTGCGATGAAGTCCAAAGGTTAGGGTATCTAAATCGTCGAATCCTGTACTTACGCCGCTGATAGAACCTTTAGCGGCCAATAGCCGTTGGACGGTATTGACCGCCTTTGACATGGATACTTCAATGGGAGCTGCCGTTTCCGCAACACGATCTTCACCAATTTCCAGTACCTTGTGTTCAACATCTTCCAAAAATTGATCTATATCGACGATTCCACCGTACGCGGAATCCAACCCTGTCAAAAAAAAGCGTACGAGCCGCCGTGCAAGTTCCAGTTCTTTGACTTTTTTTGCATAGAACGTTAAATGTGCCGGTGTTTCGATACGATTGTTAACTTCGTTTAAATAGGCATATCCACCGATACGATCCAATTTCCCGCACGTTTTAAGCTGTTCTGCAACCGTTAGTTCGTTGATGGGAGAACCTGCTTCGTAAAGACCTAGGCACACTTTATAGATTTCAGCGTGTGACGGAATGTAGAAAGAATTTGGAGAAATTTTAATATCGATACACTTCGTTAAGCTATCCTGGCCACCTTCCAGCATGCATGCTGCCAACAGTGCCTGTTCATAGTCTACACTGTACGGAGGTTCCCGAAAATTCTCTTTGGATTTTGAATGGCTTGATGCTTGATCCGTCACATTACTTGAAACATAAATCGTATGTATACGAAGATGTTGTTAAAACGTTAAATATAATCATCTAATTGGATTTTCGGAGACTACTTCTACCGACAAATCTAAAATAATTTCTTTGTGCAAGCGTATCTGAAAAGTATGACGCCCTAAGGTTTTGACAGGATGTGGCAAACGAATAAAACTTTTTTCCAATTCAACACCTTCTTCCTTAAAACGTTTCCACAAATCTGTGGAAGATACGGAACCGAATAATTTACCTTCTTCGCCTGTTTTAACCGCAATCGTGAGAGGAATCGCCCGAATACGCTCTGCAAGTGCTTTTGCGGATGCCAGTTCTTTAGCTTCGCGCAGAGCACGAGTCTTCTGTAAGGCTTCCACTTGCTTTTGATTGGACCGATTCAAAGGTATAACCAGGGACTGAGGCAATAAATAATTACGTGCGTAACCAGCTTTGACACTGACTATTTCACCTTCGCATCCCAAATGCTTTATAGGTTTTAATAATAAGATTTGTATCGTTGCCATAATATTTTTACCTTTATTCTACACGTTGTTAAAATGGAACATCTTCGTCCGTCATTGCATTGTCGTGCAATTCTCCGGAAGACATTTCAGGTTTTGCATTTACCGCTTCATAGGAGAATGAAGATTTGGAGCTCTCAGTTTCAATACCTGGCTTTAAACTATTGTTGCCCTGATTACCTACAAAAACAAAATTCTCCATAACAACAAGTAACTTGCTTCTTTTTTCACCCGCACTTGTTTGCCACTCATTGAGTCTTAGACGACCTTCAACAAAAATAGGTTTGCCTTTTACAAAATGTTTTGCGACAACTTCTCCCTGTTTCCCGAAGGATTCGACGTCTACAAATGTTGTTTCTTCCCTAGAACCTGCATCCGATTTAATCGTACGCGAACACGCGAGGGTACAACGACACACCGAGAGACCGTTGGGTGTGACTCTCAGCTCGGGATCTCGAACAAGATTCCCCATTAACAGTACTTTGTTGAAAGATGCCATATTACGCTTCTATAGTTTCAACGATGACACGATTTACATTTGGATTCAATCCAATGCGTTCTTGGAGGATCACACTGAATTGTGGTTCGGCTAAACACATCAAAGTAACGTAATGACCTTCTACAAAATCTCGACGTGGTGCTCTCGCAAACGGTTTAATACCTAGCTTTTGTACAGATTTGACTTCTCCATTAATTTCCTCGATGGTTGCCTTGATTTGATCGATTAATGCCTCTACAGGTTCATGCCACTTGCGCGTATCTAAAATGAAGGTTGCTTGATAATTCTTTTTCATCGATTATTCTCTTAAATTAATTTATCGTTCTATAAAATTCATGCCTTTAACGGCGCCTTTGTCAATAAGGACTTCAAGGTTCTTTTTAAATTTTTGCAAGATAAAAGGTAAATAGCTTTGCTCTTCGGGCGTAAATTTACTGAGGACAAATGTACTTAAAGTAACGTCTGTATTTTTTTTACCTCCGACACCAACGCGGTAACGTATAAAACCACTTCCCAAACATTGAGAGATATGTTTAACACCCCTGTGTCCAGCTGACCCAAGGACGGTCGAAATTTTGAATTTTCCGAGTTCTATAGAAATGTCATCGCAAACAATTAATAAATTGGAGGGTTCTAATTTTAGATAATGGCATGCCGTTCGTACGGGGAAACCACTCAAATTCATGAACATTTGAGGTTTTAAAAGTTGAACCTTGGTATTGTTTAAAATAATACTTGTCGTGTACGCTTGCCAAACTTTATTGAATTGCCACACGCAGGCATTACTTTGGGCAATTTCATCCAACAAATAAAATCCAATATTATGCCTTGTGTTTACGTAACGGATGCCTGGGTTTCCTAACCCAACGATTAATCGAATACTTTTATTTACATTATCTTCAAATGCGTCAACATTCACAAAGCCTTACGAATAAAAAATCAAAAACACCACACCTGTTAACTTTATAATTTGTTTTCAATAGGGATTAAGATTCTTTGGATGGTTTGGCTTCGTTTTTTCCGTCCGCGGTAGCTTCAGTTACTCCGCTGGGCTCCACTTTGTTGGCTTCTTCCTCTTCTTCGGCAACTTTTACGCAGGAGACGATGACCACATCCGAGGGCGTTTTGTACGTAACACCTTGTACTTGAGGTAAATCTTTTACGTGGACAGAGTGTCCCAGTTGAAGGTTACCTACATTTAATTCAATGCATTCGGGTAAGTTTTCCGGCAAACATTCGACGACTACAGAGTGATTCAAAATTTCCAAAATGCCCCCATAATTTTTAACTCCCTCGGCTTCTCCCAATACGCGTATGGGTAGGGTCGTGCGAAGGGTTTCATGGGTATCAATTTCTTTAAAATCGACGTGAATGTAATGATCTTCACGAGGATTTCGTTGATAAGCCTGCAACATGGCTAACGAACTTTCATGATTGCAAACGAGTTCGATGAACGACGCACTATTGCCTTTCATCTGCATCATTTGTCGAAAATTGGCTACGCTCACTTGCAAATTTTTTGTACCCGAACGTCCGTAAATAACAGCGGGAATGAGTCCGCATTTCCGCAAGCGACCGCATGCACCGGATCGCTTTGCTTCGCGTTTTTCAACGACAAGTCTTATCTTTTTCATAAATATGTATTGCTACGACAATGCTTTTGAACTTAAAAGTAACCAAATATCCAAACAAGCAAAAATTTTTGTAAGATACAACATCATAATTCATCTAAAAGCTTCCTTACGTAGTGCAATGTGTTCGGCGAAGAAAAAAGTTTTGATTAAAACATACGGGTGTCAAATGAACGAACGCGACACGGAAGCTTTAAAGATACTCCTTATGGAAGCAGGATTTGCGATTGCGGAAAAGGAGGGAGACGAAGATGTTGTTCTCCTTAATACGTGCAGTGTTCGTGAGGCGGCTGAATTGAAAGCCTTAGGGAAAGCGGGACGTTTGTTAAGAAAGAAAAGGACGCATGCAAATTATAAGGTAGGGGTGATGGGCTGTATGGCTGCTCATAAAAAAGAGGTTTTGTTTAAAAAACTGCCCGGTCTAGATTTTATTGCACCTCCCCAAGCATTGCATTTAATTCCCGAGCTCATTCGGCAATCTTATGCGGGGAATACAAATCAAGTGGCCGTCCCGGAACTCGCATCCTTTGATTTCACTTGCTACGAGCATAGGTATCCTAAACCTAAAGCGGTTGCCTGGATTCCCATTCAGCAAGGGTGCAATATGGCTTGTTCTTATTGCATCGTACCCAAGACCCGTGGCGAGCAGCAAAATCGTCCTTTCGATTCCATTTTAAAAGAAGTTAAGGAAGCCGCGCAATGGGGGACTAAAGAAATCGTCTTGTTGGGGCAAATTGTAAATACGTACCATGATCCAGACTCTAGAAAAAATTTCATCGACCTTCTTGAAGCGGTGCAAAATGTGGAAGCCATTAAACGAATTCGCTTCCTATCACCCCATCCCGCTTTCTTTTCGTCGCAACTGATGCAAGCGTTCAAAAATTTACCCAAATTATGTCCCGCTTTGCATTTACCTGTCCAAAGTGGTTCGGATCGCATTTTGAAAGAAATGCGACGCGCTTATACGAAAGCAAAAATATGGGAGATTGTTGAAACATTGCGTGCGATTGATGTGAGGGCCTCCATTTCGACGGATATTATTGTGGGATATCCCGGAGAAAGTGAGGAAGATTTTCAGGAAACGGTCACGCTCTTTAAGGATATTAAATTTGATATGGCGTATATTTTTAAATACAGTCCTCGTCCTCTAACGTGGGTAGCGCCTCAAGAACAATCGCTAATGGGGATTTCCGAAAATGTCAAAGAAGATCGCAATCAATGCTTATTAAATATACTTACACAGTGTTCTACGGAGTATAACCGGCAATTTATGGGCGAATGTCAAGAAGTTCTCATTGAAGGAAAGGCCCATAGGGGTGAACATAAGTTGTTTGGCAAAAATATCTATAACAAGAAGGTAATTCTTACGGGTCCTGAATCTTGGATTAATACTTTCAAACATGTGCAAATTGATAAAGTAACCGCAAGTACCTTGGAAGGGAAAGTCGTTGAAGACGATAGCACGCTGTGAGGCGTCACGAACCGTAACGGTGTGCAGGATGATCCACCGGTACATGGAATCTGTAAAATCGCGTTCCACCGAGTCACAATGGCGTACGGTGGGATAGGTTTTTAACCGAATGATGGCCATCGCTGATTTACTGATTCCATGGAGTGTTTGAAAAAGCGTACCATATGCCGTATAAATCCATAGACGTAGGATACTTGCTAGAGGTTTGTTTATGGACCAGAAAACGTGATATATCCCGAATATAAACTAAAAGATAACATGCAAGGTGATTGGCGCTTGAAACGGGGCACCAACGCCGAACCGTACCAATCGCAAAGGACAAGTACGGCGGTGAGAATACTTTGAAACGTGGCTAGATCGGTGCAATATATCTTTTGAAGCTACTACAACGCCGCAGGCAGGCAACAAGGCATACCATCCAAGTCGATACAGGTTAGCCAGTCATGGTTCTGGCGCGATTTACTTAACGAGGCCATTGGTTGCCTACACATTGCCGTTTGAAAGAAAGTATGTATTAGATCAATGGATGGATGACATTAAAGTCAAACTCTTAAGTTGCATAACTTTCCTCCAGAATGTATGCTTGTCTTGTTGAGCGGAAAGCATAAAAGGACACTTCCCATCGACTGTCAAGATAGGGTGAAATGGATTGAATTTGCGGCGATGTCTCTATTCATGGATCAAATTTTGCCACAAGATGAATATGCCCCAGTCGTTGAATTGAACGACCGAATTTTCCTCCAAAACCCATCGAAACCCCTTAGAAAATCCTCCGAACAACCCTTGACAGGAGTAGAGAGGAAAGGATATAATAATTCAGTAGTGAAGACCCAAGACCCAAGACCCAAGACCCAAGACCCAAGACCCAAGACCCAAGACCCAAGACCCAAGACCCAAGACCCAAGACCTCAAGGCGTCTAAGCGCTTAATTGCCAATGGCATTCCGGCGCTAGAGAACCCGAGTCTATCGTTGGGACCCGGTCGAGGATTGTGTCTAAGATTGGAGCAAAGCGAGGATCTGAAATCAGGTCGAGGATTGGACCCGAACTGGGAACTGGAACCGGATCGAAGATTGAAGTCGGTCCGAGGGTTAAAGTGTTCGTCTAGAAATCGTAACGGTTTTACGCTGGTTGAAATCATTGTCGCGCTGTGCATTGTGGCTATTTTGACCGCCATTGCCATTCCAGGCTTTAAGAAAGCGACCGAAGATTTTCGACTCAACGCAACGCTCGAAGATACGTTGGATATTATGAAAGCTTGCCGCGCTTATTATTTGATCTTTAACGAATGGCCTCCGAATGTATGGGATGATATAACCGACAAGTTACTTCCACTTGTACCTAGACACTTGATCGATCCAAACCGTGGTCAAAGTGGCGGCGTACATCGGTGGAGTTGTAGACCGTTGGGTAAAGCAGCGTGCAATTACGATTTGGATTGTGTTTATAACAGTGTGAGTGTTTCACTCATAGGAATTGTATCAGGCACCGCCGATTGGAATAAATGTTATAATAAATTCAAATCCAGTATTGGAGAACGATATATCGGTTCCTATACTAGTCGTATGCGTTGCATTTTGCCAGAGTCTGCCGTAGTCCCATGGGAAAATCGATATTATTAATTTTACTTACCTTCTATTTGAGTTTTTGCATTATATTTTCCGTAACAGGGCATTTTATAACATTGAATAGCGTTGCAAAGGTATCATAAATTGGAAAAATATTATCACGGGCTTCAACGGGTGGAAGATATATGTTGTTAAATGAACAATTGTTAAATCATGGTTATCGGTAGAAAAATCCACCATTTAAACATTTTTCAAAAGATTTTTTTATGGTTTATACATTTTGGTTTAAGAATATGGTACAGCACATTACGTTTACAAATGACGGAAACATGCGAACGTATTTTGCAAATGGATCCGCAGGCGTCTTGCGTATTTTATTTTTGGCACAATCGGTTGTTTGCGGCGCCTAAATTGATCCAATATCGCAGGGGTCGGACGCTGTACGGGCTCATCAGCGCAAGTCGAGATGGCGCGTGGTTGGAGGCATTGATGTCTTTCTTTGGCGTCAGGGCGATTCGTGGGTCTAGCAGTTGGAGAGGAGGGAATGCGTTGCGGGAATTGAAACGGATTTGCAACCAAAGTATCTGCGATATCATCGTAACACCCGATGGACCTCGAGGGCCGCGTCATCAGTGCAAGGCAGGTTCTTTGAAATTTGCTGCCGAAGCGCAATTGCCGGTTATTTTTTTATCTTTTAAAGCTTCCAGTGCGTGGGAATTGCATTCTTGGGATCGTTTTCAAATCCCAAAACCCTTTTCGAAAATTACCGTTCGGGCCACCTACTGCGAGACTTTGCCTAAATTACCGGCAGATGAACTCGTTGCGTACGCTAACAAGACGCTCTATACGCTCGATTAAGCTTATTAACTTAGAATGAGTTTATTGTCAAGCGGGGTGGACATCAACAAAAAAACTCACGTAAAGTGAGTTTTTTTGCAAGGAACTATGAAAAAAATGGATTAATGTTCTTCGATATAAACGCTGTAGCCCCCTACGGATCGTATTACAGCCATACCGCTTCCATAACTATCTACGAATGGAATAAAGTTTATATTAGGTGCATTTCGGTCTCTTGTCAGTGTTTTGAGATTTACAGATTGGCCTCGAAGTTCTGCATCGATACTTAACCGATCCCATTGAGTGTGTTCATAGGGAGGTAATTTGTTGAACTCTTTTTCTACCAATTTCTTGGTGTTTTTATCGAAAAAGACATGTCTTGCGGTGATAGAAATTTCGGTAATCCCTTCGGGCCATAGTTGATGCATCAACCAATTATAATTTCTAAGCCAGCTTAAAGTTCCTACCGCATAAGTTTCGTTGGAAAATGTGTAAGGAGATTCGACAAGTAGGCCGATGCCTATACAGTAGGCGTGCCGTTTGGACACGGTCATGGTTGCTGCCAAACTGTACGCATGAGCACCTTCAGACGTTTTAACAAATTGTAACTTTGAAAGATTTGCTCCAACAATGGGGATATTGGGAAAAGAAGCGGGGACATCACACGTTGCCATTGCATTTAAAAATCTCAGTATATTTTCCATGGATTTTGGATATCTTTGCCCTATTTGATAAAGAGGAATCATTTCGTTGGATCCTTGTTTTTCTCCCATAGGTTGGCCCGTCTCGTCATCGTATTCCGTATAATAATAATATTTTTCTTTAGGATAATGTTTAGCAAAAGACTGCCAGCGATCCTTACGGTGTTGTCTTTCTTTCACACTGGACACCCATTCCAAAGACGGATTTCGCTTTCGGAGGAGTCTGGTCGCCAAGTCGAAACCCAAGTAATAGTCTTCCGCCAGGTCACCTGTACGGAGCTCCGCAGCATTAACCCATTGATTTTCTATTGAAAGCGATCCAAGGGTATTTACGATCGTAACGATGGAAGCGACGGATTCCAAGCTGTGCACCTCATCCGAAAAGTTTAGAGGCGTTCGCAGTATTGAGGGATCGAGATACTTGCACCGCAGGATGGTATCCACAATCCATTGCCTTTCCTCTTCGGAGAAATAAGGATTCGTGTACCGTTGAACGAAGCAACAACTGGCCAGAGGACCGTCTTGCAGTATTTCGAGGCTGCCTTTGGCGGCCTCAAAAGCGTTCCCAAGGTACAGATCGGTCAATACTTGCACGGCCATGAGTTTCTGTCGGGAGGTTATTTCCGGTATTGTACCTAGAGCCTCCAGAATAAGTTTTACATTTTCGTGAATACGGTAAAATGTCCAAGCTTCCCCTATTAAGCTTTTTCCAGCTTCTCCCGCCAGCCAAATAATTTTGACCAGGTTTTCTTTCAATAAGTTTTCGGGTACATCCGCAATTTCCCGAAAATAATCGCGGTAGGGCTCAAATGTGTCCCTCCAGAGCACATTAGGTATCCAACTGGGAATTGTACGGCTTTTATTTAAAACTTCATCAGCGGTCAAATTGGCAGTGGGGTTGCCAAAATTCTCCAGAGTAAACCGATCGAGCTCATTTTTTAGTTCTTGGACGACTGTATTCGCCAAACCGCAGGCTTGGTAGGCTACTAGGGCTCCCATCATGGCGTGTACGGCCTCTTCGCCATGCTTATCGCCCACAAAACCGTTTACAAAGCCAAGGAAATTGCCGTCGCAGACCAGTTGGGCGGCCAAGGCCGGATCTCTTAGTGCCAACCCTACATACGTTTGAATTCCCTCGCGGATGCTGCTAATGGACGCTTGTCCACCCAGTTCCGCACATCTGTTTGCTATCTTCATCTGTGAAATCTCTTCCTGCACCCGTACGTGCGCCGCGGGTGGTAATTCTCCTATCGTTGTATCTACATTAAATGCCATATGCGTTTGTTCTTAAGTTAAAAATGGGTAAGTGTCAATATCTTGTTTAAACCAGGCATCCAATAATTGAACATCTGGATCAGACATTTTGAATGTAAAATTGACTAAAGATGTTTCAACTGTACAAGTTGTTCTACCTCTTACTGCTTCACGACCATAAAGGTTTCTATCAATTTCCTCTCCTAAATTGCGGTTTGGAGCGATATCTGTAGCCATTTTATTAAAGGCATTCAGTCGGTCTTGAACCGCTATATCGACTTGTCCGGTAATGGCTTGAACAAGTTTTTCAGGTAAAGAAACTTCCATCGTTATGGCCATCTTGTGCGTCCCTGTGCCTGGAACCAAAACTGCATGAGCGCTTACAAGACTACCCGCAAATTGAGGTACAACCATTCCTGCTCCCTGAGCGCTGAAGTCGACTTCAATGGCTTGCCGGTAGCGCGCTTTAAGTTCCCGTGGCATATCCTTATCAGGTATATTGTTAATGGCTTGTAGTATAGCCTGCTTACACTTTCCTTCCATCTTGCTCAATTGGGGATTTATTTGATCCCTGAACATATTTTGCAATTGCGTTCGTCTTGCTACTTCTTGTGGAGAAGCCGATGCTCCTCTCTCTTCTAATGCTTGTAATTCCCTTCTCTCTGGATCATATCTTAGCTTTTCGATCCCAACTTCAAACAGCTGCGCTTGGATTTGAGGTTGTCTGAAGACGCTGGGGAGTTTTGTATCCTGCGTGGTACCCATGGCATCCACGACGGCAACAACGTTTCTGAGACTTTGGGCTCTGTTGTTGGTAAAGTCTAGAGGTTGATCTAAGTCCGACGGGTACGAATGACTTAGGATGGAATCCCATATAAAAGTTGCTTCATCAGGCGTAAAAATTGGGTTCATATTGTGAACAACATAAGCTCGGCTGGCGAGTGGGTGATCTTTGGCGGCACCAAAATCTGCCTGCGCTGCGTACGTCGTGTAACCCAAATCGTGATCCACCATCGTCTGCAGTACCATCAACTTTTCCCGAGGTGTAACCGGACATCCATCCAAAATGGCCAGAGAATTCTTAATGTTCCCCATCACGATGTGATGTATGCCGTGATCGCTACCCGTAATCATCGACTGATCCCTAAATTGCTGGTAGAGAATCTTATCCAAATTTTCTTTGATTAGGTTGGCAGCATCCTGCGGAGTTATCGGTGGCGTTATTTGCTTAATTAAATCAACAGACCTTTTTACAATTTCTGCTTTCAGGGCATCTTGTTCTTCGCTAGTAAATAAACCTGGGTAAGCTCCCAGAGCAGCGTTTAGGTATATATTAAATGCCTCTGTGAAGTTACCTGCGGCAACCAATTCATTGTAACGAGCTTTGTCTTGAGATGTTAGATTAATCTTGCCAGCAAATACCTGAATACCTGCCTTAATTTCTCGTGCAGACGCGTCCGCCAAACCGCAGTCCCTGTAAGCTCGATAAGCATCATTTACCTGTACCATCTTATCCTCAGGGGTTCGACCCGTGACAAACCCATTTACAAAGCCTCCAAATGTTCCGTCTAGTTTAAAAGCTTGTGGATAACTAGCAGCTCTGGCAACATGTGTTTTCATCACTTCTTGGGCTTGAACCTGAACCTGTTTATCTCCTGCAAGGTGAGCTAACAGTGGCTTGGCTTTTGCCAGCGTGACCGTTCTTCGCGCTTGAACACCCTGCCGGTCAACAAAGCCAGGGACAGTTTGCGGTGGTAGCGGCCTAGGTGGTGCATTAGGTCTAATAGTACGACCTGTGGCTGTTTGACCAACTGTTGGCTGGGTTGGAGCACCTGCACCTAATGGAGGCGTTCCTGCTACTTGATTTAGATTAACAGGACTCATTCCTAAATTTTATGAAGATTTCTTTTCATGGTCAATAAAAATTTTATCCGTCTGCAAAAAATTGTACCCTAACGAAAAACTTGCGTAAAAACTTGCTTTTTTAGAAGACATCTCACACTGTAGAACACTTAAATTGCCCGGCTAGCTCAATCGGTAGAGCAATTGACTCTTAATCAATGGGTTCAGGGTTCGAGCCCCTGGTCGGGTACCAAAGCCGGCTTAGCTCAGTGGTAGAGCACCCGCCTTGTAAGCGGACGGTCATCAGTTCAAGTCTGATAGCCGGCTCCATGTATGCTTTCACAATTTTTTGCAACCTTACAAAATTTAGATCTAGGTTGCTCACTCCACATCAGTGGAGGAGTTTACTTCAACCGAAAAAGACGTTAAGCAGTAAAGATTATGCCTCTGTTATGTCAACGTGGGTAATCGTTGCAAAACTTTTGTTTCCTTGTAAAATATAAGTCCTAACAGCCATCTTGCATCCGGAATTCCCTTCTTTAGTAGTCTCAGGATAATCTTACGTACAATGGAATTCGCGTTCTTCTCAGTTGAATCCCCCATTTTTTAGTCAAAGTATTTCTAAAAATATTGCAAGCATTTTATCGCTTCAAAACACACACAAATTAACTTGTCAAAAATAAATAAATGCTTTGTTCTGTTCTGTTCTCTTTGCTACTTTTTATGAAGGTAAAGACAAAAAAATTGTTTAAAGAACCCATCGTTTGGATTGCCGGTGTCCTCCTATTTTGTACCACCGCATACTCCATTTTACCCATGCCTTTCGTGCGCTTTGCCCTCACCATAAGCGTCGCCCTTAAAAATTTATTGCTGTTTTTTATCCCGTTTCTGATTTTCAGTGGAACCGCTACCGCGTTTTCTTCTTTAAAAGATAACGGCTTGCGATTTGTCCTCACCCTCATGGGCATCATCGTCTTTTCAAATTTTTTGAACTTAATGTTCTCCGGATGGGTAGGCTGCTACTTAATTCCATGGACGGCCTCCGCTGGACAGACTATCCCAATCGTGGATCCAGAGAAAACGGTAACGCCTATTTTTTACCTAAAACTACCTTCGCTTTTGTCAAACACATGGGCTTTGGTGGGAGGTATCAGCATAGGTATTTGCAGCACATTGTTTCATTTGTCCAAGACACAAGCATGCATCCGAGTATTGCACCGTACGATCATGCAGCTGATGCTGAAAGGATTTATTCCTACACTCCCACTTTTCCTCATGGGATTTGTATTAAAATTGCTCATGGAAGGACAATTGACATATTTTGTGCAAACCAACGCAAAGTCCTGCTTACTTATGGTCAGCTTCTTATTTTTCTACCTGTGCATCTGGTTTATGCTGGCCCAAAGATGCTCAAAATTACCTCCATTGACCCTGTTTAAAAACATTTTCCCCGCCATTATGACGGGTGCAACAACCATGTCAAGCGCCGCCGCTTTGCCTTTCTCCATTGAAGCTGCCACCAAAAATACAAAAGATCCCACCTTGGCAAACGCGGTTATGCCCATTTCCCTTAATTTTCACATGGTTGGAGACACCATCTGCATCCCCGTCTTGGCCATGATTATTTTGAATAGCTTTTCATGTCCCATGCCAAATGTACTAACTTTTATCGGCTTTGGATGTTGTTTCGTGCTGAATAAGTTTGCTGGTGCCGGTATTCCCGGCGGAAGTATCATGATTTCATTACCTATTTTGCAAACTTACTTGGGATTCAACGAAGAAATGTTGGCTCTAATCACCGCATGCTACATGTTAATTGATCCGCTGACAACCTCAGGTAATGTAACCGCAAATAATTTACTTATTATTTTCATCAAGAAATTTTGGACACGTATCGCAAAAATCAAGCCTCAAAGGGAAAAGTGTTAAAAAGCATCCCGCGTTCAAAAATAAACTTACCGCTGACGGATACTAAGTTTTTGTGTCATCGTAAGGGTTGCTCTCTATCCGTCATGCGGCAAAATATAAGTAAAAACTTATAATATCTCTTTAAAAACAGAATCAAAAGAATGTCAACATTTTTTCAAAAATCTTTTAATTTTACGCAAATTCAAATTGTGCCCTTCGCTCAAGAACGTGCGTCCCATTACACCGTATGCAATGGGTATCGGGAACGCAGTACGGACAGACGATCGGCATCAAATGCTGAAAAAGGATACCCTCTAAAAAACTACCATGCGTTTTCTGCGGATAGCCTAAATTTTCAAGACGTTTGCTGGCGGTTGCCAAGTTACTGGCATGCAAAGTTGCCAGAACGCAGTGCCCCGTAATGGCAGCATTGACAGCTAAATTTAAAAGAGAACTATCACGAATCTCACCTATACCTATGACGTCCGTACTTTGCCTTAAGAGGTGCCGCAAAATCTCTTTCGAACTAAAATTTTGTCGAAGTGCAATTTGTGTAAAATTTTTATTTGGTATCTCAATGGGATTTTCCAAACTGATAACACGTTTGTTACACCCACACAGTTCGGAAAGAATACTGTAATAAGTGGTCGTTTTTCCGCTCCCTATAAGACCTGTTATTAACCATAATCCTTGAGATTTATCAAAAATCCCCCGCATAAACGGAAGATTTAGGATACCCAATTGACTGAGCGTAAAATCTTTTTGCGTATTTTCGGGTAATAAACGGAGGACAAAACTCTCTCCATGCAACGATGGTAGGCAGGAAAGACGGCAATGAATGCGTATGCGATTACAGTAAAAAAGTAGTTGACCATCTTGCGGAATACGACGTTCCGTTGGATCCAGGTGCGCATTTGTTTTTAAGAAACTTGCCATAGAATCCAGGTAATCGATATCCAACTTCTTTACATCTATCAGTTGCCCTTGACATCGAAAACGGATGAGGATGCATTTTTTTTGAGGTTCAAAATGAACATCGGAACATTTTTTTAAATGAGATTCTAGAATAATA
Organism: Puniceicoccales bacterium; assembly: GCA_031278975.1. Classification (GTDB taxonomy): domain Bacteria; phylum Verrucomicrobiota; class Verrucomicrobiia; order Opitutales; family UBA9783; genus CABUVL01. The sequence continues at coordinate 98,746 of JAITJL010000001.1, forward strand.
TCCTGCATAAGTAGCTGCAAAGGACTTAAAGTTGCCGGATGGTTCTGCTTTCCACCTTGTAGGAGGTACTGTTGTATCCGATCTTCCAACAATAAAGTAGACATGTAGGTGGGAATAATTTGTTTACGCTCACGTTGGCTCAAAAAACTTAAAAAGCTTAAGGTACTCGTAGACGGTTCTTGACAAATTCCCACACACATGCTCGTGCCATCTTCATCTAGGGGAACTATTTTATGCCGCCTAATGAGTTTTGCATCTATCTCAACCATTTATACAAAGTAGTGTAAAGTAACTCTATCTGAAACCACAAGTTCTATTGGATAAAGATTGTTTTAATGCGTCCGACATACGAACAAATTTTTAAGCAAGTTTTAGTAACCCAAGAACGAAAACTTTGCGGTAGATTTTTTGAAACATTTCATTGATTCATTTGCATATTGGTTGATTTTTAAGTGGCTTTTTTAAAATTACAGGCAATGATTTTCAGGGATATATGGAAGTTGCTTTGATTGCCAAAAATTTACTCTATTTTCTACTCCTATTTATTAGCTTAACGATACACGAGTGGGCTCATGCATGGGTAGCCGATAAATTGGGAGATCCAAATCCACGTGCAACAGGGCGTGTTTCTTTAAATCCGTTGGTTCACGTAGATCTTATGGGGACAATTGTCTTTCCTATCATTTGCATTGTACTGTCGACGGGATTTTTATTCGGTTGGGGGAAACCTGTTGCAATAGATGCGCATTATTTCAAAAAGCCCGATTTGGGAGAATTGTTAGCCGGCAGTGCCGGAATTTTTGGCAATCTGATCCTATGTTTGACGTGCAGTTTCGTTTTGGCCTTTATCCCTTCTTTACATTCGCTCGCCTACGCAATGTTAACCCTAAATGCTTTCTTGATCACGTTTAATTGCCTACCATTGCCTTCATTGGATGGGTTTTGTGTCTGCAAATACTTTTTTAAATTTTCCGAAAAATGGATTCGCTTCGCAGAATGTTGGGGATTTATCATCTTATTAATTCTCATAAACATTCCCATCGTTCGACATTATTTCAGTTGTATGGTACAAGCTATTTTTACGTTTTTTGTGCAGTTAAGCCTAAAATTACAGTTACTGGTAAATTAATGTTAAAATCGCTACTCGGAGTAATGCTGGGAGGGTGCCTGGGATCTAGCCTTTATGGAGCGAACGTAGATTTTTCACGTCAAATTCAATGGAAATATTGGGTACCTCCAAAAAAATTTAGCGGTTATTCAAAAAGCATTCGTATGGCTGCTGACCACTTGAAAAATTTGCCTTCCCGAAGGCTCTTGAATCGGTTTCAGGGGCGTCGTTCGTTTAAAAAGGATAATACTTACACGTTATTTCAGATTGCTGACAAGAAAATGCGAGTGATTATCCCTCAAAAAAATGAAACACCTCGAAGTACCTACAATATTTTTAAAAAGTGAATAAGCCGACGGATAAATGACAATGTTCAAACCTGCCTGTTCACATTATTATTTTAATCTTAAGTGGTTTCCTTTTTAGTTACTCAATGGCGTTAAATGTTTTTGCAGCTTTATTCAAATATTTAAATAACGGTATATATTCAACTACCGTTCCTTTACTAAATAATTCTATGCACAAAAAAATCTCACCCTTCGATTGTAAAATGCTTTCTTAAATAGGTTCTGTAAAATATGCCATTGGTTTGTACAATTTTTCTAAAGCATTTTTCCACTATTCAACAGCTCTTATCGAGCTACAACTTTTAAAACCTATTTCTACTATTCAAATTCAAATTTTCGTAATGATGCAGCCGGTAATTATCCTTACCTTCAATCCAATCAATTGAAATAATATCCAGGCGAAAAGTTTTTACGTAAGGCATTTTACTGAAGTACAACTTGATGCCACGCTTTAGGATTTGTTTTTTACGCTGATTAACACTATCGTAGCCGGAACACAATTGATTTGCTTGTCTTGTACGCACCTCAACAAAAACAATGCATTCTCTATCTTTTGCAACCATATCAATCTCATGTCGCCCATTACGCCAGTTACGTTCTAAAATTTTGTAGCCCTTTTTTTTGAGATACCGATGGGCTAAATCTTCCCCATGAATACCCTTTTGCCATGAAAGATTTTTGTTGGAAATCTTTTTAAATTTGCCGATAAATCTTTGAAAAAAAGTACACCAACTGGCTATGAAACGAAAATTCAAAAGCTTAATCTCTTAAAGACTTAAAATGGTGTTTTATGTAACGGACTAATCCAAAAAATACGTAACTTAAAGAAAGAATCGCACAGGAAAATTCTTTAAAGAAATAAACCACGGCACCGATGGCTACAATACCTACAAAAGTTCGAAAACGCATTTCCGTATTCCAGTCAATGTGCTTGAAACTTGGATAATGAATATTGCTTACCATGAGCCACGCAATGAGTAACATAAGTCCGGGTAATAACAAAGCCCATGATTTTAAATCAAATCGGTTGATAACCAACACTAAAGATGCAATGACACCTGCCGCAGCTGGAATCGGTAAGCCAATAAAACAATAAGAACGCTTAGGTGATAATTGCTTGTTTTCTATCAATAGAGGGTGTGTAATAACGTTAAATCGGGCAAGTCGAACGGCGCCGCATAGTAGATAAACAAATCCAATAATCCAACCAATTTTTCTAAAAAAAGGATAGTTGTAGGTAGGTGACAAAATGAGGAAAAACACCATCATCGCCGGTGCAACACCAAAAGAAATAACATCCGCAATGGAGTCGAATTCTTTTCCAAATAAGGATTCTTTCCCGCCCAACCGCGCAACGCGCCCGTCCAATCCATCGCATACCAATGACCCAAAAATACACCAGACAGCCTGGTTATAATAGTGAGAAGGTGAACCTTCTTCACAATATTTTGCTTGAATGCAACGAATAATGCACAAGAAACCAAAAAACAAATTACCTGCCGTAAACAAATTGGGGAGCAAGTAAATTTTAGACAAAGGCGTTCGTGATAAATCAGTTTTTTCCATAGTTTTACTCTTCCAAATTTTCTAAAAGTTTTCCTTCAATAACCGCTTCTTTCAAAGGCAGTTTCACTCTAAATAAAAAGTCATTCCACGTATGTTTAGGTAAAAGATAGTGAATGACAAGCGCATCTTCTCCCGTACACTCGAAATAAATTCGAAACTCTTTCCAACGGATACGATAATAAATGGTTTTATTGCGCGTAATTTTACCAAATTCCAACAACGATTCCCGTTCAAAATTGAGTCCACTCAAAAAATCAATGAGTTGCATTTGCACTGACTGGGCTAACTTGTTTAAAACAGACGTACTTTGTTGGCTAAACGTTAATTGGTACATAGGGTAGTTGTGGTCTACCTTTTAGAAAAGGTATGGATTTGTCTTGTTATTTTTTTTAATTGCTTTTTTACTTCGGTGGCTTGTTCAAAATGCTCTGCTGTTACCAAAGCATCGAGACGTTTTTTTAATACATCTAACCTTGGTAAAAAGCTATTTTCCTGCAGATATTTTTTAGGAATTTTTCCAAAATGTACAGGTATTTCGTACAAACGTTTCAATACCGTATCCGTAATGCCTGCAAAAAACTCGTAACACGTACCACAACCCATAAGTTTATTTTTCACAAACAAGTCTGTTGTATAATGACAATGAGGACATGTATGCGCCGTAACTTGAATAACTTCACTATTTGTAGGGAGTGAGTCGATAAGCTGATAGCACGGTTTGTTTAAAAATCCTTGCTGTTCGGCATGCTGTGTACAGAATCCAACACGTTTAACGGTATTCCCTTGAACGAGTGTCACGAAGACAACAGCATCCTTATCGCACAAAAAGCATTTTTTGCCGCCCGTCATTTTTTAGTGATGCGATAACCAACTTTCCGCCTCTAGAGCAGCTTGAATACCCATACCTGCCGCTACACAAGCTTGCCGGTACTTTTTATCCGTGCAATCGCCCGCGGCAAAAACACCCGGCAAGCTTGTTTCTACCGTTATTCTTCCTTGTTTGATGTAACCGTCGGTTTCCAGATCTATGAATCCTTCGAATACTTCCGTATTAGGTTTCCAACCGATGGCCAGGAAAATCCCCCTACACATTAGTTTTTGAACACTTTGAGTCCCTTTGTGAAATACGTTTAAAGCTTTCAAAAAACCGTGCTCATCGCATTCAAACCCCTGTGGAACACCGTTCCAAATGACCTCGATACGATCATGCGAGCAGACGCGTTCAGACATAATTCTTGAAGCTCTCAAGCGATCTCGACGGTGTACCAAATAGACCTTCTTACAAATTCTACTCAGGTACAAAGCTTCTTCGCAAGCCGAATCACCTCCCCCAATTACACAGACATCTTCATTGCGATAAAAAAAGCCATCACAGGTTGCGCATACGCTTAGTCCCTTACCTAACAACTCTTGTTCACCTTCCAATCCTAGAAAATTGTGACGTGATCCCGTCGCAACGATAAGCGCTTGCGCCTGCAGTTCTTTACTATTGGACAAAAACAGATGATTAACATTTTCTTTCGTCCGTTCTACCCTTACAAGCTTAGCATTTTCAAAACGTGCAGAAAACTTTTCTGCTTGTGTACGCATACGGTCCATTAAATCCGTGCCCTGCACATTTTCTGAAAAACCTGGAAAATTTTCAACCTCTGTGGTTTGCGTTAGTAGACCTCCGGGCATTTCCCCTTGAATCACCAAAGGATTGAGTTGTGCTCTCGCCGTATAAATCGCAGCAGAAAGCCCCGCACAACCACTACCCACTATAACAACACGTTCGAAGTTTTTCGACATGACCTTTCTTTTAATATTCAAATGCTTTCTATAAAACTGTCAATGCATAACTATTTTACATTGGAAAGAAAATATTTATACAAATATATAAGCATTTATGGTCACAAAAACTATTCATCCAATAGGTCTATTTTTTAACGAGCGCAAAAATACATTTGAGACACTTATTGTAGCTTGGCAGAAAGGTTATCCGATTTAAAATTTCGTTCGTTGAGAAAAATGTTTTTATGCCGTTGCATTTGGGATGACAGGTAAAGATAAAACCTGTGGCATCATCTTGATTTGAATAAATAATTGGTGAAGCTGCGTTAAAAAAACGAAGGAACATACTATTTATATAAGTCAAGATTTGTTCTGACCGAAATTGCAAGGGAAAAGCCGTAGCTCCATTGACCTAACCGTTTTTCCAAGAAAACAATTTTGTGAGCTAAGGCAATCGGGTGACTTTGTGAGAGATCTACCGTCTATTGATATTAGGTAATTAAGGATTCAAGAGAGACTAGCAATATCATGGAACAACATTTATTACGGTTTTAAACAATGTTTAAAGCCGTAATGCAACGATGCCATGACAAAAGAGTTGTAAGTACATGAGTCATATTAAATAATCTCCAGGATACGGGAACAGGTCACAGAAATCTTGCTCCAAGGAATTGAATTCCCATTGTCCCTTACCCTACGAACAAAACAAATCTCCTTGACAAAGAACAAAAAGAGGCTATAATAACTTAATAGTGAAGACACCGAGACCCGAGCGCTTAGCGCGTTAAAGGGGTTCTCCAGGGCAGCCTTACCTCTCCGGGCGTCTGAACCTGACCGGGAGTTGGAGTATTTACCCGCATCCGTAGGTCAAAACAGTTTTTACCGAGATACCGAGAGCGCTGATTGCTTAATCACGGCAGAGAATCCTAGGTCATTAAAATGTCCAAATCGTAACGGTTTTACGCTGGTTGAAATCATTGTCTCGCTGTGCATTGTGGCGATTCTGGCCGCCATTGCCGTTCCGGGGTTTAAGAAAGCCACGGAAGATTTTCGCCTCAACGAATTTGCATGCAATTTTGACAGTTTAATAAAAGCCACTCGCTCTTATTATCTAATGGCCTGCAGATAGTACGGAAAATACTATTCCATCTGGCAATATTCGTTATTTTCTCCCCAATTATTTATATAAAGGAAATCAACTCGTATACACACCTCTTAGAAAAAGCGGTACTTCCTTTGACTTTGAAAATTGGATTGGCCAAAAAGATGGTCGTGTGATGCCAACAGTAGGCCTAACGGCGCGCGAGCTAGGTAACCATTTCCAACTTGCTTGGGGAAAACTACAGTCGTTCAGAGATCACAAAAATTATTTTTATAACATTCAAGATGCACATCTCACTCAAAATAATGATATTTTCTATCGATTCCCGGATATTCCCCAAAC
>JAITJL010000016.1 GCA_031278975.1 Puniceicoccales bacterium
CTTGAGGTCTTGAGGTCTTGAGGTCTTGAGGTCTTGAGGTCTTGAGGTCTTGAGGTCTTGAGGTCTTGAGGTCTTGAGGTCTTGAGGTCTTGAGGTCTTGAGGTCTTGAGGTCTTCACTGCTAAGTTAGTATATCCTTTCCTCCCTCCCTCTGTCAAGGGTTTTTCGAGGGGTTTTTGGAGAAGAATTCTATCGTTGTTCATCATATGGCAAAACCGGGTTCCTTTTTCATAAGGTCCTTACTTCCGACTTTAGCAAATTTCACTCGATATATTCTCGTTGACAATCCCCAGAATCCTCATTTACCTAAGTGCTCATGCAGTTTGTAATTATCGGTGCAGGGGAAGCAGGACTCTGCTTATGTAAGCATCTGTTACAAAGCAATCATGAAGTCATTATCGTTGAAAAAAACGTTCAATTAGCGAAGTTTTTAGGAGAAAATATGGTTGCACGTATTATTACGGGAGATGCCACCTTATTTTCAACTTTGCAACAAATCAATCTACCTCAAATAGATGCCGTTTTGGCAATGACGCAGGATGATGCTGTCAACATTCTGTCGTGCACGTTAGCAAAGGCGCTAGGGGCAAAAAAGACTGTATGTCGCATCCATCACGACTTGCACAACAATACCCAAAAATTCAACTATCAGGCCCATTTTTCCATAGATCATCTCATAGATACGCAACACGCCTGCGCCTTTGAAATTGCAAAATACATTCGCGACCCACATGGGGTAGCCGTTGAACAGTTTTCTCGAGGGAAAATAGAAATTCAAACGTTAGAATTAAAGGGAAAATCTCCTTGGATAGGGAAAACAATCTTGCAATTATCCTTCGACAACAACATCCGCATAGGCTTCATAAAGCGCGACCAACAGTACTTTATCCCTACAAAAGACACCGTGCTGCAAGTTCACGATTTACTAACTTTAGCCGGCGATAATGTACATTTATCTCAATTAAGGGTACAATCCTGCGTAACGCAAAACGCCTTTATCTATGTCACTCTTTTTTCTGCAAGCAAAATAACTGTATCTTTATTGCAATTACTCAACAATCCTTATTATAAAGTTAAGGTCATTGAAGAGGATATTGCCTTATGTTACCAATTGGCAGAGGCATATCCAAACGTATCTGTTATTCATGGAAGTGCCACGCAGTTATCGCTTTTACAGGAAGAACAAATATATGCATCCAATTACTTTGTAGCTTGCAGCGCCAACGACGAAAAAAATATCATCGCATGTTTGCAAGCCCAAAAAGCAGGTTCACAGAAAACTTTATTGTGGGTTAACAAGGAAGACTACGATGCCGTTTGCGACACTTTAAAAGATACGCTCCACTTTAATCACCTCGTACTCACAAAATCTTGCATTGTAAAAGACCTCGAAAGCATTTTATTCCCCCAAGAAGTTTCCATTCTTGGTATCCTTGGTAACGATGAATCAGCACCAGAACTTGTAGAGATTCACATTCCCAGTGGAACCGCAATCGAAGGCCTTACCGTAGATAATATCCCCTGGCCTGAACACACGTTGTTGCTCGTCTTAAAACATCGATTCCATACCAAAGTTCCTGGAGCTAAAGATTGCCTGATTGGAGGCGATTGCGTTGTGGCCGTCGTACAAAAAAAACACCGCGATGCCCTCATTCGTTTATTGACTCAAAAAACGAGCGTATGAAAGTAACGCCTCTTGTCATTCCATTGGCCATTAATTTCCTCTTGCTTGGTTTATGTTTTTGGGTCTGCGCTTACCTAGGTTTTTTCTTCTACAAAGAGCCCTTGCTTCCGTGGATACCTGCAATAATAATCCCTCTTTTGTTAAGTCTTATCCTTTATCTTTATAGAGGAAAGCAGAGAAAAGCTTACATTTCTCAGCGAGAAATTTTACTTACTACAGGTATATCTTGGTTGTTGGCCGGAATATTTGGTAGCTCACCTTACTGGATCCTCTTGCATTGCGAATTCAGTACGGGCTTATTCGAATCCATCTCGGGGCTTACAACAACAGGGGCAACAACGCTGTTAAATTTAGAATGTTTACCCAAAGGCTTACTTTTATGGCGATCCATTTCGCAGTGGTTAGGAGGATTGGGATTTGTCGTATTTTTTGTTACCTTTTTGGGAACACACGGTAATTTTCAAAAAAGACTTTACCTGCAAGAGTCGACAAGCGTCGAGGAGTCCGTCAGTTTGTTTCACATGAGAAAAAACATTGCTTACTCTCTGCTCATCTACATTTGCCTAACCATTTTGTGCGCACTATCGCTTTCGCAATGCAACGTGTCATTATTCGATGCCGTATGTCACGCACTGACAGCGGTATCAACGGGTGGATTTTCAACGCATTCCACGGGTATTCATCACTTCAACTCTTTTAAAATTGAGGGCATACTTGTCATTTTTATGTTATTGGGTAGCATCAATTTTATCTTCTTAATTCAAGTTTTTACCCAGCATGGGCCCAAATTGGTCAAAAATTCTGAATTTAAAACGTACATCGCTGTCCTCATTATTGCAACCTTAAGTTTCATAGTTATACTCTATCCTAAAGTTTATCCATTGTTATCAGAGGCGGTTCGGTATGCTTTATTCCAAGCGGTATCCATCGGTACTACCACGGGATTCCACTCCGCAAACTTTGCGGCTTGGCCTAATGTTGCAGTTCCCATTTTACTACTACTCATGTTCATCGGCGGCTGTACGGGATCCACCGCTGGCGGATTCAAAGTTTTTCGACTCGTAGCTCTCTGCAAAATTTTACTTACTCATCTGGAAAAGATCTTTCGCAGCAACGTTGTACGTGTATTGAAAATAGACGGTGTTCTTTGGAACGAACGCAAGCAATTGGACCTTCTGTATTTCTTTGCGCTCAATCTGCTTGTTATTTCTATTTCCGTTATTTTTTTACAAATACTGATGCCCTCCATAGATTTTCTTACCAACGTGTCTGCTATCGTTGCAAGCTTGTCCAACATTGGCCCAGGACTCACTTCTCTGATTGGTCCCGATGCAACATTTGTGACTTTCCCACCGTCTGCGAAAATTTTGCTGTCCGCATTGATGTTATTAGGGCGATTGGAAATTTATGCAATTTTAGTTCTGTTAACACCCAAATTTTGGAAACGCTTCGACTAGTATTTTTGTTGCAACGGCGACAAAATCACGGATTCTAAGCAGTGTGTGGTCAGGATGTATAAGTGTAATTATTGATAAAAAGTATTCATCCATTGCGTATTTTTTGAAACACACGCGCCTCTATTGAAAAAATCTAAAACCATTATTCTTGCACTTGGGGTCGATTTTTACACACTCCTTATGATAAGCCTATGGGTACAAAATGGAGAATTTTTACTTCAAAAAAACAAAGACAATTGAAAATAGTCGAGCGCACTGTGGGTTGATCAAGACACCTCATGGCATCATCGAAACACCCAATTTCATCTTCTGTGCGACGCAAGGGGCCATCAAGGGAGCAACTATGGAACACATGCGAGCTGCAGGAGTGCAATGCATCCTCGGTAATACTTATCATCTTTGGCTGCAGCCAGGTCCGGATCTAATTGCAAAACATGGGGGTTTGCACCGTTTTATGGGATGGACAGGCCCCGCATTAACCGATTCGGGTGGCTTTCAAATATTTAGCCTTGGATACGGAGGTGTCATCGATGAAATCAAGGGTAAAAGTACTCGCAACGTACACCCAAAATCACTTTTAAAAGTCACGGAAGAAGGTGCTTTATTTCGTTCTTACGTTGACGGTTTGCGCTGCTGGTTAACACCTGAAATATCCATTTTAGTACAACAAAAACTGGGGGCCGACTTCATTTTACCCTTGGACGAATGCACACCTTTTCATATGCAACGCGAACAAACGGCGATTTCTATGGAACGCAGCCATCGTTGGGAGATACGCAGCCTGCAGCAATTTTCTCGTACGTTCGAAGACCGCCAACGTATGTACGGCATTGTACAAGGTGGTATTTACGAAGATTTACGTACCACAAGTGTAGACTTTTTAAATGGTCAACCTTTCTTTGGGCAGGCTATCGGAGGTAGCTTAGGCGGTTCTAGAGAACAAATGTACGATGTTGTAAGAATGACGATGCAACGCTTAGCGCAAGATCGTCCCACGCATTTGCTAGGCATTGGTGGCTTGCAAGACATCCTCGTGGGGGTTGAATCCGGTATTGATACCTTTGATTGCGTGCATCCCACACGCATTGCGAGACACGGCTGCGCACTCGTATCTCAGCCGGAAAACGATAAAAACCGCGAACACATCAATTTAAAGAATAGACAATACCGCGAAGATTTAAATCCTATTGAAGACGATTGCGATTGTTATACTTGCCGGAATTTTACCCGCGCTTACGTTCACCATCTGTTCAAGGCTAAGGAAAACACTGGAGGTTTATTGTTAACTATCCACAACGTAAGATTTATGGTGCGCTGGATGCTGAAAATTCGCCAAGCCATTCAAAATGACACCTGGGTACAATTTGTGAAAACTCACAAAAAGTGAGGCATCATTTTTTAAGTAAAAACAATCGATAAAGGACAGATTTCTAATTTTCCGTTGACGCTTCTTAGACATGATAAGTACTACATCCAAAGTTATCGCAGAATCGATGGAAAATTAGTCATTTAAGAAATGAAAATGCTCTTAGACATTCTGCAATACAATCGGGTAAAAGCGCATTATCCAAAAATTTACGATGGGTAATGGTACCTTGTTCATTGGCAATCACTTCAAATATAAAATGTGTCCAAGAAATGATATTTGGATTTCCATGATGCTCACGCAAGAATTGGGTTTCACCTAATATGAACCTTTCTGTTCCCAGGGTATAGATTCCTCCAAGCATGACGATTAACTCCTCTCTTCGAGTTTCTCCAGTACCCCATAGTTCGAAAAAATTCTCCATTTGTGTTAGAGAGACTAGCTGCGGACACGTGGTATCTAAAAATTCATTAAATGGCTTAAAGTTATTATTTTTTAATCCCGTCTACTTTTTCTTGAATGGACAATAGCGAGTCTGCTAAAATATATTCAAGTCTTAGCAACATATGCAGCATTTCATGGCTTAACATGATGTAAGGAGGTAGTTCACAAGAGTTTGGCGTATTTAAGGAACATTTCCCAGCTACTGCTTGTAACGCATTTTGCATGTCAAGCACAGGACGATGCAATGGAGTTAGGATTAACATCGTACCATATCTCAAAAATGATTGCGTTACGTCCGTCTATTTCCCCAACCCAAGTTATTTGGAGTAAACAAACACCATACAGGTGAAGGTGAATTGACAACACTTCGAAATACAATTTTGACATCAATGTTTAGCCTATCTTTGATTTGCTTTATTCTATCCAAAATGACATCCCATTCTTTCTGCGTACCTCCATACCTTAGCTGTTCTTCTATGAAAGGCAGTAAAATTTCCGGATCACTACTGCGAATTACTGCTAAAATTTCTCCAGGTATCTCGGCTTTACATAACCCAGCTACTGAAAGACAACATAAAAAACTTAGCAATGTCTTATTCATCTATAGGAGAGGAGGTTGATTTAAGGCATACAATTCGTCTGTGTAGTCAACCACCGTTTTGTTGGTTATCCCACAGTAAATATACCCATGTGAATACAAACCTTCTACAATTGAATCGTAATGTAGCTCTGGGTTCAAAGGAATTGGAATATTTTTACTGTGAAAACAATAAAAACAAAACGCCAATTCTTCGACTTTCTCAAGTGTGCCTGATGCATAATGCTGGCATAACGTTGTAAATAAACCTTGAGCTTCGGGTAAATTAGTATTACAACGTTGCTCAAAACCATGTTGGAAGCTTTTATCACTTTTATCGGCCAAAGGAGATATCCTAGCTATTATGTCCAACGGTAAATTTAAGCAGATTCCATTGCTCGCTTCATTTAATGTCGGATTTGCGCGAAGGCAACCGGTAACGAGACTCAATCCGATTGCGATAGAAGATAACAATTTTCCATTTAGTATACATATAATTACTTCATGTGAGCAAATTTAATCATCTGTCAAGTAAAAAATGATTTTTAATAAGAAAAATTTTTCGCTCGATGTACAATATCCTCCAAAGAAAGGTTTTACCGTTTGTCACATGAAAAGTTCGTTGTCTTATTGGAAGGATTCTCCCTACAATATTGGTACTCTACAATAACCTCATAAAGCATCAAAATAGTTTATTCTTCAATCTGGATAGATCGACTTATACTCTACCTCTGTAAATCTGTAAAGTACGGTAAACCATCCTAAAACCGTCAAAGTGAACAAATTTTGTGCATCACCGGAGAACACTTTGTCATTTTTGTTGGCAAATGTCAAAAGATCGATAAACTCAAAAATGTAGTTTATGCTTTTAAATAAGGAGTCCGATAATTTACTCAACTACGATGCACAGTTTCTTTCCTTCGAAAATAAATCTTTGATTGGCGTTGACGAGGCTGGCCGTGGGGCTTTAGCGGGTCCCGTTGCCGCCGGTGCCGTGTGGATTAGTGCAGAATTTTTAAAACAACACCAACAGGATCCCAATATTCTTTTTATACAAGATTCAAAGCAACTTTCCGCCAAGCGTAGGCGACAAGCATTTGAATGGTTACAAACTTGGCAAAAAGAAGGCGGGTTACAATTTGCATTTGCCGAAGGAAGTGTTACAGAAATTGATGTAGGTAACATTGCGTACGCCATCAAATTAGCTTTTCGACGCGTTTTGGAAACAATACAATCGTTGACACATTTAACCCTAAATAATACTACCGATGCTCCTTTCATAAATGCACCGCAGGTACTCATCGACGGTTATCACCTAAAAAATTTCGCTTACAATCATAAAAGCATTATCAAAGGTGATCAAAAAAGTTTTTGCATTGCGGCAGCATCCATTGTTGCAAAGGTAAAAAGGGATCTTCTAATGGAACAACTAAGCGTGTGTTATCCCCGTTACCACCTAAGTATTAACAAAGGATATGGTACTCGAAAACATCGTAACGCGCTCGTACAATATGGAATTTCTGATATACATCGACGATCTTTCTTATCAAAAATACTTTCTAGAGTTACCTGTCGACAGGGTGAATTGCGCTTGTAAGCGGCTTGCTATACAATTCAATTAAAACCGAAATTTTGAGGTTCATTTTATCGCTTTTAAAAAACTTCTGACGTCCAGAATTACTATTTATGCCGATCGTAAGTAATTGTGAATAACTTGTAAAAAACTTCCTCTTGCAATTTAGTTGAAAAATCAATTTGTTTGTTTCTCATTTTGTTTTTTACCTCCTGGAAGGTTTATATAATAAAAAATAGCAATGCAATTAATTTACTTACTACCAATGAATTATAGGAACTTCGATGGACTTCGCAGCCAAATGCTGTGCCAAGTAAAAATAAATTAAAGTACCTTATACAACTTCGTCCAGAGATGTTAAAATTTTTGTGAATAAATTGTTAAATGCATGAAAAATGACCTTTCCAATACGCAGCTGTGGACAACTCTAAAAAATGAGTTACAAAAGCTTTTTCCTGTAGATATTTTTAATACTTGGTTTCGACCCCTATCTTGCCTTGAAAGTACGCTCGATAACACAATCATTTTAGAGACAAGCAACGACTTTGAAGCCATGTGGTTACAAAATAATTATAGGGAAATTTTGGAAAATAAGCTAATGGCTCTCGTAGGATTTCCCGTTACCATTGAATTCAAAAGCAGAGATAATCCTGATTGTTGTGCTCCAATACCTGCTGTAAACAACACGATTCCACAAAATATTAAAACGGCAGGTCCATCTTCGCAGCTTGCGTCCGGACAAGGATTAAACCCACAAAATACGTTTGAAAATTTTGTGGTTGGCGCAGGCAGTCAATTGGCGCATGCCGCTGCGGTCGCCATTGCCAACGCTCCTGCTAAGGCCTACAATCCACTTTTCTTGTACGGAAATACGGGACTTGGAAAAACGCATTTGATGCATGCGGTGGGCCACCACATCTTACGTCATCACCCTAATACAAAGGTTATTTACATCTCCACAGAACGTTTCACAAACGATTTTATCTATGCCATTCAAGAAAACCAATTGGCTAAATTTCGAAAAAAATATCGTAGTTCCGACGTTTTGCTCATCGATGATATTCATTTTTTATCCGGGAAAGAACGTATCCAAGAAGAATTTTTTCATACGTTCAACGAACTTTTTGAATCCCAAAAGCAGATCTTTTTGTGCAGCGATAGGCCGGCCTCCGAAATTACCAAATTAGAAAACCGTTTAATATCTAGGTTTCAGTGGGGACTCGTATGCGACATCCAACCACCCGATTTCGAAACGCGCGTTGCAATTTTATCAAAAAAGGCACAATCCATGCATCTATCCCTTGACGAATCCGTTTTGGCTTTTTTGGCCGAGCGTGTTACCAAGAACGTGCGCCGCATGGAGGGAGCACTGAATCGTATTTTGGGATACCAACGTCTATTGCATACGGACAAATTAACGATTGAGAATGTCGAAAAAATCTTGGAAGACATTTTACAGGAAGAAATGTCAACCACCGTGACTATGGACGACATTCAAAAAAGAGTTTGCGACTTTTACCACATTTCCTTGAGTGATATGGTCAGCAAAAAGCGGCCTGCCAACATTGCATTTCCTAGGCAAGTAGCCATGTATTTGTGCCGTATTTTGACTTCAACTTCACTGCAAGAAATTGGAGCAGCTTTTGGCGGAAGAGACCACGGAACCGTTATTCACGCTTGCAAAAGTGTGGAAAATATTATTCAACAAGAACCTACGACCAAACGAACCATTCAATTTTTACAACAAAAACTACTGAGTAAATAATAGCCATGAATTTCACAGACGAACAGGTAACACGTATTCGCGAATGGGCTCAACAGACATCCAACCTCAGCGATCTACAAACACAAATCAATGCAACTTACAATCTGCATCTAACCTATATAGAAGTTCGTTTCCTACTGGATGATCTGGGTCTAGAATTGAAAAAAGTTGAGTCCAAGCCCATTGCGAATACCAACGTTGAACAAGAAGGAGAGTTAATAGAGGAAGGGGGAAGTGGATTTTCTGTGACCGTAGATCCCGTCACAAAACCGGGAACTTTAATCAACGGACAAGTTGTATTTTCGGACGGTCAAAAAGCTACCTGGCATCTTGACGAGATGGGTCGTCTGGGACTCAAACCCCAACAGTTGGGCTATCGCCCGTCGCAAGAAGACTTAGTACGGTTTCAAGAAGAAGTACAAAAACATTTAACGCATCTATCGCAGAGAAATACTTTAGGTCTTTAAAAAAATACAGGATAGATACGCAATCGGTATAACTCTCAGCTTCGGATAAAATATTATATTTTCGTTTTTGGATGGTAGAAACCTACAGATATCTCCAATGGGCGGAGTATTTTATCCCTTTTAACAGTGTGCAAATGCAGTAATGCGGTAGGGAACAAACTGGACTGAATCTTCTCAAAGTGGTAAGAGTGGATGAAATTTTTGGGTAAGATCTAAAAGCCACCTATGTGTGAATTATCTTGCCTGATACAGAGGTGGTTTTTAGAAGTTCTTAGTTATAGATGTGACTGTTTTTGTATAAGTAAAAAAATGGGTTTCAATAGAGCAACTTGCATTTAATGAGTACCCATCGGTTGGCCTCTGTATCAGCCCTATAAATTTCAATGCGGTTCTCTACAAAAGCGTAAAATATCCCATTACACTCGTAAAGCGTATGATCCTCACTAATGGTACCAGCATATCGGTCGGGTAGGCAACGGCCATTGCCGTCGTATAAGCGAGTAGTACTCAGATCTAACAATAAGCGCCTTGAAACAAGCACACGCATGTAGATGCCGTTCGCGTAGACAACCGTACAACCATTTTGAGTCACAAGTCTACCCTCTAGAGAGCGAAAAATAGGAACACACTGTCCTCGCATTACTCTCATGTGACCTACCGCTTGACCTAAGGTTGGGTGCACGGGGAGCTCAATGGACCGGTCCGTAAAAATCACGTGAGGTGCTAATGCGGCTCTCGTTTCTACCTGATCTGGCCATGGATCTCCAAAAATGCACATGCCACTCGCCCTGTGAAAAAAGATGGGTTGTTGGGTGACACGGTGGTAACCGACGATGGGAAGTTGTACGTTATGCTCGTCTAAAACTTCATTGTGTGACCCGCAATATATGGTTATTGTACGATCTTTAATGCGGACACGAAACTCTTGAAGCCAACTAGTTCCCACGTTTATAACCCTTTGTCCAGACACCGTACAGAAGCCTCCTTGATCATCTTTAAAAAGCGGAGTCCCATCAAAAAGATGTCCCAAACAGGGGCCTGTGGGTGCTGCGTACAGAGATAAACCCTGTGTCATTCCCACGGTAAAAAAACCGATATGGATCCATCTTTTAATTACATTTTGCTTCATATGCTGTACATCATCGCATTATTTCCATGGATATTAAGAAAAAAGTCCATTAACCTGCCGTATCGAATTAAAATTGTGGGAATATGCATGTACCTTTGCAAAACCTCATAAGTAACGAGGTTCACAACGGAATGCTGTTAAGCAGTTATACGTCTCATTTTCTTCCAACGATGACTTACCTTAAAAAGTCTTGATTTCCAAGGAATTGAAGCAAAGAGAGTTTTAAACTCCCAGATTTTTCTCTCACCTGCGGATTTTAAGAGTGCGAAGCCCGCAGCTGATGGAGTTATGAAGGTGTTTTGAGGATAAAATGGGCTTTTACACCTTGTGTCCCCAAAGATAATCGTCGCAATCGGGGTTCGAGAAATGGGTTCCCGAAGTCCGAAGTTTGCAGACATATCTCATTATTCTTCCAACGACGGTTCCAATGTTGGAAGCCAGGATACGATGCGGTGGTAGACAACGTAAGGGTCCAGGGATTCCATGGATGTAGAGGTCCCTTGGACAATGCATGTGGGGGCATCGAAGTACGGGCCACCCCATTGCGGCTGCGTCCTGGCAAATAAACCCACCGTATGGATGCCTAACGCGTTTGCCAAATGCATGCCACCCGAGTCGTTGGCAATCACAAAGCGCATCTGCAACAATATTTGCTCTAAGCTCAACAAATCGGTTTTCCCCGCCAAATTTCGAACCAAATCTCTGGGTAAGCCCGCAGCCACCTGCATGCAGATTTTGTAATCGCCTTGGCTCCCCAGCAAAACGCATTTCGAAGGCGTATACGTTTTCAGTAAATCCCCTATGAGTCTTTGCCAATAACTTACTCCCCACCGCTTCTCAGGCGTATTGGACGAGCCGCAAAAACATCCCATCGTAAACGGACCCTCGCAGCTTGTATCCTCAGCCATTGTCACTGTAATTGGAGCTCGAGAAATCGGTTCTTGAAGTCCAAAGTTCTGAAAAAACTGATACCATAATTCCGTCTGATGGCATTGTACAGGAAGTGTAGGCTTCCATGTATGCGTCAAGAGTGGACGACACATTTTCTTACATAGTCCGAATCTTTGCGGTGCTCCAGCGCAAAAACTTTCCAAATCGCTTCGCATCGAATTTGGAAAATTAATCCAAGTTTCCGGATACTGCGTCTTAAGCTGTCTAAACGCTTTAAAATAGGCCACATATTTTCTTTGAGGCAGAATGTGGATGTAATCTACCGGAAAATGTCGCTGCAACCAAGGTGCTACAAACTTTTGTGCAACCAAGTGGATAGAGAAGTCGGGACGTGCTTTCCTCAGTGCGCACAGAATGGGATAAGTCATGACGCAATCTCCTAACCAATTGGGCATGCGTATCCAGACACGTGTTTTCCGAGGCAACCGATCCCGTTTATAAAAATCCATGGTGGCCTGAAGGCAGTTACGTTTTTGGGCAATGCAGAAACGTTTCGATGGTTCGCATTGCGTTTTCCAACGTCTGTGCATCCAAAGCCAATTTTCGTAAAAAAACGCATCGTCTACCAGCTTTTTCTCAAGCCACCGATTGGCCGCAAACGTAACGTCCAGGGCTTTTTTTTCACTGGCGATAGTTTCAATGCAAAATTCACCCCTAATAAATCCGGTTCTTCTTAGGTAGATGGCGACAACGTCGGCGTTGAATTTTTCGACAAGACGTCCCGGTAGGTCCGTGGAAGAGGCCAATTTCCCAAAAAACGTAGTCAAGATGCCGGTATCCCCCGCCGATTGATCGAAAAGGATACCCACAATGCCGTTGTGTTTGAGAATTTTTTCCAACGGTAAGATACCTCTTTTTCGAGAAATGAGTTGTAGATTAAAACGCTCGCGCGTTTGTTTTATCCAGTTTTCAAAATATTTATTTCGAAATGGACGGTAAATAGCGCCTATTTCAACCTTTTTGGAAAAAACAGCCGGTAACCATGCGGTCGTCTCCATTAAGTTTAAATGAGGAACCAATACTATGCAGGGACGCGGCTTTTGTAAAAAATGTTTCATCCAACTTTCTAAAGCTGGACTTATGGTAACGTGTTGCCCGATCTTTTGTTGTGACCAGTAGCTTGAAACAAGAAAAGCCCATGCGGTTTCCGCCCACCGTTGGCAGTTTATTTTTGCCAAGTGTTTGCGCCAAGCCTCCGTTTTTTGAGGAAAAACATTGAACAAATTGTTCAAAATAACGCTACGCCTCGGAGGAAATAGATAAAACAATAAATTGCCCAAAATTTTGCAAATTTTGTACTGAATTCCCTCCGGAATAATGTTTAGAATCGAAATTAAAAATCGAATCACCGTTTTAGCTATATTTATGCAATTTCAGGTTATATCCACAAAAAAACCTTCTTCGGGCATATAAATGATGCCATTCATTGTCGTCAGATTCGAATCCGCGTCAAGCATTTCCTGGTGTTTCACGTCCATAAAAATGTTTTACACCGATGGCATTTCCTTTAATGCTAACGTGCATGGATATTCTACAAGCATTGTGTGAAAAGCATCGCGCGCAAAAAGGGACGCTCTATGTCGTGGCAACACCCATTGGCAATTTAAGCGATTTAACGTTACGGGCCATTAGCATATTGCAAACGTGCGACTGCATTGCTTGCGAAACGCCAAGCATTGTTAAGAAATTGCTCACTCGCTTGCAAATAAGAGACAAGCGATTATTTACCTACCGCGATGATGGAGAGAGACAGAGCGCACAGCACCTGCTGCAAAAACTGCAAAGTGGACTTTCGGTTGCCCTGGTGAGCGATGCGGGAACGCCCACCATCAGCGATCCTGGATTTCGTGTGCTACGGTTATGCCATCATGAAAATATTCCCATTGTTCCAATTCCTGGGCCCAGTGCAGCGATCGCAAGCTTAAGTGTTGCCGGTTTTCCAAGCGATCGTTTTTTGTTTTTAGGATTTTTGCCATTAAAAAAAAGTCACAAGCAAAAAATCCTTGAATCTTATCGCCACGCGTCGGAAACGCTCATTTTATACGAATCTCCACACAGAATGTTGAGTTTGTTTGAATGCTTACAAAAGACCCTCGAACCCCAAAGGGAAATCTTTGTGGCACGTGAATTGACAAAAGTAAATGAGACTTTGTATCGAGGGTCAATTACCCAGCTAGCTCAGACGGTTTTTACAAGTACCCCTCGAGGTGAATACGTTGTGCTCATTTCCCCATTATTGTAAAAAAATGCATATGCGTCAGTTCTCAAAATGCATTTAATCTTGAGCCTTGGGGCCAAATTGTATTTGGCAAATACGGGTGCCCTGCGTTTGTTCTAGGAGAGAAAGTTTTGCCCGCCAACGAAGAACAATTTTTTGCAGTTCTTGAAAGTGAATACCTATGTTGTAGGACTCGCTGTCATCTATCTGAAATTGAATAACATCGTCAAGTTTTGTTGAAATTAAACGATCACCCAAAGTAAGCGTAATTTGTTGGTTTGCATCTTCAAAAAGGCGAATGGTAAGAATACCCTGAGATGCATCCGGAAGAGCTGGAATGCATATATGAATAAGATTTTTTACAACCCGTTGAAACAAAAATGGATCCACACGTAGTTTGAAGGTTTGCGATGCCTTAAAATCTATTTTTAAACTTTTATATACAAATTGCTCCTGTTCGATCACGTGCTCTATCAATATGTTAATATTTTCCTTATTTGATACGGGATGCTGAATGGCAATGGAATCGATGATGTGTGCGGCTTCGTTCATACTCCTTAAAAGCAATGATTTTTCTTTGTGTGACCACGGATCCGATGAATTTCTATCAACAATCATCTTTTGAATTAAGAGTGGTGCCGTTAAGTCATGCACAATTGAACGTGCAAACAGGTTTTTTATAATAAAACTGTTCCTTTTGACCCAAATTACCAGTAATACGGTGCTAAATCCGGCTATATAAAGGAGATGGAATCCACGTATTTGAGACGGGCTTGTAAAAGGTTGTCCGGATAGAAAACAGCCACAGGCAACGGCAACAGTCATCACGATACTTAAAAATAAACTTACTTTGAGTGAACGTTCTTCATTCAATAGATTCATGAGTAGAATGGACATTCCAAAGCTTACAATGTGCAAACACCCATTTTCTGCGAAAAATATTAAGTAAATGGATGTTACGGGCAGGCATAAAAACAATGCCAAACTTTTAACAATGCTGAAGTATTTTTTATAAAAATTAGGAAATTGACTGCTGAATATGAGTAAAATAGCTATGCTTCCATTGATAAGCGTGAAGCCGATTTTCATAAATGCCGGCGGTATTTGCATGAATAGTATTGGAAAGAGTTGCACGGCCAGCAAAAAAATGCCCAAGAGGATATTTTGTTGCGTATTAAGCACACGAGATGAACAAAAAATCCAGGGAAGACACCATCTATATTTGAAACCGGTTTTAAAAAATATTGCTATAGGATGGTTACCGTTAGACCGATAATAATACACGTAAAGCAGTGTCGTACATTAATTTTTCGGTTAAATATGCAGAAATACAAAGGGACAAGGGAAGTACTTAAGGACAAAGTATTGTAAATGACTTCGATTTCAAAAAGAACATTGTACGATAGAGCAATCAAAACGCACACCAAACCTAACTCGTAAGTTAAACTGCGAACAAGGTTCAATTTTTGTTTTTCGGAAAGATTTTTGAAGTGTGGAAACAGTAGGTCATTGGTCAATGCAATACTCGCTGCATTGAGAGAAGAGTCGGCGGTAGACATTAAAATTGCGAGAAAACCTGCCAGAATAAATCCTTTGATGCCCACAGGCATCAAATTTTGAACAAGCGTTGGAATTGCTTGGTCGGCATTTATTAAATTGGGGTACAAAATTTTAGCCAGAACACCAATGCCTATTAAAAAAAATATGAGAAAGAAATAAAACAGGCCGGCACTTGCGAAGGCACGAATGCCTTGTCTTACCGTTTTCGTCGATAGTAAACGTTGGATAAACATAGGTGCAAGTGTAGGTATAGAAAAGAGAAAGAATAAAGGTAAATAGCGCCTCAATCCTTCTGGCGTAACATGCAAACATTCGGAGGGTATTGCTTGAACAAAATGTTCAAAACCACCCAGTTTTTGAATGCCAACCCCCCAACATAAGCGGAATGGCCATGGCTAAGACGATAAATTGTAGAACATCTGTGAAAGTAACGGCTTTGATGCCTCCTTTGCCCGTGTAAATAAATAGCATTACCGAAGATAGCAAAACGCTTTGTATGTAAGGAATAGATGTTAGTCTGCTGATAACGAGACCCATCGCTTCGATTTGTGCGAGAGAGGCAAGCAACATAAGGATGAAACTGACAACGCCAACGGTATATTTTCCGGGTAAGCCGTAACTAATTTCGAAAATATCGCCAACAGAATTACATCCATAGTATTTTTTTATCCTCGGCATAATCCAAAGAGCCACTAAGATAAATGCAATAGGTAATCCCAACGGAGCTAAAATGTGAACGATACCAATATTGTAAAATCTACCTACAAAACCGATCGTTGCGCTTCCGCCAATCGCCGTAGCCGCCACGGTACAGAAAACGGCGAAATCGGAGAAGTTACGGTTGCCAACCGCGTACTCTTTGAACGATTGAATATTATGGCCGGATGCAAATCCAATCCATAAGGTTACCCTCTAAAAAGGTGACCATAATGGCACTATCAATCCAATGCACAAAAAAATGCTATAGTTGGAAAATTTTTCAAGTCAAGAATTTTATTGTGGGTGGAGATACTAAATTTTTTGCATGAAAATGTTGTGTAAATTTGAAACTTCCGTTATGCTTCATTATCATGAATAAACACATTCAACGTTTCTTAGAGGAAGATAAAGGTTATTTATTGAAACACGTTTGTAAAACGGTGGCGAAAGATAAATTACATTTACCCAATCCAAATTTTATCGATCAGACATTCATTTCGAGCGACCGTTCCAATTGCGTCTTGGGTAGCTTAAGTCGCCTGCTGGGACACGGACGATTGGCCAATACGGGATACGTTTCAATTTTACCCGTCGATCAAGGGGTAGAACATTCCGCAGGTGCCAGTTTTGCCCCCAATCCGGATTATTTCGATCCAGAAAACATTATTAAATTGGCCATAGAAGGTGGATGTAACGGAGTCGCTTCCACCTTGGGAGTCTTATCGTGTGTTTCGCGTAAATTTGCCCATAAAATTCCTTTCATTGTAAAACTAAATCACAATGAGTTGTTAACTTACCCCAATACGTTTGATCAAATTTATTTTGGACAAGTGGAACAAGCTGCAGCCATGGGAGCAGTTGCCGTTGGAGCTACCATCTATTTTGGTTCCGAGGAATCCAATCGGCAAATTGAAGAAACAAGTTTGGTTTTTGAACGGGCACACACATTGGGCATGGCAACCATTTTGTGGTGCTATTTGCGTAATCCTGCATTTAAATCGGATAAAGATTATCACGAAAGTGCTGATTTAACAGGACAAGCCAATCATCTAGGTGCAACAATTGGTGCCGACATCCTAAAACAAAAGTTACCAACCAGTAACGGTGGTTTTAAATCTTTGCCTAAATTTGGTAAAACGCACGAAAAAGTTTACACGGCATTGACAACCGATCATCCCATTGACTTGACACGTTACCAAGTGGTCAATGGCTATATGGGTCGTATCGGATTGATTAATTCGGGAGGGGCTTCAGGGAAAAACGATTTTGGAGATGCCATTGCGACCGCCATTACCAATAAACGTGCTGGCGGTATGGGATTAATTTTGGGCCGTAAGGCATTTCAAAAACCTTTTAAAGAAGGTGTGGAATTGTTGCATACCGTCCAAGACGTCTATTTGAACGATTCTATTACCATTGCCTAAGTTATAAGAGAGAACGAGACAATTGTTCTCTCTGAATTTTTTTAAACTTTGTAGCGTTTTTCTGCTTTACAAAAATATTTGTTGTCATCGTGTACTCAATGTCGACGATAAAGGCTTGACAAGGGTTTTGTTTTGTCAGTTGCTATTGGATAATAGAAGAAAATAACTTTTTGAATGAAAACAACACTCGTAAACCAGACGGAAGCAATTGATCACAAATGGCATTTGATTGACGCAAAGGGGAAAATTCTAGGCCGTTTGGCTGTACAAATTGCCAATTTGTTGAGAGGTCGCACAAAGGTTGCTTATACACCCCATACGGACACCGGAGATTTTGTCGTTGTCGTAAATGCCGAACACGTACGCGTTACAGGTCGCAAAGAAACGGACAAAACTTATGCTTCCTATTCGGGCTATCAAAGCGGTTTATGCGTACGTACTTTAGCCGAAGTACGTCAAAAAAAGCCAGCATTTATTTTGATGCACGCGGTACGTGGTATGTTACCCAAAAATAAATTAGCAGACCAGATGTTAAAAAAATTGAAAGTGTACGCCGGTGAAGATCATCCGCATACGGCTCAATCACCGGTTTTGTTTGAAAAATAAAGGAGAAATTTATGGCGCGGGAAAAAACTGAAGAATTTGTGGCCGTAGGACGTAGAAAAACGTCTGTTGCGCGTGTTCGTATTTCCAAAGGTAAGGGACAATGGTTCATAAATGGCAAAGAAATGGTACGTTCCAAGTTGCCTGATAGTGCCAATGCTTTGCTGATAAAGCCTTTACGTGTGGTAGATGCTGAAGAGAATATCAGTTTCCGTACCTACACGCGAGGTGGTGGTGAAATGGGGCAAATGCAGGCTATTGCACTAGGCTTGGCACGCGCGTTGGAAAAAATGAATCCAGAATGGCGCTCAGCACTCAAAAAGGAGGGTTTATTGACGCGTGACCCTCGTAGTAAAGAGCGAAAGAAACCAGGGCAAGTGGGAGCTCGTAAGCGGTTCCAGTTCTCAAAGCGTTAGTCTTTCCAGAAAACAAAGCCTGCACAGGTTTGAATTTTATAACCATCATAATGACTTTAGCACGGGGCAGTAGAAACCTGTGGGAGGTTAGGGAGTTTTCTCGTAGGTGAATTAAACCTTGAGTCGGTACGATATAATATTTCGGTGGAAGTAAACGAAAATGGGCATAGTGTACACCGATTGGAGTACTATGTAATTGAGGAAGGAAAAATACCGACGAAAGGTCCTGAATCTCGGTGTCTGTTCGCGTCCAAAAAATAACGCCGAAGCTTTTAGGAAGTATAGCCGGCGTTATTAGGGAGAAGATTGGCTTTAACAAAGATCATGGGCATTTTTTTGGGTTGTGCCACCGAGATATGCGATTTCTGGCGCAATATGAGGATTAAAAAGTCCATTTGTGTCGCCCGACATACTTGTAACGCACATACCCTTTATTACTATGTTGAACTCTTCTTTAAACAATCATCAAAAGCTCGACTTTGCAATACGCAAATGCTTCTCGGCTTCCGGTAGGAACATCCACGGAAATAGGTATTTTGGAAGCAAATAGGGTTGTGTCGCCGCGTTATTTCATTGGACAAAAATCTGGATAAACAATGGATGGAATATATTTTAAATCTTATATTTGTAGGCGTAGTCATTGTATTCGTTGCTAGTTTTGGATGGTTTTCCAGTACTTTTTAGGCAAGTGTGTTTTAAGGGTCCGTAGCGTGGCATCGATTAGGCTATTATACCTCGTTACATTGAATATCAAGGATGCCAAGATTCAGGTCAGCTCCCTAGGAAACTGTAAAGTTCATCGGGCCTAAGGACTAAATCATCAAAAGTCCGACTTTGCACAATACTACAAGTGCTTCTTGGCTGCCAGTACGAGCGTCTATGGCAATGAGGAATACCAATCGGCAGTGGTTTTGTTTGATTTTTCACCTGGGGTTGGATTCATTCACACACCTATTCGTCCAATTACAATGTTGCAAGGTTAGAAATAGAAGAATAATAAGAAGTCTCATCGAACCAAGAGGTGTGTGGACATAAGTGAGCCCATACGCTACACAGATAGAACTTCGAAGGGCATAAGCTCTCTAGGAAAAACAGTTTTGAGCGCAATGTGAGTTTGCCAAGAAGGATATTGTAAAAGTGAGTAAATGGGCTTCAAGTGGTTCGCATACGCTCAGTTGTGGATCTATAAATTTCAATGCGGTTTTCTACAAAGGCATAATATACACTGTTACACTCGTAAAAATGAGAAGTAATATTTGTTAAAAACAAATAATGAGGAACATTAACTGTAGCCTCACGACCATTGCCGTCACACATTTTTCCATCGTACGGATCCACAGTAGGCATCCTGGAACAATAGGTACCGTTCACATTGATAACCGCACAACTATTTTGGGTTACAAACCTACCCTGTGGAGTGCGAAAAAAGGTACATAACATCTTCCCAGGCCTGACTTCATATGACCTACTACTTTTCCTAGGATTGGGTATGTAGAGAGTTCAATGGGAACGGAACCATCCGTAAAAATTATCTGCGACTTTAAACTCTTCCTGTTCCAACGTAAATGGGCCATGGATCTCCATAGGTGCACACATCATTCGCCCGATTCTCATTCAACACGGATTGGTTTTTCCAGTCGAACAGTGGCGACCGACAACGAAAAGTTTTCTACCTTGAGTATCTCTAACTCCAAAATGTCTCCCGGCACACAGGATTGTTTCACGATCCCTAAAATAGGTCTTGATCTCCTTGAACCCCGTGTATGCATGTTGCTAACCTTTTCTCTGGATGCCGTACAGAAGCTTCCTTCGCTATCTTTTAATAGAACGGAGTTCCCTCAAAAAGATGTCCCACGCAAGCCACCTTCGGATAGACCGTACACTGATACGCCATCTATAATTCCCGTGGTAAAAAGACTGATAGGGATCTATTTCCTTATTAAATGTTGTTTCATAGGTCGTCTATTTCCACGTCATCTCCATGGATGTCAATAGAAAACATACCCCTCTACCGCATTCAAGTAGACCGTATCCTCAGTGGTACTTTAACGCTTTCCCAAATTTAGAGTAGTTGCGATAATTTTTGAAGTACATCGACGCAGCGATTGCTGTATCCCCATTCGTTATCGTACCAGCTAACCAATTTAAAAAATTTATCATTTAGTTCAATACCTGATCCCGCATCGAAAATGGAGGAATGTTCATCGTGTATGAAGTCACTGGAAACAACCTCGTCTTCCGTGTAAGCCAAGATGCCTTTTAGAGGACCCTTAGCAGCTTCCTTCATTTTTGCACAAATTTCAGCGTACGAAGTACTTTTGACCGTTTTAACCGTTAAATCAACGACGGAAACGGTCGGTGTGGGTACTCGGAAAGACATGCCGGTCAATTTACCTTTTACTGCAGGCAACACCAACCCTACGGCCTTAGCAGCCCCCGTCGTTGAAGGTATAATATTGATGGCTGCCGTACGTCCACCTTTCCAGTCTTTCTTGGAAGGACCATCCACCGTCTTTTGTGTTGCCGTGTAACTGTGTACGGTGGTCATCAAACCTTCTTCGATGCCAAAATTTTCCAATACAACCTTGGTAATGGGAGCCAAGCAGTTTGTTGTACACGAAGCGTTTGAAATGATATTGTCCGATTTTTTAAGCTCTTGATCGTTAACCCCTACAACGATGGTACGCACCTTATCTCCTTTAGCAGGTGCGGTAATTAAAACTTTTTTTGCTCCCGCAGTTAAGTGTCCTTGCGCTTTTTCGTCACTTGTAAATAGTCCTGTCGATTCAATGACGATATCGACGCCCAATTTTTTCCAAGGTAATGCGGCAGGACCTTCTTTAACGGCCAAACACTGAATGTTTTGTCCATTTACGATCAAAGCATCTTCGCCCTTAGACGCGACGGTTCCATGAAACTTGCCTTGTGTGGAATCATACTGCAGTAAATAGGCAAGATTATCGGCTCCTACCAAATCGTTAATGGCAACTACTTCGAAATCTTTTTTAAGAAGATTTTTATCGGCAATCGCGCGAAAAACTAGACGGCCAATACGACCGAACCCATTAATTCCAATCCTTGTTTTCAT
>JAITJL010000011.1 GCA_031278975.1 Puniceicoccales bacterium
TATACCGCTGCGCTCATCACAGAGGAACATTAGCAAACGGTAAAATCATAAGAAAATACCTTCGAAAATTCCTCGGTCATGACGAAAATGATGCAGTTGCGGTAAAAATATGTTCAGAAATCCAAGTTGGTAGCGGCAAGAGGGATGCAGTTCTCCGGGATGTATATGTTTATACCTAACTTCCTGGAGAATTTTCAAAAGCTTTTAAATTAGACCTCCCATAGGGAAGCCATTTTATTAAGCCAAACACTCAAACGTACGAAGGACTTGTTTTCTTCATAGCCTGTAGGTTGTGTCATTATCCCGTAATTTCACTGCGTATTGTACGTTGCTACGTTCTCTGTCATGGCCTATTCCCTTACACTTATTCCTGGATCTATTGGGTAATATACGAACCGTAGTTTGACCGGGAAGCACGCTCGCAAGTGTCTCCGTTACCAGTTATCCTTTATAGACAGAAAATTACCTAACTACCTAGAAACGTACCAAAGCTTACCACCAACCTGTATCGGAGGGTGAACTTTACAACGTATTGCCTGTCTGTGGCATTATAACACATTGAAAAAGTTATTTCATCGCCCTGTTACGCTCCATCCACGTTGCACCGTGCGTCGGATGTTGCTATCATAGGCGTACATGTATTATCGTAAAATTCCGTTGGGGGCAATGGAGAATAATAGGGCTATTTTCGAAAAATTAGCATCCTCATTGAATGAATTCATGCTGCTATCCGGCTCATTGATGCATTGTTCTTCACATCTTGTCCTTGAAGTGACAGGCATATGCAGCCCGTATTTACATTCCCTCAATCTTTTAAATAAAATCAATTCGGTTTCGTAACAAAACCATGAGGACTCGTTCTACATTCCTCACAATCAATGGCAAGTAATATACTCAATGGTTGCCCAAAGTCGTAACGATTACTTAATAATAATTCTTTATTTTTCTCCGTACAACTTTTTCTACTTAACTACCGTTTACAATTTTGTCAGTTGTTTTAAAATGCAACTTGGCAAAACAACCTAATCGTTCTTGTCCAAGATTTTCAATCAAGGTATGGGCAGTTTCTTGCACGCGGGGACCTGCACCTTTTGGTAAAGGCATGCCCGCTTCATCGCTTAATTTTTTCAATTGCCTTAGGTATTCTGCCCTAGCCACAACCGAGGCCGCCGCCACTACCGGATCTTCTTCGGCACGTACGCGTTGTTTCAAATTGAAGTTGGTACTTTCCAAATATTTTTGAACCAGTTTACCTTTGGCAAATTGATCCAATAAGCCTTCCGACACCCAACGTTTTTTCAAAGCATTGTCCAGTGATTTTGCGTGCAACCAAGCCAATAATTCGTTTAAATTACCAAATTTCTTGTACAGGGCGTTATATTTTTCCATGCCGGCAAAAGCAATTTCAACAACAACCCCATGCGTCCGACGAACCCATTGTTCCATTTTAAAAACAGTTAAATCACTCCCAAGTTTTTTGCTTTCTCTGAGTCCCGATTGCATCCAAGCGTCCACCATAGGACCGTCGGCAATAACGCAGGCTGTTACCAGGGGACCAAAAAAATCACCCTTACCACTTTCATCCATGCCCGCATGAGGCACAAACCATTCTGGACGATGGATTTTTTCCAAACCCCATTGCGGTTTCCGAGTAATTTCAGGTTCTAAAACATAAGTCACAAAACTTTCCGTCTTCTTCCCCTGTATTACCACCTTGCCGCTTGGGTAAGCAACTACGTTGACACCGTCACCCCGAAAGGCAAAACGAGCGTAATCAACATGGTAAAATTCCCATGCATGATGGTCACACCAAGTTTCGAGAGCTTTGATTTGGCTTTCTTCCAGAGTAATTGTATAAATAGTCTTCGGTTTATTTACCGCATCCTCCAAAGATTTTTTGGCCATAAAGTTAGGCTCTCCCTAAATAAGAACCATCGCTCGTGCTGACGCGAATGACTTCTCCGCGTTTGATAAATAAAGGGACCTGGACAGTTAGTCCACTTTCGGTAACAACCGGTTTCTGCGCGTTGCTCGCCGTATCGCCGCGTAACCCTTCCGAGGCTTCAACGACCTTCATGGAAAGTGCGGTCGGCAATTGCAATTGAACGGGTTTTTCCTCCACAAACATCACCGCATAAACAATACCTGCAATTAGGTACAACTTTTGATCTGCAAGCAAAGAACTTGGAATGATTTCATCTTCAAAGGTATTTGGATTCAAAAAATGGTATCCAGCATCGTCTGCATAGGCGTATTCTAACTCTTTGGATTCTGTAAAACATAGGGTAATATTATCGTTGGATCCAAATTTAGTTTTTGTTGATGAACCCGTGCGTAAATTGCGTAAAGTAACTTGTACAAATCCCGATTGGCGACCCTGCGTACGATGTTGCATGTCTACTACCCAATGGGGTACATTCTGATACAATAGGACTTGGCCTTTACGAATATCTGTTGCGGATGCCATAAGATGAAAAATACAATATAATTACTCGGGTTTTGTTTTGCGTAAGCCCAATACGCTTTGCCCTTCTTTCCATTGACCACGTTTTTTAAGTAATTCAATCCTTTCAAAACGTTTTAATACCGTCTTATTGCTTGTTAAAGCAGAACGTCCCTGACGAAAACTTGCATGTTGTGACATAAAAACCTCGCTTGTGATAACCACTGGAGCCGAGAGTGAGATTTGAACTCACGACCCACGCATTACGAATGCGTTGCTCTACCCACTGAGCTATCTCGGCCAGTACTGTAAGAAAACTAAGCTACATAACACTCCAGACGTCAATACTAAACTGTCCACGATTACATGGTAAGTCACGCTCGTTTTAAAATACTACAAATGCAATCCTATTTTCTGTTGAACAAAGAAGATGCAAATAAACCTACTTCGAAAAAAGCCTTGACGGCAGTTGCATGAAAAATTAACCGGCTCGCCACCCTCTATTGCAATTTTCCGTTCAATCAAAGACAACTTATTTACGCATTGGGTAAATACATCTCAAAAACTGAACCTTGCATAAAGGCATTTCTAAAATGCTTTACATCCACCCATCCTAGTTTGTATTACGCGCTTTGCTTTTCTTGAACACGCTTGGCCACATCGCCATGTAAAAATGCTTTTAATTGCTGTAATCGTTGCGCAACATCCTGCTTAACATGGGGCAATAAATCTTCATGCTCAACTTCTGACTGCCCTAGCAAATACATTTTAACTTTGGATTCCGTCCCACTGCCACGAATAGCTACACTAAAGCCATCGATCAGTTTAATGATCAAAAAATCGGCTCCAGCGATTACCTTACCCTCGCAATCTTTATGGTATCCTTCCCGAGAAAAATCGGTCACACTTAAAACGCGAACATTATTTATCCTTTTGGGAACGTCTTGCCGGTAAGAAGTTAATAACTTCTGCATGGTAGAAAAGCCTGCAGCACCTTCAAATGAAAAGCTCAGCAAATCTTCTTGGAAATACCCATATTTGCAATACATTTCATCCAAATAATCCGAAAAATTTATTTCTTTAGATTTTAAGTAAGCTAAAAACTCACAAAACATCAAAGCAGCGGCATTGGCGTCCTTATCTCTAACGCGATCATTGGCCAAATAGCCGTAACTTTCTTCACCTCCAAAAATGAAAAACGTAGCGTGTTGTAAAAGTAAGTCCTTACGTTTTTTAAAAGATGTTTGATTGTAGTCTAACCCAAGCCCCTGCATCTTTCGAATGCGCTGTTTTAATTCTATCTCATAATCGTTTAACTTGGCACCGATCCACTTAAATCCAGTCAGCGTTTCAACCGTTTTAAGTCCGTGATAATCGCCTATCGCCTTTAGCATCGGTGTGGTCACAAACGACTTAATGAGGGCCGCATTCCGACGTTTTTCTTGCTTACGAGGTAGGATTCCTAAACAAATCATTTTAGATATTCGATACTCGGCCAACAAAACAGCCAAAGTATTGCCATTTAACACACACCATTCTTTTTGGTCATTTTTTAAAGCAACACCCATGCGGTCACCATCGGGATCTGTCGCAATGACTGCATCCGCGTCCACTTCCTGCGCTAAATCTAGGGCCATTTTTAAAGCTTCTTTGTGCTCAGGATTAGGGAACTGAATGGTGGGAAACGCGGGATCCATCTTCAATTGCGCATCTACGCAGTGAACATTCCATTCAAAATTTTTTAGGAGAGGCAATATGCTGACAGAACCCGTACCGTGCAGCGGTGTATAAACAATTTTGGGTTTGTAAATTTTGAGTACATCCACATCCAGCAAGACTTCTTGGACGCATTCCAAATAAGCTTCATCATTCAAAGGAGATAAATAAAAAACTTGCTTTGTATCCTTCGTCAAAAAAGGTAAAGTTTCTTGCAAACTTACTTGCTCAATACAACGCGTAATACCTTTGGCGTGCGCATCGCAAACTTGAGCACCGTCTTGAAGATAGACTTTATAACCGTTATCGCAGAAAGGATTATGGCTCGCCGTGATCATAATGCCTGCCGTAACGCCCAAATAGCGGATTGAAAAGCTTAGTTGCGGGGTCGATCGAGGACCGTCAAACACGTAAACGTCTCCACCCAACTGACTCCACGTAGACGCCATCAATTCGCAAAAATGTCGCGAAAAGTAACGCATGTCGTGAGCCACTACAAGGCTAGGTCTACGGGGAAATTCCAAAGTTTCTTCAATGTAAATGCGACAATATTTAAAAAGCCCTAGGGTTGCTTTGATAATATTAAAGTCGTTCATGCAATTACTTCCAATGGCGGCATGTACGTAATGATGATCACCTTTTTTTTCAGCAGCCGTTGCGTAGTTACCTATGGTACGTCCACGCATACCAGCGGTACCAAATTCTATGCATTTGAAAAATCGGTCATCCAATTCAGCCCATTGACATTGTACCACTAATTCTTCAAGACTTAACGTAAACCAATCAGGTAATTGTTGCACGTTTAAATAATAAGCAATGTTATTTAACGTGCTCTCGAGCAATTTCCCAGCTCGAACCGCTTGCTGCAGTTGATCAAAGATAGCATTCATGCAAACTCATTCCAAATAAAGATTTTCAAAACAATTAGGTTTAACGACCAATGCATTCCACATTTTTTTAAAGCTTACGTAATCATCCGCGAACAAAGGACTTATTTCGAGACGATGGGCATTATTGATTGCTTTGTCGCCAAGGTCAACGTTTAATCCACAGTTTGCAAACCAACGATTCCAGCGGTTTATCTGATCTTTTACACAAGTGTCCAAACTGTCTTGCCCATGACCGTTTTTAACGGGACTAAACTCTTCTTTTCGATCTACTTCAAGTAGGAGTGGATTTTTGGCAAAAGGTAAAGCGTCGAATATAAAATATTCTAATTTTTGACAAGACGCAGAACAATGGCTTTGCAGTAAAGGGTGCCAATATTGCATCGCTTTGTACGTTGTGTGAATGGGCAATTTTTTCTCTGCCATTGCCTCTAAAAAGCTACGTTGAATAAGATGCATGGCCGTATTACCCAATTTAAAATAAAGTTGACCGTCTTTCGTCTTTTTTACCGACAAATACCCTGGTATTTCACTATATTCCATCAATTGTAGAACATCACCCTTGTTTACAAAAACACCCACTTTTTCGTCAGTACTTGTTTTGGTAACAACTTTTGTGGAAAAATCAGACATGCGATTGAGGTGTAATCCAAGAAAATTGCAATCGCCAATGCAAACAAGTGGATTATCCACTTGAAAATAGCTCAGCGTTTCTATGCCATATGCCGACATCTTATCCACGCATCCGGTCGATACCAAAGCCTTAAAAACGCCTCCATGGCCATCTGGGTAATAATTGACGCCGGGTTCATGGGTAAGCAAGCACATTCCATCCATCGTAAATGCGGGGAGTACCCCCTGTTGAAACAGATGCAGGTATTGCGTATCATACCAATGATTTTTTTGAAAAGCTTCCTGCGTTGCTTCGTGCGTATCCGAACTCGTCATGATAAACCAGTGCATACGTACGCCGTGCAATCTCTCAATGGCCCTTAATTTTTCGGCAAATACCTGAAATAGCGTTTTACGTTTTAGAGGGGTTACGGGAACCAAACCTTTGGGGCCCGGGAAACTTAGGCGTGTACCTAACCCTCCCGCAACCGTTAAAGCGGCCACTTTTCCATGACGTAAATGTTGCATTCCTCTGGATTCAGCTTGCTGCCACAAAGTAGATTGTATTTGCCTGTCTTGCAGCATGAAACATGGAGGCTGTGTCCACCGTTTGGCGGATAAAGACTTTTTTTTAAAAACTTGTTGCGACAAAATTTTTAATGCCTGCCACTCTTGGAAAGGAATCTTTTCAAATGATTGACGCAACCTATGGGTTTGTTCTAAGTCGAGTGTTTGTACCCACGTACGCAATTCCGGAAAAATTTGCAACAATTCTCTCACACGTGAAGCATATACGCGGGGATTCAGAAACTTCAACCTAAAAAACTCAAGTACGATTTATATGAAATTTCCAACGTACAAAATTTTTACGTGAAAAATAACCTTCACTTTACGATTTTCTTGCGACTAAGTGCTCTTATTGATCGGGCAACATGCAGTGGAAATGGGTAAACAACTCATCAAGATTTATTTCAAAGTAACACGCTATCTAATCTTTTTATAACTTAAACGATTTCGCATATAAAATTACAGCGTGTAAATTCAATCTTTTTCAATAGGTTTGATCATTTGAATAAAAATTTATTCCCGTTCAAAAATTCTTTTGCGTGTAGAATTTTTCCGCCAGAACGTTGCAATTGATCTATAGCCAGAACGCCCATCGAGGTTGCTATACCCAACGGACAGTGACAAAAATCAAACAGTACCGTACCGGGTTTATAGGCAATTTCTTCGTCGATGACGTGGGCGGCGTGAACTTTTATGCATTCACTTCCCTGGCGGAAAAAAGTGCCTGGCCAAGGATTTAACGCTCTCACCTTCCGTTCTAAAGACAAAGCGGTTTCATTAAAATCAAGCAACCCGTCCGCCTTGTGCAACTTACGCGTTACGGTAGCAGATGGTTCAATTTGCTCGATGACCGAGTAATTTTTTTGGACAAGACGACCCCAATACTCTGCCAATAAATCTGCGCTCGCGTGAGCTAATTTCTGCGTTAACGAGTAGGCGGTCTCTTGGGCCTCGATACCTACAATTTTTTGCGCAATCCAGGGACCCGCATCCAGCTTTTCCACCATACGCATCAGCGTAACACCCGTTTCATGCTCACCCATTAACAGGCATGTTTGAATGGGAGATGCCCCACGGTATTTGGGCAAAAGCGAAGTGTGGAAGTTCCACATACCCAACGCAGGAAGGTCCAAAAAACGCCGCTTAAGGATATGGCCAAATGCCATGACAAGTGCAAGATCGATTCGCATTT
The DNA here is from genome assembly GCA_031278975.1 of Puniceicoccales bacterium. Lineage (GTDB taxonomy): Bacteria > Verrucomicrobiota > Verrucomicrobiia > Opitutales > UBA9783 > CABUVL01. The sequence continues at coordinate 7,418 of JAITJL010000011.1, forward strand.
GCTGCAACTCAACAAATACGTTATCATCCATTCGCTCCGTTTGCAGATAAGCAATGCGATGCGATTGTGTCCACGTTGCAATTGGATTCGGACTATACTTTTGTCCACGTCCTCTGGGACGCTCGGGTTGCGTCACAATGCCAACCAGTTGGCAGTCGTTTATCTCTAATAACCGTTCCAAACATGGAATCGCAATATCGGAAGCGGATAAAAAAACGGTACGTACTTTAGGCATACGAACAACTAAACCACTTGTTTCAATGGTAATGCATTTAACGCGGTATTGGGAGACTTCTCGACCCATTGCCATGCAATGGGACAGCCTTCCAATGCGTATTGTTGCCGCAGGGAATTTTCTAAAAATCGTTGGTAATGATTGGGCATCCAGCGAAGCTTATTGCAAAACACCTGCAAGGTAAAGGGGGCCGATTTTATTTGAACGGCGTAATAGATTTTAAAATGTTTTCCGTTGCGTGAAGGAGGGGGTGTCTTGGCGGTCATTGTGTGTAAATGACGGTTCAATAAACCGGTAGAAACCGTTGTGTGAAGGCGTTTTTTTAATGCAGTGACTTGCCTCAATAAAGCGTCTATACCTTCTCCCGATTTGGCCGAAACGAATGCGACGGGGGCGTTAAAAAATGGATACAAACTGTTTATTTGCCGTAAAAATTTATTCTGAAATTTTTCTGCATTTTCACCGTTTGCGTCCAATTGCTGCCTGGCTATATCCCATTTATTGACCACCCATATACACGCTTTCCCCAGCGTGTACGCGTAGCGAACAAGGTTTTTATCAATGACAGTGGGGCCTTCAAGCAGATCCAATACAACGAGAGACAAGTCCACCGTTTGCAATGCTTTCTCAGTTCTCACGTAGGCGTAGTATTCTACGGGATCGACCCTCTTTTTTCGAACGCCTGCCGTATCCACTAAAACAAAATTCTCCTTCTGACCCGTTTTAAATTGCCATGAAAATGAGCATTCAACCGCATCGCGCGTTGTTCCAGCAATATTGCTCACCAGCATACGATCTTCTTTTAGCAAGGCATTGACCAAAGAAGATTTGCCTACATTAGGTCGACCTATAATGGTAAATCTCGCACTTAAATCAACGGCGCTCTCAGAAATTTTTGTCGAAGGTAGTGTATGGGTAATCGCTTCCTTTAAAATTGCAACATTAATCGCATGCTCGGCAGCAATAGGAATGACAACTTCCCAACCCAGCTGATAAAATTCAGCCCAACTGGACTCGTCTCGTTCGTTATCTATTTTGTTAATTGCCAAAATGGTCGGTTTATTCAGCCTACGCAACTCGTGAGAAGTTTGATAATCTCTGGCGGTCAAACCACATTTCCCATCTAAAACCCAAACAATAACATCCATTTTCCCTAAAATTCCTCTGACACGTTCTTCAACTAAATTTGCAAACAAGTCATTGGGACTTCTTATGCCTCCACTGTCCACAAGTTGAAATTTTTCATCCACAGTCACCGATAAGAAATCACGCGTTACTCCAGGCTGGTCGTGAACAATAGCCCTACGACTTTGACTTAAACGATTAAACAAGGTACTCTTACCAACGTTGGTATATCCAAATAAAAGTACTTTGGGTAAAGCATGATGCATGATTGCTTTATTTCTGTTTAAAGTTTTTATTTTTGCAAGTTATTTATAGGGCCAAATGAGGGTAAAATTTTAGGGAATACGTTCGTCCAAAACTCAGTTTAGCTTCCAAAGATTTTGCATGATACGATCGCAGAAAACTAAAAAATTGTTTGTCAGGTACCTTTGAAAATCATTAAAGTAGCTGTACAAAGTAAGTTACCGAATTCACATTTAATAGCAAATGAAGTGTTTAAGGTCTTCAGGCGCGTTGTGTGGATAATGGCAGACTTTTTAAAATCCGTTGGACGGCCGAATGAATTTTGACATTTACCAATCCTAACATTGGCGCGATTAAAATTGCCACCTCTATAAAATGGCATAAAGCTCCGGAAACACTCCGGATTGTGTCAGGTATTTCAACGATTAGAGTGGAGAAGGGTATTCACTTGACAGTGGATTACAAAATTAGTTAACTCTAATCTTCTTTTCTTGTGCACAATATATGTTAAAGGTAGGCGTTGTCGAATCATTCGACGTGGATCTGGGTGTTAACATCTAGGCAGAATCCCTGTCATCAAGGTTTGATTGAAGATAGGATTGTGGGGAGCGGTTTATGGGAACACCCTCTCATAGACAGGTTCGGTTTTATTTTCAGCTCGGTCCGTAAATGGGTATGCAAGAACCTGCGGGCTGCAATGAAGACCTAGATGTCGCGGTACCCCCGTCCTAACCGTTGTCAATGGACTCCTCTAGCTCTCTGTGAACAAAACAACATGGAGTTGGAGTATAACAGGCAAATACGCGTAATCTACACAAATGCTTACCGTTGCCGTGCTGGGTCATGAGGCATAAAATTTAACCTCCGATACAGGTTAGGCAGTAAATTTTGGGAAGTCTCCAGGAAATTAGATTAGATAGGCGGATCAAACAAGCTTTACCGCTGCAGTCTAGGTCTATAACCCCGGTTCTTCCGTAAGATGAACATGCTTCGGCCATTGCATTGAACACCCGAATTCTTCTCCAAAACCCCCTCGAAAAACCCTTGACAGAGGTAGGTAGGGAAGGCTACAATAACTCAGTAGTGAAGACCCAAGACCCAAGACCCAAGACCCAAGACCCAAGACCCAAGACCCAAGACCCAAGACCCAAGACCCAAGACCCAAGACCCAAGACCCAAGACCCAAGACCC
>JAITJL010000021.1 GCA_031278975.1 Puniceicoccales bacterium
TCCAGTCTTGGTGAGAAATATATCATTAACTATAACAATAATCGCATGTGTTGCCTCTTACCCGAATGCCCTGGGTCGACAAATCCTAATAGCAATGCGCTTTGGGAAAATCGGTACTACTAGATGGCTCTCTCATTTATTTAGATTCTCTTACATGTTTTATTTTCTGGCATAGAACACTATCCTGTATTTTACGGTACTGCATGGAATGAAAAAGAGACCGCAGGGTGATGTACACGTTATCTCAAGTTTTTGGAGTAAAATGCATTGTAAATCGTGCTAATACGTATATGACTTTCCCCTTAAAATCTGTCATCTTAACCGTCCTTTGTTGTTGAAAAATCGATCCTACGGATGGTTTGAACCTAACAAGAATGCGTATTTTGTCTGGAAATATTCGCTACTTTCTGCCGAATTATTTGCACAAGGGGAACCAGTTGATATGCAATCCTCTGAGAAAAAGTGGTACTTCCTTTGACTTTGAAAATTGGATCTGGTAACTTACGTTTAAGCTATTTATAATTATCAAGCTCCGTACCCCATGATAACATCCACGATGACTGGGGGAAATGGTATGCCCTGTTGGGTCATTGATTGGTTGACGCATTACCATATTGTAAATATTTCATGGCATCATCCATACGGTTAAAACAAAATCTCAAGCGTTTATATCCTAAAAGGTTTAGCGATAGGAAAAAATTAGAGGACATTTCGGAACTTGAACATGATCGAGAGCGGGTTAAAAGCTCAATGCCTATGCGACCCATATTCATTTGAGATAAGAATTGTTGTTAAAATAAAATTTTCGATAAAAATTTTTGAACGAAAAGAAAAGCACAAGGTCTTACCTAAAGACTAACAAATCATTTTACATCATTTTGTTATCTTTAGGTAGGGGGCTGAAAGGCCCCTTTTTATTTGCTGACAATCATTCGGAAATAAAATAAGATACTACACTATCAACCATGCATGATTTGCATTTATCGCGTTACGCGTATATCTCTATCTGCCTGTTTGCCTCCTACGATTGCGTCATTAATAACTTCCTAAGAACGTATTCTTAGGGATTCGGGTAACGTTTTTTAAAGGTAAAAACTAGCCAAATCTTAATGAACGCTCATTTTAACAGTTTTTGAAGATCTTCACGTTTGCGTAAGTTATCCTTTAGCAAATTTTTTACGCCTTCAATTATTTTTTGAGGTGCGTGATTTATAAAATTTTCGTTGCTTAGTTTGAGTTCTGCCGAAGCAATATGTGCGGAAAGTACACGAATATCCTTCTGAATACGTTGCCGTTCGTCGTGGGAGTTATGGATGCTTTGTTCAGTCAACAAGGCAAAAGTCCCCCATGAAGTTGTGATGGTTGCCACAGATGCGATTGGAAAAGAAGAGGCGTCGCAATACTCAATACTTTGAAGTCCAGCCAATCGTTGAATCAGTTTCCAATGTTGTTTGAACGTCTCCGTACACGTTTCACGTAAACAAGCGTAAAGCGTAATTTGCTTATGGGCACTTAATTTGCATTCTGCTTTGAGAGAACGTAAAGCACCTACAACACCTCGCAAGATTTCAATCGTTTCAATTTGTTCGAGATTTTGGGAACAGGAGGTGTGTATAAAGTTTTGTAGAGGTGTAAGATCCCAGCCGGCTTCGTGAATGAATCCTTTGCCAAACTGCAATTGTTCCCATAATTCCTCCGCAATGAAAGGTGCGAAGGGAGATAACATGATAAGGACTTGACGCAGGCATAAATCCTGAACGGCAAGCGGGTTGCCAATCGTTTGTTCACGTGCATACTTTAGGACTTCCAAATACCAATCGCAGAATTCATTTTTAAAAAACTGTTGCACCAATTTGATGGCCGCATTGAATTCGAACGTTTTCAAATAAGTTTCGAACGTTTGTAGGGTTGAATGCAGTCGAACAAGCAGATGTTGATCATACAAAGACAAGGGTCTTTGGTCCAATGCCATAATAAAATCCTGCAAATTTGCGTGCAAGATGCACTCGTTCTGCATTTGTCTGAAACGACACGCATTCCAAAGTTTTGTACAGAAATTACGACCTTGTGTTAAGAAATGTGCGTCAAAACGTATATCTTGACCTTGAGGGGCAATTGAAAGTAAACCAATGCGCACACCATCGGTTCCATACGTATGTATTAGATCTATGGGATCCGGGGAATTACCCAGACTTTTAGACATTTTATGTCCTATGGAATCGCGTACAATTCCGGTCAAGTAAATATTTTGGAAAGGTATGCGCTGTGACATGGGGCGATCTTCCAGAAATTCCAGAGATGCGATGATCATTCTTGTAATCCAAAAAAATAAAATATCGGGTCCTGAAACCAGTGTGTGGCTTGGGAAAAAACGATCAAAATAGTTTGTTTTAAAGGCTTCTTTATTGGGCCAACCCGCCGTACAAAAAGGCCATAACCAAGCCGAAAACCATGTGTCCAACACGTCGGGATCCTGATTCCAATTTTCCGGATCCTGAGGACCTTCGACGGACACATGCATGTTTTGAGGATCCTTCTTGTGATACCAAACGGGAATGCGATGCCCCCACCACAGTTGTCGACTGATACACCAATCTTGAATGTTGTTGAGCCAATGTTGGTAAGTTTTTATCCAACGCTTTGGCCAAAAATCAATGAATCCTTCCTCAACGCACTGTTGCGCTTCCTTAACTTTTGGATAGCGCAGAAACCATTGTTCCGAAAGATACGGTTCAACGGGGACATGGCTGCGTTCTGAATGGCCGACCGAATGTTCATAATCTTCAATTTTTTGCAATAATCCTTTGGATTTTAACGCCTCAACGACGGCTTCCCGCGCCCGAAAGCGATCCATGCCTTGAAAAGGCGCACCTTGCTCATTAAGCGTTGCGTCGGGATTAAAGATATTTATAAGTGGCAATTCATGGCGCTTACCGACTTCAAAATCAATAGAACTGTGAGCAGGCGTTATTTTTAGCGCACCTGTTCCAAAGTCTTTTTCAACGGCTTTGTCGGCAATGATGGGAATTGTTCTGTCGGCAAATGGACATTGACAATGAAGTCCTACGAGGTGTTGATAGCGTGGATCTTCGGGATGAACGGCCACGGCAACATCTCCCATGATAGTCTCCGGACGTGTGGTTGCAATGGGTATGAAAGTGTCTTCTTTCTCAACTATTTTGTAGAGAAACGTATACAATTTCCCGGGAATGATTTTCATGATAACTTCTTCATCGCTGAGTGCCGTTTGGGATACCGGACACCAATGGACAAGACGTTTGCCCTTGTAGATGTACCCAGATTCGTAAAGACGTACAAAAGCGGTGAGTACCCCACGAGAATATTGGGGATCTAATGTGTAGGTTGCTCTAGACCAATCGCAAGAAACACCTAAAGATTTAAGTTGATCGTAAATGATGTGGCCATGCTTATTTCTCCACTCTTGCGCGCGACGAATAAAGGCTTCCCGCCCCAGAGTTTTTGCGAACAATCCCTCTTTATTGAGTTCTTTTTCAACTTTACTTTGGGTTGCGATACCCGCATGATCGGTTCCCGGTATCCACAAGACTTCTTTACCTTGAATGCGAGCCCAACGACACAAAATATCTTGGGTAACGTTGTTGAGTGTGTGTCCCATGTGCAGAATACCTGTTACATTGGGAGGTGGCATGAGAATGCTGAAAGCGGGTTTATGATTGAATTTGGCGCAGAAACATTGTGCATCCTCCCAACGTTGACTCCATTTTTTTTCAATGTCTTTCGGGTCATATACTTTATTCAAAATTTCCATGATACCTCTGTGTCGGTATTTCAACCTTTGCATGAAAATTCGTCCAGCTTAATTTTTTATATACATGTAATAGAAAGAAGAATTGATTGTTGTAAGTCGTTACTCAAAAAGTAATTCAATCAAACAGGATGCATACGAACATCATGACTACTCATAATGTATTTTAAAGGCACCGTGTCATCTTAAATTTTGGATTTTATGGGCAAAGTGGGTATTTTTATGTTGCTTATGACTTGCAAAGTGTAAATGCTCATTGTAACTTACGTGGGCAGGTATACACATATGACAAGGGAAAGGAAGACGAGGAACGGTTAAAGAATGTCAAAAAAGAATATCAGTTGCCGAATACTGTTAGCGATTCCCTCTTTTCAGGATCCTTACAGTCCAGGTCAGCAAGACAAGATTGGGCCGCTGGTGCGGCTGCTCAAAGAGGAATCCTTTGACCAAGTTATTTTATTGGGTTTGCAGCTTTGGAAGTTAAATGCATTCTTAACAGAACAGTACATTCGAACGCATTGGTCGTCTATTCAAGTCGATCGTCACGTTTTACCTATAACTAATATTAGTATCTACAAAGATATCTTTTATAACTTAAAAGAGGCTTTAAATAAATATCAGCACCTCTTCAAAACAAGTAACCATGAAGTTGCATTTTTGTTGCCGCCTTCTACCTGCGATCGCTTACTAGACTGTTGGTTACTATTGGCTACTTCATTGCATATCGAAACGAAAATTTTTCAAATGGAATCTCACTATTCTTTGGAAGGTGTTTATTCGGAAGATGTCTGGAATAAAAGTCTAGATTGGTTGGCGGAAGTACCCAAAGAATTCCGGGATTGCGTAGTCGATAAAACCATTTGCAGCGTTCAATCGTTAAATTCAATACAAATGCGCTTTTTGGAGCAAATGAAGCCAATAGCTTCTTCTTTGTTATTGAAAAATGCAACATTTGATTTTGCACAAAGCATTGCGCGTTTTGTGGCTCATTCGAACATGTTTGGTAAATGTCTTATCGTCCGCTGTGACGAAATTCCTCAAGAAATTCTTGAAGCAATTTTATTTGGCTACGAACAATCTATTCATGGAGGTGCTATCATTCGACGCAAAGGCTTACTACAACGATTCTGCCAGGGAGTTGTCTTATTATTCAACGCCAACAAAGTCAAAGAAAGCACTCAGAAAAAATTAGCCGATTGTATCGTGGAACAAGATCATAGTAACCTGGGACAACGTTACATTATTGCAACGGACAATGCTGTTTTGAATCCTTATTTGGAAAAAATTTTGTGCAACGTGCAGTTTCCTCTATGTGGTTAGGTCTATTTAAACGCTTGGGGCGTTCAAAAAAAAGTAAAGATATTGGCTGTTTCGATGCTTGCCCTACAAAATATTCAACCGATCGAACATTTGAGCCTTTACAGACAATTCGTCTCGGTAAATATGAGTCGCGTGGATGTGAAAACATGCAATGGGTATTAAAAGTGATATCCATCTTTCTAAGTTCAATTTTGGGATTGTGGTTGTTAATCGAAAGTATACGAGCGCTGTTTTCTTTTTGATAACCTTTGGCAATGATTCACCATCGACAGGCTTTTACACTGATTGAAGTGACGATTGTGCTGACAATTATGGTGGCCTTTATGGGATTTGTTTTTCCAGTCGGTACTCGTTTAAAAAATCATGCGCTCACTTTGAAAACGCAAGTTCAATGTTTACGTTATCGCCAAGGATTGTTGGCCTACAAGGAACATTATGGATATTTTCCACCTTTTTTACACAAGGATCAGTGCGTACGTCTCAGCAATCTGCGTACGACTTTTGTGGCTACTTTAACTGGAAAAGATGTTACAGGGCCTACGGCTATGGACTATAATCCCGATAGAATTTGTTTCTGCGAATTTGACACGAATGAGCTCCATGAAAATGGATTGCCCGATATTTTTCTGCTCGTAAGAGAGCAATTATCACCCTCCGAAGCTTCTTCGCGGTACAAACACCTCATCTCGTCCAATCACAATGTCGATTGGTCTTCCGAAGTTATATTATTTTTTAAGTAGCCATTTAATTGTTTCACAAAGCAACTGACTAACAACGCTTGCAAAATGATTTTGCCAATTATCTTGGATCTATTAACTTTACACACCCGCACGCCCCATAGAGTATAAGGCGTACGGGTGGTCTTTTAATATTCTATCAATTATTTTTCTTTACCTTTTTGAGGAATTCTCATGGCGTAGAATGAGCGATAAACAAATACAAGTGCTACACCAAGTAAAATCCAGCCAGCTGTAGAGGCCATATCCTTAAAGGATTCGCTAATGGCGATTTCCATTGCCAAAAGGCCAAACAGCGTCGTGAATTTAATAATGGGGTTCATGGCAACGGACGAAGTGTCTTTAAATGGATCGCCGACCGTATCTCCTACCACGGTTGCGGCGTGGAGGTCCGTTCCTTTTTCTTTCAAATCGCATTCAACAATTTTTTTCGCATTGTCCCAGCAACTGCCTGCGTTGGACATAAATAACGCCTGAAAGAGTCCAAAGAGTGCAATACCAATTAAATAGCTCACGAAAAACGATACGGAGTCGCTATTGACAATAGGAGCCGACAGGCAGGCAAATGACAATGCAAATGCAAACAGGGCGACAAAGATATTTCCCATACCCTTTTGAGCATACTGCGTACAGATTTTAACAACTTCTTTTGAATTGGCTAAATTGGCAGATTTTTCATCTTTTTCACCTAATTTTATGTGATTTTTGATAAATTCAACCGCCCTGTAGGCTCCCGTTGTAACGGCTTGCAAAGAAGCTCCGGAAAACCAATAGATAACGGCACCTCCCGTAAGCAATCCCAAAATCGTGTAAGGATTAAGCACGTTGAGTACCGCTTCCGGTTGGATACCGAGTGTATTTTTAATGACCAAAATTAAAGAGAATATCATGGTGGTTGCACCCACAACCGCCGTGCCGATGAGCACCGGTTTTGAGGTTGCTTTAAACGTATTCCCCGCACCATCGTTGGCCTCAAGATAGTCTTTGGCGATGTCGAAATTGGGTTTAAATCCATACTCTTTTTGAATTTCTTCCACGATATTGGGCGTTTCTTCAATGAGGGACAATTCATAGATCGATTGCGCATTGTCCGTAACCGGGCCGTAAGAATCAACGGCAATGGTAACGGGTCCCATACCCAAAAATCCGAATGCGACCAGTCCAAAGGCAAATACAGACGGATAAATCATGGCAGCCTCCGGAATGAATGTGCTTGCGAAATAAGCCAAGCCCATGAGAAATACGATGACCATACCTGTCCAAAATGCAGAAAAATTACCCGACACAAGGCCTGACAAAATCGTTAACGATGATCCACCTTCGCGGGATGCGGTTACCACTTCTTCCGTATGTTTAGCCTTTGGAGAAGTAAATATCTTCGTAAATTCTGGGATAAGAGCAGATCCCAAAGTCCCACACGAAATAATCAAAGAGAGCGTAAGCCACAAATTGTTCTCCAATTGATTGAGTAAGAAGTAACTTACGCCAAATGTCATTAGGATAGACAAAATAGACGTTAACCAGACAAGATTTGTGAGCGGTTTTTCGCAGTCAAATTTTTTTGTATTTTTGGCATACGATTCAGCAATGGACCCATTAATCCAGTAGGCAATGACGGAGGTAGCAATCATTAAAAATCGCATGGTGAAAATCCACGTTAGCAGTTGTACCTGGTGTTCGGGATTGACTCCCAATAAAATAAAACTTACCAAGGCAACGCCCGTTACACCGTAAGTTTCAAATCCATCCGCCGTAGGTCCAATGGAGTCCCCTGCGTTATCCCCGGTACAGTCGGCGATGACACCCGGATTCCTGGGATCATCTTCCTTAATTTTAAATTGGATCTTCATTAGGTCAGACCCGATATCGGCTATTTTTGTGAAAATACCTCCTGCAACGCGCAGTGCAGAAGCGCCCAAACTTTCTCCGATGGCAAAACCTACAAAACAGGCTCCCGCAATATGCCCGGGAATGAAGAGCAGAATTGCCAGCATCATAATTAATTCTACAGAAACGAGTAAAACACCGATACTCATACCCGCTTTAAGTGGGATATTCAGTAAATTTAAAGGATCTCCTTTGAGGGAAGCAAAAGCCGTACGTGCATTTGCCAAGGTGTTCATGCGAATACCAAACCATGCAACAAAATAGGAGCCCATAATACCGATCACGGACCAAGCTAAAATGATGGCTACATTTGTAGTCTCCATTTTTTGCAGATAACCAAAGTAAAAGGCAATGCACAATCCTATCAAAATTTCTAAAAGAACAAGGAATTTGCCCTGTTGAATGAGGTATGTTTTGCAGGTTTCAAAAATGGTATTTCCGACATCTGCCATCTTTTTGTGAACTTCCAATTTTTGGATTTTCAAAAATTCAAGGAACCCAAAAATGACACCGACGACAGAAATGAAAAGTCCCACAAGCAAAAGTGCATAGTTGCCTGGACTCGCTTGCCGGATGTCCGGAACGATTAAGTCGGCTTCACCGGCAAAAACACTTAGACTGCCGAATAAAAATCCGATGAGAGGAAGTAAGAACTTTTTCATAAAAACCTCGATTTTTTCCATATTAGATTAGAATTATTTTTTTTAATAAAACTGCCCGTAACTTTTATTCATCGCTAGGAGCATTTTAATAATGTTAGCGTTAGAAAAAAATTTTTTCAAGCTAAAAGTTTTAAAAATTGTGAGAGGGGCGGAAGTAGTGGGATTTATGCGTAATCATGAAAATTCTTGAAATATCAAAGATTTAAAAAACCATTACCATTTGCATTCATCTACGTTGGTGTTTCTTACAAAAAATTATTGCAATCGAATCTTTAGATTTGCATTTTAATGAATTAACAGATGAAAGGTAATCCAATGCCAATGCCAAGTGAAGAAAAAAATAAGGATAAGATTTGGTATAGCAAAATGGCTAAACGGTATGCTGATGGCCATAGTTCTTATGTGCGAGTTTTCCCAAAATATCTACAAAAACCATACCGCATCTACGAGACAATAACACACCGCTGCGGGTCTTCACTGCAGAGACCCATCCAAGTACTTGACCTTTGTTGTGGCATGGGAGAATTTACATTTCTTATTGCAGAACTAATCAATGGGACCGTATTGGGCGTTGACTATTCGCCGGAAAGCATTCAGGTCGCCGTTAAGGAATTAGAAAAAAGACAGCTTACGAACCTTCGCTTTGAAGTAGGCGATGTAGAACAGTGTCAGTTTGAAGATGGATTTTTCGACATGATTTGTATGTCGGGGGGCTTGTCGTACTTTGATATTGATATTATTGGAGGTAAAATATGCCGTTGGCTCAAACCGGATGGAGCCTTTATTGTAGTAGATACTTACGGATATAATCCCTTGTTTAATTTGAAACGAAAAATCAATTGGTTGTTTGGTACTAGGGTTAAACAGATAATTTTAGGTATTCCTAAAAAGCCAACACTGGATAAGATACGATCTCGTTTTCAATCGTTTGAAATCGAATACTGCGGTACGTTTGCATTTATGGGACCGTTTTTAAAGTACTTAATTGGAGAAACTTATACGGCAAAGTTGGTAGATAAGTTGGATGAGGTGTTCCCTTTTCTTAAAAAATATGCTTTTAAATTTGTCTTTTGTGCCAAAGGTCCTAAAGTGCAAAAATAATATGAAAGTTCCTTATTTTCGCTACGATTTTCTGTACAACGAGTTTAAAGTCGACGTCGATCGGGCATTGCAATCCGTTTTAAATAGGGGGGCTTTCATCATGCAAGATGAGCTCAAGGATTTCGAGCAAGCAATTGCCGATTTTACAGGTGCAAAATACGCCATCGGTGTAGGGAATGGAACCGATAGTCTTATTTTAATGTTGAAAGCATGCGGGATTGGCAGAGGTGATGAAGTAATTATGGCTTCGCATACCTTTGTTGCAACGGCCACGGCAGCAAGTTGGTTGGGCGCCATTCCAGTTTTAGTGGATTGCGGCGATGATCATTTGATGGATGTCGGCAAGGTGGAAGCTGCCATTACACCGAAAACGAAAGTTATTATGCCAACTCAATTAAACGGTCGTACGTGCGAAATGGATCGTTTGCAAATGATTGCCGACAAATATCATTTGGTGATTTTGGAGGATGCGGCTCAAGCTTTGGGATCCAAATACTTAAATCGGTGTGCGGGTACATGGGGGAAGGCGGGATCCATCAGTTTTTATCCAGCAAAGGTTTTAGGCTGTTTTGGCGATGGTGGCATTGTTTTAACCGACGATCCGACTATTTATCAAGCGATTTTGTGCATGCGAGATCATGGACGCAATCCCAAAACAAATCAAGTTTGTATGTGGGGTGTTAATTCTCGTTTGGATAATGTGCAGGCGGCCGTTTTGCTGGCCAAATTTAAACACTACCCGCAAACGATGCAACGTCGTCGTGAAATTGCGCAACGGTACTGCGACAAGTTGACTTCAATACCCGAAATTACTTTACCACCAGCACCTAAGGCAAATACCAAGCATTTTGATATTTACCAAAATTTTGAGATTGAGGCCGAGAATAGAGATGCGCTAAGAGATTTCCTTAAAGAGCATGATATTGGAACGATCATCCAATGGGGAGGATGCGCCTTACATCAAATTAAGGCATTGGCAAAGGATATGCACTTTGATACTTCTCATTTATCTCGGACTGAATTGTTGTTTAAACGCTGTTTTATGCTCCCATTGAATACGTCCATTACCGACGATGAAGTGGATTATATTTGCGAAACAATAAGTAGGTTTTATAGGTAGTATGCATTGTTCAGATATAAGTGGCCTATCAAGTGATACATTGTTCCGGCTTTTGCATAAAATGTTAATAATCCGTGAAACAGAAGAATGGATTGCCCAAAAGGTTGGTAGTGGAGATATCAAATGTCCATGCCATTTGGCTGTTGGACAAGAGGCAGCTCCAGTTGCTTTATCGGAACATTTAACAGAATCGGACCGCGTTTATGGGACTCACCGTTCTCATAACCATTATTTAGCAATGACAGACGATGTTGAAGGTTTGATAAGCGAAACTTTAGGTAAAGAATCTGGATGTTCTAAAGGCATGGGAGGTTCTCAGCATTTAATTAAGGAATCGAAAGGTTTTGGAGGATCTGTTCCAATTGTGGGGGCTACGATACCGATTGCTGCAGGTGCTGCTTTAGCAATGAAAATGCGTAATATGTCTTCGATTGCCGTTGCTTTTTTTGGTGACGGCGCAACCGAAGAAGGGGTAATACACGAGACCTTTAATATGGCTGCAAAAATGCAGTTGCCAGTTTGTTTTGTGTGCGAAAATAATTTGTTTGCAAGCCACTTACACATACTTCAACGGCAGCCAGCTTCTAGTACTGTACGTTTTGCTCGGGCACATAACATTAACTATATACAATTGGATGGAAATGATGTAGCATTACTCTATCGTAAACTAAAACTAATCGTCGGTAAAATACGCAAAAATGCGTTCCTTACTTTGTTGAAGTGATGACGTATCGTTGGAAAGGGCATGTGGGACATCTCGAAGATATAGACGTAGGATTGAAACGTTCTAAAGATCTAGAGTTTTGGAAACAGCACTGTGATCCCGTTGCGCGTCTTTACAAACCTATGTTGAATCAAACATTAATTTCAGAAGAAGGTTTTGATGTTTTAAGAGAAGAAATACGAAAGCGCATTCGGTATGCTTGGGAAATGGCTTTGCAGACTCCTTATGCTACTGAAGACAAATTGTTACGCTGGGTATATGAGAAGTGAAAACGTTATGTTATCAAGTTATTCTGAAAGCATTCGTTCAGGTTTTGATTACCTGCTAAAGCATTACGATAATGTATTTGTCATAGGCCAAGGTGTATGGAGTCCTTGGTATGTTGGTACATCAATGATAAATTTAGATGTTGTTTACGGGAAAGATCGTATCATTGACACACCAGTTTCAGAATTAGGTGTTACAGGTATGTGTGTAGGGGCTGCTCTCAATGTGATGCGTACTATCTGTGTTCATCCTAGAATGGATTTTGCAATTTTAGCTTTTGATCAACTTGTCAATCAGGCTGCAAAATGGTCGCACATGTTTGGGGGACAATCTCATGTTCCATTAACGGCTCGCTTAATTATCAACCGCGGTGGTGAGCAAGGCACGCAACATTCACAGGCACTCCATGCGTGGTTGATGCACATACCTGGGTTAAGAGTTGTGATGCCTTATTCTGTACAAGATGCACGCGATTTGTTAGTTGCCGCGATCTTATGTGATGATCCGGTTGCTTATATAGATGATCGTTGGTTGTATGAGACAACATCATCTGTAACTAAGGTGCGGGAGTTATCTTTGAATAACATGGCCCCCAAGTGTATACGAGAAGGACAACATATAACTCTAGTAGGGGCAGGTTATAGCACGCATTTATGTATGCAAGCTGCAGAACAATTGACTTTGCAGGGTATTCGGTGCGAAGTGATCGATTTACGTGTATTAAATCCATTGAAAATCGAGGTCGTTAGACATTCTGTTGAAAAAACAGGTCGTCTATTGGTGGTCGATGGTGGTTGGACTTCGTGTGGATTGGCCGCGGAAGTTATTGCAAAAACGCTTGAAGCCATGGATTTAAAGCTATTGAAAAAGAATCCTCAAAGAATTACGTTGGTCGATGCACCAGCACCTACGAGTAGGGCTCTCGAGAAAATTTACTACCCAACGGTGGAGCAGGTTTGCCAAAAAGTTAAAGCCATGTTATGACTTTGGTGCGTCGTATTTGTGGATGGATTTGTAGCATAACGGTGGGTATCATTTGTTTACCGATTGTTTTATTGTTTGCATTTCTCATTTTTTTGTACGATCGGAAGAACCCATTTTACGTGGCACCGCGTGTCGGTAAGTATGAGGAACCTTTCAACATGATTAAATTGCGTTCGATGGTTGCCGATGCCCATAGGTATAAAATGGATTCGACCGCCAACGATGATCCACGGATTACACCCATAGGTAAATGGGTGCGCCGATTTAAAGTGGATGAGTTGGCTCAAATTATTAATGTTCTCAAAGGAGATATGAATTGGGTAGGGCCTAGGCCGCAAGTTCCCGTTGAGGTCAATCGTTATACGGATGTTGAAAAAGGTATATTGGCCGTTAAACCGGGCATTACCGATTTGGCTTCCATCGTGTTCTCGGATGAAGGCGAAATTTTCGAGGGAGCCACCGATCCGGACCTTTTATACGCACAGATAGAGCGTCCATGGAAATCTCGTTTGGCGCTTCTATACATACAACATGCATCTTTATGGCTTGACATTCGATTAATTTTCTTTACATTTACCAATTCATTTGCTAGATCATGGACGTTAAAACATTTATCCGACACTGTCAAAATGTGGCCTTCTGACGTCCCTAACCTATATCAAGTTGTTTTGCGAAAACAACCCTTGCAACCTTATCCTATTCCAGGATACAAGTGACGTGATTGTAGATTTGTAAGATTATGTTGCATTTTTATTTAGGTAGCTTTTATAAAATTGACTGTTCTGTTAAGTTTACGTAAGGAATAAAAATGAGCACTTTATTGGCAACATTTGTATGCCTCATAGCATGTATCGTTTCCATAGTTTTTGTTTGCAAAAAAACGCAACAACGATGGTTTCGCATGTTTATTTGCTTGGTAGTTCTTGTGCAGCTTTTTTCTTTGCTTTATAGCATGTGCGTATGGGAAAACTATAACTTATTTCATGTTGCACTAGATCACGAAGGTTATTATTTTGCTAAAGATCTTGCTGAGTTTCATTCTCGACACAACTGTGATTACTTTTCTTTTACTTTTAAAAATGTAATTGAGCAGCTCACTACATTGTCCTATGGAAATTTACAATACATATGGCTTTTCTCTGGAATAAGAAGTTTCTTTGGAGATTACTTTTATCTAAGTCTGTTTAGTACAGGGTTGTTAATGATTAGTTTATCTTTGTTTGGGTTGTTTTTCTTTTATCAGGCATTGCAATTTCTCGTTGCATCGCAACGTTTTACGCGTAACTGTTTTTACATTTTTTTGCTGATAACACCAAAATTTTTTCTGTCCTGTGCACTACCTATAACCTCAAGTTTTTGTCTATTTTCGCAATCCTTATTTCTATGGATGTTGGTTAAGCGAAATATTTTTGGGATATTGAACAGTTTGGTGTTATGTTTTCTTGCCCAGAAACACTATTATGGTCCTTTTGTTGGCTGTATACTATGTTTTTTTATATTAATAAAGTTTCCTAAAAATATGTTTATATTAATTTTGGCAAGTTGTTTACTATGCTATTGGTACCAAACGAGTGACTATCTTAAATATTTTTGCAAGTACAAGTTACAGAGCTTCTATTATTCATCTGACCACGCCGATGGGAATAGTTATATGCCTACGTCAGAAGCTATACCTATAAAGAGGATGAGCAACGCTTGGTTTGCTCCAATGATTGTAAATTCCGAGAAATTTTTTTACAAGGCACCCCAGGGTTCCAAGTTGGGATGGGTATATGCCATAAAAACAAATATTTTCTTCCTAACGATGACGTTGTACATGATACCCTTGTGTATAAAAAACAGAAAATATTTTAGGAGAGGGCAAATACAACAAATTGTAATGTTGCTTGTTTTTTTACTGAGTTACAATATAACAGCGTGCAGGCTTTACAATTATCTTAATATAAATAGGCACAGTGAAATGTTTATTCCCGTATGGCTGGTGTTATTTGGATTATTGTATTATGCAAAAGCTCCTTCCTCAGGTAAACATGAAACCCTTAGGCGTGCCTCTTAAATTTGCTGCAGCAAAATGCATGTAAGGATCTGAATGTCATTCATCATTGAGTATTAAGATTTGTTGTTCAGAATTGGTATCTACCGGAAGTGTTGTGTTGGATTTATTGTAAAAAATAAGTAGTGCGTGGTAATAAGGACGGTATGCAGTATTATTCTTGTACGGCAACGTATGCAATCCTGCGAATGAAAATCACAAAAAATTGGAATTACCATTGACAAACATTCTATCGAAACACACAAATATGCTTTTAGAATTTATTCTCAAGTAAAGTACGATCGCAAAAGATTGGACATATTTATTGAAGTATATAGGATGATGAAAATTCATGAAAAAAGTACTATTTCTATTCAATCCAGGGGCAATAAATTTACGGCATGTGTTGATACAAGAATTTTCGAAAAAAGGGTTGTCCGTTGCGGTAGGATTGTCTGAAGAGGAAATAGCCATTTGGCAAAATCGGCTGCCCAATGTAAGTTTTGTTCAATTTGATGCATTTAGTGGTACATCGGTTGGCCTATTGAATAATTTCAAAATACTACTGCACATACGTTCCTTACTTAAACAAAAAAAGCCAGATATGGTGTTTTTTGGCAATGTTAAACCAAATGTTTACGGTGGCCTTGTATCTCGTTGGCTAAAGATTAAGAATATCTATGGGTTGGTATCGGGATTGGGATATGCTTTTATTGAACAACCTGGGGTAAAACGTACGTTCATTAAGCATATTTGTATGCGTTTGTATAAATTGAGCTTTAAAGGTTTTACGCACGTATTTTTTCAGAATCAGGATGACAGGGTGTTTTTTATACAACATGGATTGGTGGATGATGTACGTTCGTCGGTTGTAAATGGGACCGGTGTAGATTTGCAGGCATTTGCACCACAGCCATTTCCGGCAACGTTAACGTTTTTTATGGCTGCACGTTTAATTGAAGAGAAAGGTGTATTTCATTACGTTGAGGCGGCTCGACAGCTGAAAACAAAGTATCCGCACGTGCGTTTTGTGTTGGCTGGTAATATTGATACGAATCCATCGGCTATTACGGAAGAACAATTAAAACATTACGCAAACATCATAGAATACATAGGCTATTGTTCACAGATGGCTGAACAAATGAGCCAGAGTTCTGTGTTTGTATACCCTTCTTATTACCGTGAGGGAGTTCCGCGTGCATTGTTGGAAGCGTTGGCTTGCGGACGACCCGTCATTACGACGGACAATGTAGGGTGCAAGGAAACCGTTACGGATGGCGAAAATGGTTTTAAAATACAAGCACGCAGTACGGAAGCACTTTTGAATGCTATGGAAAAAATTATTCGGCAGCCAGAATTGTTACACTCGATGGGATTGGCCGGTCGTAAGTTAGCCGAAAAAAAGTTTGATATCCACGCCGTCAATGCCGCAATATTTCAAACTGTGCAAAATACGTGTTCATGAAAGTATTGGTAACAGGCTGTGCTGGATTTATTGGATCGAAAGTGACAGAACTTCTCCTGAACGATAATGTCTCCGTAATGGGAATTGATAACCTGAATGATTATTACGATCCGCAGTTGAAGCGTTTTCGACTAAAAAACATCGAAGTTTTAAAAGGTGATTTTACGTTCCTGAAAGCGGATATTGAGGATAAGATATTTTTGCAGGATTTGTTTAACCAACATGCATTCGACGTTGTCTATAATATTGCGGCGCGCGCCGGAGTGCGTGCAAGTTTAGAAACGCCCGACATCTACATTCGCACCAATGTACTCGGATTACTTAATTTACTGGAATGCATGCGCGTTCACAAGACTCAAAAGTTGGTCTTTACATCCACATCCTCTTTGTACGCAGGGCAAACAATGCCGTTTGTGGAAACTTTACCGGTCAATGAGCCAATTTCGCCTTACGCGGCTTCCAAAAAAGCGGCCGAAATGTTGTGTTATACGTATCATCACTTGTATGGGATTGATGTATCCATTTTGCGTTGTTTTACCGTATACGGCCCCTATGGCCGTCCCGATATGAGTCCGGACAAATTTATGAAGTGCATCGTGGCCGGAAAAGCATTACCATTGAACGGGGATGGAATGCAATCGCGAGATTTTACGTTTATAGACGACATTGCACGCGGCATTATCTTGGCTAGCAAACCGCTAGGTTACGAGATCATTAATCTCGGCAACGAACATCCGCATACGATCCATGCAATGATAAGTTTATTGGAATATTATTTGAATAAAAAAGCTATGGTTGAACATCATCCCTTCAACGCATCCGATATGATGCATACATTTGCAAATACTGAAAAGGCGAAACGTTTATTGGGGTGGTATCCAACTGTTAACCTAGAAGAAGGCTTAAAATGCATGGTCGACAAAATGTCGTTTTTGTTTTGACAAAAGCTGAATACATGAAAAATTATAATTTTTATGAGCAGTCATCGACAATCGACAATCGACAATCGACAATCGACAATCGACAATCGACAATCGACAATCGACAATCGACAATCGACAATCGACAATCGACAATCGACAATCGACAATCGACAATCGAC
>JAITJL010000006.1 GCA_031278975.1 Puniceicoccales bacterium
TTTCCCATTTTGTTAAAAAAGCAAGCATGCTACCTTGGAGGTAGCATGTTGTAGAAGAAGGTATGAGATAAGGATTTAATATCTACAACCGTAATCTCCAAAATGATGATGATGACAACCATAATATGGATCACCGCAGCCGTAATAGTCACGATCTGGGTAACAACCATAACCATACGGAGGAGGGGGAGGTACAAAGTCCTCATGGCAGCCAAATCCTGGGAAATCAAAAACGGGACCAAATTCATCCGCGCAGCCATAAGCTCCGAAAGGATGATGGCAACCGTAAGGGGGAGGGGGTACATCGTTACCGCGTACTACTTCGATACGAAAGCCGCCTGGTAGTGGCCCTTGGGGAACCACTTGAAAAAAGCCTCCTCCATCCACAACCATACGAAATCCTCTATTTTCAACTACCTCTTGCGTCTTCCTTACAAAACGGTTCAATTCCGCTACGCTTCCATGACGCCTCAAATGGTTAAAAATCTTGTCTTCTCTCTCTTGGGCACGTGCTTGGCGACGTCTCATTATGTCCTGTATAAATACCTCCTCGTCATCCGAATCTACGTCTCGTTCCCAGCAACCGTAGGCAGGTCCACAGCCGTACTGCGTATTTCCCGTTACGGGACAAACTCGACCCCGGTGATTCCGTTGACAATGCTGACACCACCAGGCGTTTAAGGTGACCACTCCCATCACACATGCCGTAACAACACTCGCCTTTATAAATGTACTTATTGTTTTTTTCATCTATTTCCCTTATTTAAAATCTATGTCACATAAGATCATAAATGGCCTATCCTTTGTCAAGTATTTTCGATATGTTTTCTAAATCAATCTGGCAATAAGGTCTTTTGTTCTTTCAATATCGATCCTTTAAGCAATGTGCTACTGCCTCCAAAATTTTGTGAACGTATAATATCTCAACAAATCATCATACAAATGCCTTTCCCTTTAAACTAATACGCTCACAACTTACGATATCTACCTATACTTCCCAATTTCCAAAGCAGAAAACTTGACCTTTGCACGACTCGCTTAAAATTTTAATGGATCCTTGACAGCATAGATGTAAAGATAGAAACATAATGTTTGGCTTATTTTCATGAAAACAGTGTTGTTAAGTCCCGTTATTTTATCAATTGGCCTACTGTGCGTTTTATGCCTGAGACGCATTAACGTCTTGTTGGCTATTTTGATTTCTGCTTTGGCGGCAGGGTTGCTTTCAGGGATGCAAATTACGCGTATCATGGATGCTTTTATTGCGGGCATGGGCGACAATTCGGAAACGGCCCTCAGTTATATTTTGCTGGGTACTTTCGCAGCTTCCATGATACACACAGGCTTTTCTAAAATGTTATCCGAAACGATTACGCGCATTGTTAAAAATCGAACCTATGGGTTGTTCGGAATACTGACCTTGGTGGCCATCGCTTCACAAAACATTGTTCCCATTCACATTGCATTTATTCCCATGATGATTCCACCGCTTTTGAGAACCATGAACCAATTGAAAATAGATCGACGTGCCATTGCCTGCATATTGGCGTTTGGACTAAAAATGCCTTATATCGCAATACCTGCCGGATTTGGCATCATTTTTCAAAATTTAATTGCCGACAACATGATTCAAAATGGTATGCCCGTACAACGCAGCGCAATTTGGCAGTCTACATTCATCTTAGGAATAGCCATGACGGTAGGTTTATTCATTGCAGTGTTCATTTCTTACCGCAAGCCGCGTATTTATTCAAACGTTGGAAACCTAGAAGAACAAGAAGACGGTATGCCGCGTTCTCAGATGAACAAAAGCCACTATGTCATTCTGTTGGCCATCTTGGTGACTTTTATAATTCAATTATTAACGCATTCTCTTCCATTGGGAGCCCTCGTTGGACTAAGTATTATTTTTTTACTGAGAGCTGTCGAGCACAACATGATGGATCAACTGATGAGCGAAGGGATTTACATGATGGGATTTGTTGCATTTGTTATGTTGGCTGCGGCTGGATTTGCAAACGTCTTAAAAACGACTGGCGGTATCGTAACTTTGGTAACAACCTTGACGACCTTTTTGCCTGAAAGTAAATTATTGACCGCTCTTGTGATACTATTGATCGGATTATTGATTACGATAGGTATAGGAACATCTTTTGGAACGGTTCCCATTTTGGCCACCGTGTTTGTACCCATTTGCATAAAGATGCATTTCTCACCTCAACAAACCATTTTATTAATGGCGGCAGCTTCCGCTTTGGGAGATGCCGGGTCCCCCACTTCGGATACGACTTTAGGGCCCACTTCGGGGTTAAATGCCGATGGCCAACACCATCACATTTACGATACGTGCATACCCACTTTTCTGCATTACAATCTTTCCCTAATTTTATTTGCCCTTATGGGTGTTGTTCTACTTTAAAATACAGATTGTTAAAATGTGCTTAGTCTTGAAAAAACTTGCAGGGTAACCGCTGGATATATGCTTAAATGATACGACCGAGTACATCGCCACAATACGCGTACAATTCGTATCCGCGACGGGTTTGCTCAAGTAAGTCGTCTGCCAATTTGACTTTTTTAGAATTTAATAGCGTAATGACGGTGGATCCTCCAAAGAGAAAATAACCTTTTTCTTCCCCTTTTTTGACAAATCGATTTGGAGGATACGTTTGGACCGTTGATCCTACGCCCATTGCCCCAATTTCGATGAGCGCCACATCGCCTAAGATTTCGTGCCGTAAAATACAAACCCATCGTTTGTTTTGCGTAAACGTAAGAACGTTTTTCATTAAAGCCAGCGGATGTACGGAATAGAGATATCCATTAACGCATCGACTTTGACTTGGAATACCTTCTATGGGAAAATGAAACCGATGATAATCCACAGGACTCAATCGACTGATGATCATGCTTGCATCTTTAAAATTGTGTGTCGATTGACTTGTTCCCAGTAATTTTTTTAAACAAAGAGACTCTCCTTTTATAAAAAATGCTGCAGAGTCTTCTATGTGATTGAATCCCAAATGCCTTCCATCCGTTGGGAAGCAGATAATTTCTTCCGAGTTGTTAAAATTTCGTTTCCCCACTTTAAATTTTCGACAAAAAAAGTCATTAAAATGCTCGTATTCGTTTAATTTTTTCTCAAAGTCATCCAGGCAGATGCCATAGTTTTTTACAAAAGAATGAATTTTGTATTTGCTTAGGCGCGTATTCATCCAACAGCCTACAATTTTAGACATCCAGGCATTTCGAACAAATGTCTGAAGGAAGTAACGTCCCACTTTTGTTTTGTAAAGCCATCGTAGGATGGACTCGCTGGGGACTTTTTCTTCCTGCAGTGTACCCGTATATCGATTGAAAAATTGCATTACTTGTATGGGTATTTTTTTAAGTTGCAGCGATTTTCACAACGGCGCGCTAAGCAAACAAAAGGGAAGCCAATGACAAGATAAACGCCAGCAACCAGTAGACCTGTCCCAAAATAGTTGAAATTGGTGGCTGCCAAGTATTGGTAAGCACGTGTCAATTCAACGATCGTTATCATGGATACCAACGAAGAATCTTGCAACAGCATTATAAAATCGTTGGTTACGGGAGGGATAACCATGCGAATAGCTTGCGGAAAAACGACGTACCAAAGCGCCTGCGTATGCGACATACCTAGGGCTCTGGCAGCTTCCATTTGTCCCCGGGGTACCGATAGTAATCCAGCGCGATAAATTTCGCATTCGTAGGCAGAATAATTGACGGCCAATGCAATGACGCCCGCTAAGAAGGGAGAAAAGCAGATCCAATGACTTATGGGATCCGGTAAATGTTTAGACAAAGTCGGAAGTCCATAAAATATGAATAACAACTGAATCAATAAAGGAATGCCACGTACGCACTCCACGTACGCAGTCGCCAGTAAGCGTATGGGGCCGATTGCGTAAATACGCGCGACGGCCAAACCAAAACCGGCAATCATGGCAAAAAACATAGCCGTAAGAGACAATTTCAATGTTGTCCAAGCGGCTTTTCCTAATATAGGTAAACATTGAAGGTAAAAGTGGCCCCATTGTTTTTGATTCGATTGCACGGTGGCAACGTATTGATCGAATGCGATTGCCGGACTGTTTGCCGTAGGTGTTGCATGGAAATAGGCTGCCGTTGCTGCATTCCACAAATTCCAACGTTCCAAAACAGAGCGTAATTGCCCATTGTGGATAAGTGTACTCAAGGCTTTATTAATTTTTTCCAGTAAATCTGCGTCTTCAGCTCTAACCATAACGGCGTATTCCAGACGAGAGATGGGATCATCAATCAACCGCACACTTTTGTCAACGGCTGCATAATAAAAAGATTCTGGATAATCCAATAGAACTCCATCGAGTCGTTTGTTAGATAAATCTGCAAAAGCCTTTACTTCGTCGTCGTAAATAACGATTTGCGTGTTATGAAAGCGTTTTAAAGCGTTTTCGGCGTGCCAAGATTGCTTGAGGATTCCGATCGTTTTATCTTCGCATTCCGAAAAGTATTTTAATGGAGATGAAGATGCGACAACGAGTTGTAAATGAGTAATATAATAAGGGATGGATAGTCGAATATCCGCTTTATCCGTAAAGCGTTGCCAAGTGTTGCGCTCGATGCCATTTAATAATAGGTCGTATTCGTGACGTTGCAAACCGGGGACTAACATTTCCCAATCATTGGCATGAAATTCCAATTGAGCGTGCATGGTTGTTGCTAAGACTGCTGCAATTTCGTACTCAAATCCGGTGATTTTTGACGGCTGCTGAGGATCGTAAAAAACGTTTGGAACTCCCGATTCTACATCGGCCCCCCAGCGCAAAATTTTTAGAGGCTTTGTTTCTCCACAAACACATCCCATGATACCGAATATGTGGATTAAAGATGTAAACCTAACGAATTGAGACATAAGAAAATTGTTTACATAAAATGTTTTAAAAATTGCCGTGTACGTTCGTCTTTGGGAGCGATAAAAATTTCATCTTCATCGGAAATTTCAATGAATTCTCCTTGCTCCATGTAAATAATGTAATCTGAGGCATCACGCGCAAAACGCATTTCGTGGGTTACAATCATTTGCGTCATACCTTCTTTGTCAAGGTCTCGCATAACTTCCAGAACTTCGTCCACGCGAGCTGGATCGATGGAAGAGGTTGGTTCATCGTACAACATGACCTTGGGAGACAATGCCAATGCCCTCGCTATTGCACCACGTTGTTGTTGGCCTCCAGATAAGGTAAAGGGGTATCGGTGGGCAAAGTGCCTTAATCCAACCTTATCTAAAAACTTTAAGGCAATATCTTCGGCTTCTTCTGAGGCCTTTTTTTGCACGATTCGAGGTGCAAGCATAACGTTTTGCAATAAAGTTTTGTGAGGGAACAAATTAAAAGATTGGAATACCATACCTACATGCTGGCGCAATGCATGCGTTTTTTGATGAAAATCGCGCCCTAAAAATCTTGTTGAAGATTTCTGACTAAGGGAAATACCGTCGATGTTGATGTACCCGCTGTCCAAACTTTCCATGCCGTTTAAACAACGCAAAAATGTAGACTTTCCACATCCCGAAGGACCGATAATAGAAACCAAATCTCCTTGTTCAATATTAACACTCACAGCCTTTAAAATAGGACCCTCCTGACAATACTTACTTAAATTTCTAACTTGGATTATTGGTCCCCGAGCATCCATAGTCCGTTCGCTCCGGGTTTTACACTAGCATACGTCTTCATCTTCATATACCTATTCTTAAAAGTTAATTTAAACAAACCTGGAGCGAGCGAAGGGATTCGAACCCTCGACGTCCACCTTGGCAAGGTGGTGCTCTACCAACTGAGCTACGCTCGCAATTTTACAGGGAACTCATTCCGAAAATCTTTTGCTTTTGAGTCAACATTTATTTTATCTTATTTTGCACTTATTTGCTGAATTTTATCACCGTAAAACCCAAATTGGAAAAATAAGTCTCAATTTAGGATTCTATAGTACTCTAAAACTCAAAGGCTTCAATTTCGAATCTAGATGTTATATGCTCAAATGGAAGTGAATGCGCTTGAGTGCCTTGGACTTTTGAAAGGTAGTTTTCTAAGCAATGTGTGAAAGTCGGTAAAATCCTCGCATGTTAATGATTGATTGTCGAACACATGTCGGCATTACATTAAGAAATAATGACTATATTGTCGCAATTTATGGTAACCGCAGCTGCGAGTTGTAAGCCATAACTCTACGGACTTAGTTGTTTTTTCTAGAACACTTTCGTAGAATGGAAAACTTTCGTTTTCGTTTGGCAACTTACTTGCAATTGGGTTTATCACTGCAATCTAGGTCTATGAATAAAACCGGATTTGCCGTGATCGCACTGTCTTCATCATCCTAGCTTGCAGTCAGGGCTTTTTGAAGATGTTGTCTCACGGCTTGCATGCCTGCTAATGTTTCTAATACTTCGATGAACACAGAAATGTATCCATGCGGCGTTAGAGGGATTATTACGCGATATAAAGCTCGGTGTGCACCTTTGATGCCCTCATTCAGTCTTTCTGATACAAACTTTACTGCCCTTTATGGGCTTCCATTGCCCCTAATGGAATTTTACGCCAATATATTTATGTCCGGCGAAATATCCGACGTAGGGTTAAACGTGGATTGAGCGTAACGAGATAATAAAATATACCTTTGAAGCTACTACAAGACCACAGACAGGCAATGCATCGTAAAATTCAACCTCCGATACAAGTTAGCTAGTCATGGCTCTCGGCGCAGTTTACTTAACGAGGCCATTGGTTGCCTATACATCGCCGTTTAACGGAAAGTATAAAAAGGAGAGGTAATTAATTATTCAACGGATGGTATTTGGCTTAATAAAATGGCTTCCATATGGGAGGTCTAATTTAAAAGCTTTTGGAAATTCTCTGGAAAGTTAGGTGCAAACGCATATATCCCGGGGAACCCAACACCCACCTTACCACTACCAACTTGGGTCTGTAACAAACGGTTTTACCACAAGATGAACCTGCTTTGGCCGTTGCATTGAACGCCCTAAAAACATCCAAAACCTCATGAAAACCCCTTGACAGAGGTAGTAAGGAAAGGATATAATGATTCAGCAGTGAAGACTCAAGACTCAAGACTCAAGACTCAAGACTCAAGACTCAAGACTCAAGACTCAAGACTCAAGACTCAAGACTCAAGACTCAAGACTCAAGACTCAAGACTCAAGACGTCTGACCGCTTAACTTCAACGGAGCATCCTGAGGCGGTTCCCGGTCAAGCGGCGAGGTGTCCTAAGACATCGGTTCCCCTCCGGGCGTCGGTACGGGATCGAGTATTAAGGTGCTCGAGGGCATCTGAACTTGGCCGAGTACCGAAGTGTTCATCTGTATTCGTAAGACGTAGCGGCTTTACGCTCATCGAAGTTATCGTTGCGTTATGCATTGTGGCTATTTTGACCGCCATTGCCGTTCCAGGCTTTAAGAAAGCGACCGAAGATTTTCGACTCAACGCAACGCTCGAAGATACGTTGGGCATCCTCAAAGCTTGCCGCGCTCATTACCTCATCTTTAACGAATGGCCTCCGAACGTGTGGGATGATATATCCGATAAGTTACTTCCATTTGTACCTAGACACTTGATAGATCCAAATCGTGGTCAAGGTGGTCACGCACGTCGGTGGAGTCGTAGGCCGTTGGGTCAAGGTCATTACGATTTAGATTGTGTTTATAACAGCATGTGTGTGTCACTCATAGGTATCAAACCGGGAACCGCCGATTGGAACAAATGTTATAATAAATTCAAATCAAGTATTGGAGAAAAGTATATCGGTTCCTATAATAATGATCGCATGCGTTGCATCTTTCCAGAGTCTGCCGTAGCCCCATGGGAAAACCGATACTATTAAGAGCTTCCCCCAACAACCCCTAAAACTTGAGTAAAATCTTAATAGTCTAAAAAATGCTACCAGAATGAAAGTCAAATGAGTACCCTTGTTATTTAAAGTATTTTGAAAATATTGGTATTGTTCATTCTCTTAACCTAACAAAATAGAGTGGCACCACGTAAAAATTGATGGCCACAATGGAATTTCAAAAATACGGCCGAATATCTACAATTTACAAAGTTAATTTCAAACGACTGCAGGCATGTTTGTAGAGTCCTAAAACATGCTAATGCAGAAAGTGGCTTTAAGTTTGACCACTTATATATCTAAAAAAGTTGCCATCCTAAACTTGAAGATATAGGTGTAAAATACGTATGAAATCCAACGAAATTAGGCAAAGTTTTCTCAATTTTTTTGAAAGTAAGGGACATCGTATTGTTGATTCAAGTTCTTTGCTGCCGGAAACACCTAATTTATTATTTACCAATGCCGGAATGAATCCATTCGTCCCCTATTTTTTAGGCGAGAGATGTCCTCAATACAAGCGTATTGCCGATGCGCAGAAATGCATTCGGGCAGGTGGTAAGCATAATGATTTAGAGGAAGTTGGATTTGATACTTACCATCACACGTTTTTTGAAATGCTTGGTAATTGGTCTTTGGGAGACTATTTTAAAGAAGAGGCCATTCTATGGGCTTGGGAGCTTTTGACCCAAGTTTGGCATTTCCCCAAAGAACGCTTGTATGCAACCGTTTATCGACCTGAAATGGGCGAACCTGCAAACTTTGATGAGGAAGCCTACGTATTGTGGGAAAAGATTTTTTTGGCGGAAGGTATGGATCCTAGCGTACACATTTTAATGGGTAGTAAAAAAGATAATTTTTGGATGATGAGTGATACGGGACCGTGCGGTCCATGTTCGGAAATCCATATGGACCTGACGCCCGAAGGCGATACGCAAGGACGTTGGGTCAATCAGGAGGATGCCCGCTGCATGGAAATTTGGAATCTTGTTTTCATGCAATACAATGCATTACCCAACGGTACGTTCGAGTTGCTCAAAAATAAATTTGTGGATACCGGCATGGGATTTGAGCGCATCGCTGGAATGTTTTCAACCACGCAAAATTTTAAGGACTTTTCTCGAACGCCATCCAATTACGACAGCGATTTGTTTACTCCTCTACTGCGTCAATTGGAACAATGGTCTGGTTACAAATACGGCGGCCGCATTGCTGCAGGTTCTCAAGACACTATCGATGCAGATACTCTAAGAGATTGCGCTTTTCGTATTATTGCCGATCATGTCAGGACGTTAACATTTGCGATTGCGGATGGTATTTTACCGGGCAATGAAGGACGTCACTACGTTTTAAGACGTATCATTCGAAGAGCTATCCTTTTTGGACAAAAATTAAATTTACCCAACGGATTTTTTGCCGATCTTTCTCACATCGTTTCCCAACATATGTGCGGCTTTTTTAAAGAACTCCTTAAACGGTCAGAGACCATTAAAACCGTTTTAAATAATGAGGAACAGGCATTTAAAATAACCCTGCAAAAAGGCCTTCATTTGTTCGAAAAATGGACTTGCGATAGTGCATACTTAAGTGGAGATCAGGCATTCCTACTCTACGACACCTATGGATTTCCGCTCGATTTAACGCAATTAATGGCCAAAGAGAAGAGAATTACCGTAGATACAACACAATTTAATGTATGCATGCATGAACAAAAAGGACGTTCCAAAGCGGCTCTTAAGAAAACGACGATTGCCCTGCAAGAAAATGATTCACTTAAAACGCATTTTGTTGGATACAATCTCAGCGATTGTACTGGATACGAAAGCACAATCAACGATTGCGTACAAGATACAAACGTGAGTTATGTCATTACAGCATCTACCCCTTTTTACGCCGAAAAAGGAGGTCAAATGGGTGATAGTGGCCGTATAATCTTTCAAGACGGTACTGCGGGTGAAATTGTAAACACACGCTATCAGAATCAAATCATTTTGCACCAAGTTGCCTTACCCTATTCAAAGATCATTAAATACCAACATACACCCGTTATTTTATCCGTCGACATCGAACGGCGTAAGCATATTTCCAACCACCATACGGCAACCCACCTACTGCATTGGGCATTACGAAAAATATTGGGACAACACGTTCAGCAAGCCGGATCTTGGGTACAAGCAGATCAATTCAGATTTGACTTTTCTCACTTTGAAAAGCTTAGCGAAGCAACCATTGCCGATGTAGAAAGACTATGTTGCGAAAAAGTTTTTGAAAATCTTCCCATTAGTACCTTTGAAGTACCCTTTGATCAAAAACCTAATGACTGTTTAGCATTTTTTGGTGACAAATACGGTGATATGGTACGCGTTGTTCAAATCTTAAACTGCTCCAAAGAACTGTGCGGAGGTACCCATGCAACGCGTACGGGAGACTTAGGTATATTGAAAATTAAACAAGAAAGCGCTGTAGCAGCGGGTGTTCGACGGATCGAAGCTACCGTGGGTGTACATGCAATGCAGTACATCCACACTTATATTACCTGCGTACGACAATTGGAAAAAATGATGGATTGCCCGTTGCAAAAGCTCCAGGAACGACTTCAATTGCTGCAGCAACAAAAGATCGAAGTAGAAAAGCGGTATCAGCAAGTATTACAAAAGACTTCCAGTCAACTTGTTGCCGAAACGGTCACTTGCAATACGCTCTGTTGCGTTCGATTCGCACTACAATCCGTAGACGCGCATATGCTCAAAAATCTTAGCAAACAGTATTTTAATGAACAAAAGCCGGATATTTTATGCTCATTTGGAGAACAAGCGCAAAAGGGGTTTGTATTTGTTTTTTGTTCAGGAAAAGCTATTCAAAAAGGATTTACGGCAGCAGCATTGATTCAGCGGCTATTGCAACCCTTAGGAGCCAATGGTGGTGGCAAAGCTGATTTTGCAAGTGGTGGCGTGAAACGCAGCATCGACTTGGAATGCTATTTACAAACTTTCTCGTTGGGGAAATTTTTTAACGAGAGTAAAGTTTAGCTTAACGTAGTTACCCAAAGGAGGTCACCACACTTGATTTGTCGGCAAACATACGGCTTTTAGGTTGTTTATTTACAATAGAATGTGCTGCGTGCATCCATCGTTAAAATCAAATGATAGTATACAAATGACATTCGCATAAAAGCGAGATGTTGTATTGCAAGAATTTTTTAAGAAAACCAAGAAGATAAACGTTTCCACAAAGGCAAACGCGCTGATTTTTTAGAAGAACAGAGTCTCTGCTGCAATGCGTAGCATAACAACCCAAAACAGGTTGCGTAGTTGGGAGATTGTAGTTTTTCATCTGTTACGGTCAAAGGGCCACGTACGTAACAATCGCATTGGAATACTTGTGTCGCTGTTTTTTCGATATTTTTTAAAAGCGCTCCACCACCCGTTAAGACGCAACCTGCCAAAAGTTCCCCTTCGCGATGCGCTGACTTTAAACTTTTTTGAATGTAATCGAAGAGTTCTTGCGCTCTTGCCTGAAGGACAACGCGTACATTTTTGGTTTTAACCTTTTTATCCCCAATTGTTTGATTGCCAACCATCCAAAAGTCTTCTTCTTGATTATCCATTTCAATTTGCGGGATCCCTTGTTTTATTTTAAGGTGTTCTCCGTCATCCAAATGCATGCGTAACCCTGAGCACAGATCGTAAGTAAAATTTTTGCCACCTACGGGTAACGTCCCTAATGCAAAGGGACATTGATGTTTTAATGCAATGAATTCTGTCATTTCGGAGCCTATATCAATGACGCATACGCCATTTTCCCTTTCAATGGCCGTTGTCGTTGCCAAGGCGGAAGCTAATCCTGAAAAAACGAGCTCTTTTACGTGGAAACCAAACTGATTTGATATATAAATATGATCCTTAATGGCCTGCGTATCCCCCAAAAGTCCGCAATAGTGGACGCTTAATTGGTTACCCGAATGGCCGCACGGATTGCCAATAACGCTGTTATCAACGGTATAGTATTGTTTAAAATGATGGAGAAACAATTGATATTCGGGTAGTTTTTTCTCCATGGCCAATCGGTCAACGGCGATAACATCCTGTTCTTCAATGACGTGATTAAATCCCGTAAGTGGCAAATTGGCCGCATAATGGATGCTGCGTACATGACTTCCCGTTTGAGATAAGCAAATGGCTACAGGGAGTGTTGCATATTTTTTATTCAATGGACTCAATCCATCTTTGAGCGCATGTGTTAGAGTCTTTGAATCTTCAATGGTTCCTTTGCGTACACCTTGACTTGGGAAATCAACGTAATCTACCAAATTGATCGTATTGTCAACTTTGGCCAGCAAAAATGTAGTATTTTCCGATCCAATGTCGAGTGCTCCCAAGTAATTTGTCATCTTCACATCTCTTATTTATAACCATTTCCTTTCTCTTGAAAAGCTATTGTATTTACTTTTATAAATGCAAACATACAACGCATTTTCTCGTTTCAATGGTAACTTACCGCACAAATACGATATTTTTAGATAATACTTCGTTCGGATGCACAATCAAATATTACCGCGTTGAGAGAAAATTTTTTTCAAGATGCTTTCAACCGAATCTTCCGTGTTCAATTGCTGCGATGCATCTTCAAACAATTTTTCCGCTTGTTTTCTAGCATACCCTAAAGCCATCAATGCTGCAATTACGTCATTATGAATATGAGGCAGTAAAGTGGTCGTCACATTACTTTTCCCTAGAGCCAATTGCTTTTTTAGAAAATCCTTCAAATCTAAAATGAGCCTTTGGGCCGTCTTTTTGCCAACACCGGGGCATTGGGATAAAAGCGTAAAATTTTCAGAAAGAATCATTTGACACAAATCATCCATGGGGAAATAAGCTAAAATAGACATGGCTAACTTAGGACCAATACCGTTTACTTTGCCAACAAGCAGTCTAAAAAAATTCCTTTGCGAAGGCTCCCAAAAGCCGTACAATTGTTGACTATCTTCTTTATAAATGGCTGCTGTATACAATTTGTAAGTTTCTCCCAAACGCAATACATTTGAAGCATGATTGACGATCAATTCATACCCTATGCCATGTACATCTAAAACCAAAAAACTTTCACCAACTTCAATTAAAACACCTTCCACAAATGCAATCATGCTGCTAGAACATCTTGCATATTAAATAAGCCGTGTGAAGGTTTTTTTCGAATTATCCATTCGACCGCGCATAAAGCACCTTGCGCAAACACTTTTCGATCTAAAACTTCATGTTTAAGCGATAGCATTTCGTCCATGCCGGAAAAAATGACCGAATGTTCACCGCGAATACCCCCACCTCTGAGGGATAAAATAGGAATTCGCTTACGTTGTTCCGATAGCAAAACTTGCCGTAGACTTTTTGCCGTTCCACTTGGCTGATCCTTTTTTGTACTGTGATGCGCTTCGAAAATCGTAACACTAAAATCTTTCAACGTTGAACCCGCCTGATGCACCAATTTTTTAAGAATATTGGCACCGATCGAGAAATTAGAATCGTACACAACTGCTTGCTTTTTAGATAACTGAACCAATTGACGCATTTGTGCCTTGGATAATCCTGTCGTTCCCATGACTAAGGGACACGCTTTCTTCTGAACATTTTCAAGTATTTGTTCAAATGCGTTAGAGTTACTAAAATCCACCCATACCAAAGGCTGCAGGCAATCGCTCAAACAATGACGTGCATCGTAAACGTGGGCAGGCGTACCTGCCAACAAGGCACGTATGCATTTCCCCATTTTGCCACCGAACCCAGAAATAATTAAATGTAGGTTAGTATTTACCATGCAAGGAATCAAAAACGTCGTTTACAAGGTCTACGCTTGTTTCCAATAAAGGACTTAAGGGCAAACGAACTTCCGGACTCGCAATTAATCCAGCTCTGTACAAAAACTGCTTAATGGGAACAGGGTTTGTTTCAATGGTTAAAGCTCTGAAAAATGGATAAAATAAACGATTAATATCGGCTGCTGCTTCTAGATCATTCGACAAAGCATAGTCCATCATTTTTACCAATGGTTTAACGGCCAAATTGGATGCAACACTGATAACACCACGTGCACCCAACGCAAAGAAAGGGAGCGTTAGTAAATCATCTCCACAAAATACGCAAAAATCCTTGTCCAAAGCCTTTACAATTTGCGAAACCCGATTGCACGACCCCCCGGCTTCTTTAATACCGATAATATGTTTGTATTTTTCGCGTAATTTCGCAATTGTTTCGACTCCAATTTCTATACCACAGCGAGAGGGTATCGAATACAAACAAATGGGTTTTGTGGTCGATATGGCAATTTGCTCGAAATGCATGTATACTCCAGGCTGAGTTGGGCGGTTGTAGTAAGGTGCCACAACCAACATTCCATCCGCACCCAATGCCGCTGCTTCGCACGTGTACTGAACCGCTTTGCGGGTACAATTGGACCCGGTTCCTACAAGAATGGGAATACGATGATCAACCTTTTTTATAACAAATTCTAAAACTTTAGTACGTTCCTCGTCGTCCAAAGTTACATTTTCTCCCGTAGTTCCCATTAGAACCAAGCCATTAATGCCAAATTTTAATTGATAATCCACAAGGTTTTGCAATGAATCAAAATCTACAACTCCCTTATTGAAGGGAGTCACCAGAGCTGTGTAGACACCACGAAAGCTTTTTAGATTTATCTGCATATGTACTTATATCGTTTAAAGTTTACAATTCTTTAAAAAAATTTTCAACAACATTTATTTCTTCAATTTCTAATGTGAATCCATAAGTGCTTGCTGAGGTTTAAAATTCCGACAGCACATTTGCAAAACAATCCGCTTGCAAATGACTTGTGGCAAAGCGTTGCCAAACATCCATCGGTAGGCATTCGGCCCTGCAAGATAAATCGATGGTATTCTTCTGTAGAAAAGTTATCAAAGCATGCGCATAAGTAGATTGCAATTCTTTACACACGTGACCTATCTGCTGTCTCCTATGTACGAATACGTTTCGTATAAATTGTTTGCAGGATCGTTCAAATATAAAAACCTGAGGTCGTTTAACTAAACTCAATAACGTGGAATCAACCTTAGGTTGAGGGTAAAAGCATCGTTTCGCAACCGTACATTTATTTTCCAACTGATAAGTCGATTGTAAAAAAATAGATAATGGACAAAATTTTTTTGAATTTTCTCTGGAAAACCACCGATCAGTCGCTTCCTTTTGTACCATTAAAACCATTCGCATGGGCAATTGTGGTAACTCTAAGACACGATCCAGCCAAACGCTGGCGATTGCATAAGGTAAATTTGCAACTATTTTATAACCGGTATCATCGGTATTGTACAATCCAATGGGATATTGAACTGCATCCTCACAAATAATACATACCGTATTCCAAGTATTACGAATATGTCCAAATAAAATAGGATCTTTTTCGATGGCAAAGACACGCGCTTTCGTCTGAATCAAATCACCGGTTAAAGTACCACAACCGGGTCCAATTTCAACAACGACATCGTCCGGTTTGATTTGAGCCCATTTTAACGAGCGTTCTACAAATGAAGAATCCACAAGGAAATTTTGCCCCCACTTGCGTTTTGGATGCATAGCGAGTCGTTTTAGTAAACCTTTTGTTTGTGAAAGTGTTAAAGTCATGCTTTTAACCCTACTTTAGGGCAAACTTACCCTTACTAAATCCAAAATTTAAAAAAATTATTCGGTTACACAAAAAATTTAATCCCCTTACGGTATTAAAGACTGGAAGTGAAGTGATCCCAATTGCATTGAAAAATCCTATTAAAAATTTCCTATGGGCAAATAAACTCGTTTTCACCTTACCTCACACATCTTTTGAACGAAGTTTGGACCTATAAAAGCACACAACAACTTCCTCTCCAGTATATATGCTTTTAATTCAAAAAAACCTACTGATAACCAGAAAAATACTAAGCAGCATCACGTTTTCGACGTAACATATTATTGAATGCAGCTACTTTTTCTTTTTGGCGTCTTATTTCGCAAGGCTTTTCAAAATAGCGTTTCGCTTTTACTGAACGCAAGATCCCTTCACGATCCAACTTCTTTTTTAAGCGACGCAATGCTTTTTCCAGAGGCTCACCTTTGCGTATTCTTACTTCAACAGACATTTATGCTCCCTTGTAATTAAACTGCTTTAAATCTATGTGTCTTTTTACACCACGGTCAAGTTCTTTGTGCAAAAAGTTACAAATTTAATGAACTACTGAATTGCATGACGCTGGATACGATACCCAACGCCAAAACTCCAACGAGGAAAAATGCAAAACCCAATGCACTGGACGTAATAGCATGGGTTAAGAAACGAAATTTCGCATCTAATTCCTCATTATGCAATCTGTACACTTCCTTTAAACTCTCGTGCATGTTGCCTGTGCTTTCGCCTACCGTTAATATATCCAAAGCTAAATCGGTAAAAAATGGGACATTTTTAGCTTTGAAAGCTACCGACATGGCCACACCGTCGTTAATTTTATTGCGCGCTTCCTGATACAATTTCCGCAGACAGCTATTGCCAATTACTTTTTCGGTCAAACGCATACCTTCCGTTAGATTTACCCCGCTGCTCAACAACGTAGACAGTAAATTCGAAACCCTACAAATTTCTACATATCTAATCAGCGTACTTACAATGGGCAATTTCAAGACAAAATTATCCGTCTTAAATTTTCCGCTGGCAGAAAACTTTCGCCAAGATCGAATGGCAATATAACTTACCACTAGGCCTACAATAATTACCGGGAAGCCATAAAGTAAAGCGTGAGAAAACCCAATTAAAATACGTGCTGGGAGCGCCATCTCTCCACCTAATGAAGTTAACATATGCTCAATACGCGGCAGCAGAAAAAATAAGAAAAAACCAACCACAATAATGGCAACAATGGAAACAATGGTGGGATAAGTCATACCACTTAGGACCTTTTTTTTCAATTGTTCACGTTCCGTTAATAAATGAATAATCTCCTTGAAAACAGGTGCCAAATTTCCGGTTACTTCTGCAGCTTCAATGGGATAAATAATATCTTCCCCGAAAACATTGGGATAATTTTTGAGAGCATCTCCCAAGCTCTTACCTTCACTTAAATCTTTCCACAATACAACCGCTAATTCTTTCTGATTCTGATCGCGAAGACGCGTTTGTAGGATTTTCAACGTATCGCCAATCGGCAATCCAGCCCCATGTAATTGAAAAATTCTTTTCAGAAAAGGCAACGCTATTTTGGAATTCAACTTTTTAACACTTTCAGCAGGATCCTTTTCGACCCCTTTTGCAATCAACACCAAATCGGAAGGCTGAATCCCTTGACGTACTAACAATTGCAGTGCCTGCTTTTTGTTTTTTGCAAAAATGAAACCTTCTTTCTCTCTACTCTCAATTTTATATTTAAATTTTAACATTTTGCCTATTACTTAGAAGCAGGCGCCTCCAAGTCGCCTGCAGAAAAATGCAATGCAGCCTCCAAACTCGTAAAACCACATTTTACCTGGTTCCACGCAGATTGTTGCAAGGTGCGCATACCCTCTTTTAGGGCAATTTCTTTAATATCGTTTGCAGATTTATTTTTAATAATTGCTTTATGGATTTCCTCGCTAATATTTAAAATTTCAAATATTCCGACACGCCCTTTATATCCTAAATTTCTGCACTGATCACAACCTACGGCTTTTTTCACTTGAGATGCATACTGGATTTCGGATTCATGTACTCCCAATTGATTCAACTGCGTACTCAGGGTTTGTTCGGGTAAATTGGCAGGCGCAGAACAATGCGGACACAAGCGACGCACCAAGCGTTGTGCAACAATCATTTCCACCGATGAAGTGATCAGAAATGGCTCAATACCCATATCGACGAGACGTGTCAATCCACCTGCGGCGTCATTCGTGTGCAGTGAACTTAATACTAAGTGTCCCGTTAAAGAAGCGCGAATTGCAATATCGGCCGTCTCCTTGTCGCGAATTTCACCAATCATGATAACATCCGGGTCTTGTCGTAAAATATGCCGCAGTGCACTGGCAAAACTGAAACCAATTTCACCGTGTACTTGCGACTGGTTAACACCTTCAATTTCATATTCCACGGGATCTTCAACGGTAATTATACGTCGTTCTGGGGTTCTAATTCTACGGACAAAAGCACTGAGAGAAGTCGACTTGCCGGAACCTGTAGGTCCTGTAACTAAAACGATTCCATGGGGCTTACGAATATTGTGATCAATGACTTTTAAATCCTCAGAGCTCAATCCCAAATCTTCCAAAGTCACAGGTCGACTTCCTTGACTTAAAAGACGTAAGCTGATACTTTCTCCATACATTGTAGGCAAAGTAGACAGACGAATGTCCAACTCAAAAGGTCCTGAAGTAAAACGAATCCTTCCATCTTGAGGACGACGTTTTTCGGAAATGTTTAGACGGGCCATAATTTTCAAACGTGAAATGATGGCTGCTTGAAATTTTACCAAATTTTCCGGCAATTTAATGGGAACCAATTGGCCATCAATGCGATATCTTATTTGGATGGAATTTTTTTGCGGTTCAAAGTGAATATCCGTTGCACGATCCGTAACTGCTTTGGCAATAATCTCATTCACAAAACGAATAATAGCAGCATCTTCGTCTTCTTCTACCTCTTCTTCCTCTGTCCGTGTACCCTCTAGGTCGCTGTCTGATAAACTGTCTGAACCTACACCAAAATGTTGAATAATGGTGTTGGCAACATTTTGGGCAACCGTTAAATGCCAAATGGCTTTGCGTCCACACACTACTTCGATCCAACGGACCATGGATGCATCGGGAGGCCAAACGGTAATTAGATGCAAACTGTCTGCATTTAAATCATTCTGTATTTCAATGGGTAAACATTGATATTCGTGGATCAAACGTAGGGGTATTTGGGTGGTTGCATTACTGGCTATCTTAAAATTTTCTAAAAAATCGAGACCATTTTCTTCTGCGATCAATTTACCTACAACATTTGTTGAGCGATCTAACATCTCTGCCAAATAATCCAAGCGTTCGTGTCTTAACAGTTTTTGTAAAGCGAGCTTTTGAGATTCGTCTAACCGTTCTAACAACGATGGAATTTTAACTCTATGCTTTTGTAAATTCATGCAAAATATACCCTCAACTTTGATATTTATCCTTCACCATTCCAATCGCCGTCTTCATTATCGTATAAACCAGAAGTATCTTCTATCATACTTTCACCTATTCCACCCACATGCATTGCAGAAGTTTTCGCTTCAGTTTGCAATACTTCCCTTTGTATTCGAACCAAGCCCTCCGGTAATTCCAACACTAACAAAGCTTTACTTTCGTCGTAAGCGTAAAACTGTACATGTAAATTAGGATCGTTGTCTTCACGTCGAGACGATATCCAAATCCCTTTGTGCGTGTGAACATCCGTCAAGCCAAAATGGTAAATACCGCCTTCTATCTTCATAACACTGTGAAATTGATAATCGGCCGTCGTCAATGTCGATAAAGTGGAAACCGAATTTCCCCCCTGGCTAAAATAAGCAGGGATAAAAGGAGAATTTTTAATGAGTTCTTCGTATACCCTATTGGTAGTTAGACTCTGCTCTTTGCAGTCGTCCTCCGCATTCAACAAGCTATATGCACACAATACAAATGCAACGCATATTTTAAGTAATACGCTTCTTCCAAAACATACTTTTATTTTTAGGTCCATTGTTTAGGTTAACTACCACGGATTTGTCTGCCATTTTGAAATTTTGCACGTTTGGCGTGCAATACAGGTCTAGTTTTTGTGCGATGTGATTTACGCACCGCAGGTTTAAAATTACTTTTTTTTGTTAATTGCTTCTTGGTCGAATGCAAATCAACATCTGACTGTGCAGTTGCACTGCGATAATCTGCACCCGCTTCAATGGCCTGATGTGTGTGAGTGCATTGGGATCTCCTGTTGGCCCGTTTCTTCCGCTGCGACTTACGTATCGTTGGTTCAAAAACATTGCTTTTTACTAATTTTCCATCTTCAAGGTACGCATTTATGTCCGATTGCGTGGATGAATTTAAACGATCTATGTACTTTTTAGTGTCCTGCGTTGCACTGTCAACATCCGACAAAATGTAAGGACGAATGAATATAATCAGTTCTTTTACGACTTCTTCTTTTACTTTTCCAGAAAACAAGGTATCGCCCAATAAAGGTAAGTCTCCCAATAAGAACATACGTTTTTTGCGATCTATCATTTCTCTCTGCTTTAACCCTCCAAGGATAAGCACATCTCCCGATTGAATGGATACGAACGATTTAGCTTCTCTTCGCATAATATGTGGCATAGAAAGATTGTTGGAACCAATGGTCGTCGACTCTTGAGAAAAATTATCCACTTTTTGCGTGATCTCCAATTGCACAACACCTTTGGTTCCAATCAATGGCTTAACCGTCAATTCAATGCCTGCATCTACTTTTTCAATTGTACTGTTAGAAATATCAGCAGCGTTAGCATTGGAATCGCTTTTTGTTTGTACACTGCTCAAATACGGACGTGTTTCAGAAATCTTAATCAAAGATTCTCTGGCATGCGTTGTTAACAAAGTAGGGGCTGACAAAATGGATACATTGGAATTTGTTTTTGCCGTATTGACAATTGTATCCAGAGTGAAATGTCTAAAAGTTAATGTAGAAATTCTAAAGGGACTGTTATTGTTGTCCGAAGATAAAGCAGGCATTGTAACATTTTTCAAGGTAC
Source organism: Puniceicoccales bacterium (assembly GCA_031278975.1). Classification (GTDB taxonomy): domain Bacteria; phylum Verrucomicrobiota; class Verrucomicrobiia; order Opitutales; family UBA9783; genus CABUVL01. The sequence continues at coordinate 20,658 of JAITJL010000006.1, forward strand.
TCAAGTGTCCGTTATGATTGTAACCGAACGATTCTAAACCACTTACTTGTCCTTTGTTTAAAATAACTTCGGCAATGATGACCTCAATGCGGACTTGCGGTAATACGACATCTAATTGTTCTATTAATTGCTGAATTTGGCGGATATCCGTAGGAGTTCCGTACACAACGACGGCGTTAAGCCTTTCATCACACTCTATGCTTAACTGTTTACTAAACTGGGCCACCTGGTCCTTCTGTGCAATATTTGGTCCGGTTTGTTCTGAAGGTAGATCTGGTTTTTCCTGTTGACTTTGTTGCTGCACTAACCTTTTAACCAATTCAGTCAATTCCTTACTTGAACCGTGCTGAATCCTAAATACGTGACTACGCGCCAAAGCCCCCACATTAACATCCAAACGATCCATAAAGCTTTGGATAATGTCCTCATTGCCTACGGCGGTAACCACGATCAGTTGGTTTGTTCTTGAATCGGCTTCAAAACTAGTATTTCCAAGTAAATAACGTTTTAAGGCCCCTTTTTGCAAATCTTCAAATTTTTGCTTCAATTCTTTTGCACTCACATTTTTTACGTCAAAAAACATAATTTTTTCTTGAACATCTCCCACTTTATCAATTTTTGAAAAAATGGTACCCAATCTTTGCAAATTACTTAGGGAATCTGTAATCAACAGTGCATTTGCCTTATCTAAAGTAACCACCGATGATACTACAGGTGTTAAAAACGAATGCACCATGCGTGCCGCTTCACGAGCTGTTAAATTACTAAACGGAAATAAGCAACTACATATTTCCTGACTGGCAGAATGAGATTGAAGCTGTTGAATATCAATAAGCTCTGGAGAGCTACTCTTAGCTCGATTAACCGGAACTACTCTCAAATACTTGTCTCCCATAGGTGTAACGGCAATACCATTGGCGTTTAACGCGCTTTTAATACTCGCAATCGCTTCTTCCCTGCTCAAAGGATGTGGAACGTTCAAGTTGATGGAGACTTTGGGTAAATTACTTGCAACAATTAAAACGCGTCCTGTTAGTTTCTCCAACAAAGCCAAAACCTGCTGAACAGATTCCTCTACCAACGTAAGTGAATCAATTTTAGAGTTATCCCCCAATGTGTCCACCGAAGTCTCCAAAGTACCTTGGGGGCTCTCTACGGCATCTTTTGATTTGTCATCTTCGGCGACAAGAGCACCTACATACAATGCGCCTACTAAAAAAGTGCCGACGATAAATGGTCTCCATAGTTTCATCGTACGATTGTTTATTATCTTTTTCATTGTTGTAAATCCTTCAATTGTAGTGCAATTAGGTCAAAGTTAACTTCCAACAAGGTTGGATTAAAGTTGTTGGCACGTATTCTTACTTTTTCTAAACCAATGTAAGGCTTCATCGCATAAATTTCGTTCTCAAAATCCACCAAATCTTTTAAATTAGTGTTTTCACAACGTAATTGTAGCGTATGAGCATTAAAAATATCACCTTGCCGCGTTTTGGGAGAGGTCATAGAATACGTTAATCGATTGTTGCGTGCCACTGTCTCCACTTGGCCTGCCAGTCGTGTACCAGAATAAGTTTTTTCCGGATCAATCCACATTAAAATTTTTGTTAAATTACTGCCAACGATAGCTTCATTTTTTATCCAAAAATTAAAATGCTTTATCTTTGATTGAACCAGCTGCCAGTCTTGCCTGATTTTTTTAGCCCTGTGTACACAAGTCGTAAACCAAATGAAACCGCAAAGCCAAATAAAAATTAAGCAAAGTAACTTCTCTCGGCAGTTTAATTTAGTTAATAAACTCGAAAATTTTTCAATCATCTTCATGACGGGCTATCTAAAGCTAGAAATGAGGTTTTATTTTTTTCTTTGAAGTCGCAAACCAAAGTAAATTTTGTACCTTGATACGTGGTTGTCATGTTCTCTATGGTAACAGATTCAAAATGCCCACTTTTGTCCAATTGCTGACGATAAGTTTCGGCTGCGATAGCGGTTTCGGCAATTGCTTCCACAACAACATTGTGTAGATTATCAACCATAGCGGACAAAAAATAAATGGACTTAGGCCTGAAGTCATTCAGGGTACTCAACAATTCAAAGGGACGAATTTCTTGTTCAACGGTACCTTGGATTTTGCGCACCAGAAAATCTTTGCTTTCAATTGATAGAGCTTTAGGTTGTAAGCGATTTTTAGTGCTTTCTTTGCACAACAGACATAACTTTGTTCCCATTAAACAAATCTCAAAGGAGAAGAGTAAAATTAAAAAAACGCATGCCGTACGAATTCCTGTCTGCGAAATCCGGTCCACTTGCCGTTGCCTTTTTAGGGACTTTATGAGTGCTTTGTCACGAATATCTGCATTCCAAATAATGTCTGTACGTAGGGTTATGTCACGCATTTTTACGGAACCATCCAACGATTTACATTCCGCAACCAGTTTAATGTCTCCGGAATATCCAACATTGGAACTGACAATTTTAACGCGTGTCAACTGGTTGCCAATTTCCATCTTGGATGTGGATAAGCATTGTTGTATGTATGAAAAACTAGCCTCCTCAATTTTATAAAAACCAAAAATCTTCTCCCCTACCAATACAGAAGCAAATTTATCTCCTGTAAAAATTTGTCCACCCTCTTGCGCGAGTAAAAATCCTAAGGCAAAATAAGGAACTGCGTGTAATCCATCCGGTAAATCTCCAATGACGCTCAATATACGTTCCTTTAATCCAGCATACCATAGCACAGTATGCCCACTTTTTGCGGTCTCTCGTTCGACAAATCCCCACAATAATTGATCCATGGGTAAAGGGGCAACTTCGACAATTGTATTGTACACCCATTCATTCAACTGCTTTTTGGGCAAGCGTTTTGGTACTTCAATGGTCTGATAAAAAAACAAAGAATCGGGTAATAAAGCAATTCCCCCAACTACATCCACGTTACGCACTGAATCATTGGTGTTTTCCGGGCTTTCTGTTTTCATAGATTATATCAGCTTTCCCATCTCCCCTCCTGCAATGTAACTAATTTCAATGCTGCCCCCCTTTGAACGTGCTTTTCTTTACTATAATTGTTTTTCCCCTTATTTGTCAAGGATTTTGCTTGCTGTTTATTTTCTTGCCTTTGCATAGGCGTTTTGTCTACTTTAAAAATTGCCGTAAGTATGTAACTTACATCCGCGTGTAAAACTTCCACCTCCACTTTAAGAATACGAGCAGAAACACCCACAAATTTTTCTACAACATTATGCTGTGCGTCATCTTTTTTTTTCTCCGAAGAACTTTGCCCCAATTTCAGATTTCCGTGGCCGCGTTTATTAATTTCCGCAATACTTTTGTAGTATTTACCCCGACCTTGCGATTGTTCAGTTTTCCCCATAAAATTTTCGACCTGTTCTAGATCAATCGAAAAAATTTTACTCAAACACACCCAAACATCTTTCGGAGCCGTATTTATGTTGATGGGAAGAGATCCCAACAAGGTCGTGCATTCCTTGAGGCGCTTCAGCGTGTCATCACAAAAACTACCCTTATTAAAAAACCTCTTCTGAAAAGATTCAATCTCTGCAAGCTGTTGATAACTGTTTAGGCAGGTTGGTAAAAAAATGCCTGGAGGTTTATTTCCATGAGGATCTTCAGATGCGTTTTTATTTTCGCCAGCAGCCTTCTCATCGGTTGTCTTTTCCTTTTGCGATGAAATCCCAGGCAAGGTCCGATTTTCCATTAAAGTAACCTCCATTGGCTTGCGACGTAACCACTGTAAATAGGACTGCGTCAACGCCTGACTATCCAAATAATCGCCGAACAGATTAAATAAATTTAACAACAATCTTTTATCGGGATTGTTGAGGGGAATTTTCCCAGATTCATCCTCAATATGCACTTTTAATTGGATACCCTCTGGAACTTTTATCTTGGATACGGATATTACTTTGTCCCAACCTTGCAGTGGACTAAACAGGTCTCTGTGAACCTCCAAAATTTCTTCCAAACCGGTCCACACAACGTTAAGTCCATTATAAGCGTGATGCTTCAAATCTGCGCTCCCTAACAATTGCGCATGTATCTTGATGTCTTGCGTTAAATTTTTCAAGAAAACAACTATCAGAAAGGACAGTAGCATCAACAACCCTAAGACCATTAACAAAATAGCCCCAGACATCGAGTCTCTCCATTGTGAACTGTATCTACAATGCATAATTGTTGTGGTCATTTGGGGCAGTTGTCACGTTGGGTTTTGCCGAACGCGGTTCCGATATTTGAAACATTTTTGCGTCTAATAAAGCAATAAAACGTTGCTCTTCGTGATTATCTTTATTAAAAATTATTCGTATTCCATCGGGGCACTTTCCCAAAGACTTGTCTTGATTGTCGTAGGATTTTCTCAAAGCATCCGTCCATCCTTTAAAAGACCAGATCCCCTTGTCTAAATCCAAATACCCACATTGTAACTCCTTTACGCAGTCGCTCAAAATACATCGATGAGTAACGACCGTTGAATCTTCTTCAACGCCTACCCCAAATCGCTTTTGTTTCAAGAGCCGCTCTTGCCATAATAATATTAATTGGTGTTCTACATGACATAAAGCAATGGAACATGGACTGCAGCCCGACGATAAAAACAAAAAAGGCTGACGTAGTTGTTTAGTCAATCCAAATGCGGCATCCCTACCAATTCCTTCGGATTTTACTTTCCCAACCGTAAACGACTGGTCCTTGCATCCATCTTTATCAATTAAAGATGTTATCTCATTGAGGTGTGTGGATAAAAAATGCGTACAATAATCTACGTGTTCTAAAAATGCTTTTCTATCTCCATTTTCTTCCCAAACTTGAACAAAAGTTACAAAAAGTGTCATAACCGTCGACAAAATTAATCCACCTAACCCAAGTGCCAAAATAACTTCCAATAAAGTAAAGCCGTTACACCGTTGATTCGCTTTAATTCCCTTGCAATTCTTCTTCATTTTCGTCGAATCTTTTTTCATGCGATTTTCTCAATTGTAACCGCTCAGACTGAGTTATCCAGTCTTTACGACGTACCCAAAAATCATATTTGCAGTCTTCATTTTGGATACCTACTTCGATATTGTACAAACCTAAATAGGGGGTTAATTGAACGTTTCCTTGCCATTGTATTGGATCTGTACAATCGGGTAAATGAAAAGTGTGGTTGCTCGAAATTTGCCCCCGTTTTATTTTGCTTAACGCATAGCGAATTGTGTCCAATGCCAAACACTTTGAATCACCTTGCACAAGGGCATGTTTACAAATAAGACCGTTTACAAAACTCTGCGATAGCATCAATACCGAAACCGCAAACAATGCTAAAGCAATCACCACTTCAATCAATGTAAAAGCGCTTCGATGGCAAGCGGTACTAGACTTCGACACCGACAAGTCCTCCCGTCAATGCATCCACATGAAAAAACTCTGCAATACCCTTCCACGTAATTTTAATATAGGCATTCTCAAAATATCCATACTGCGAAACCTTTAGGCGATTCAATTGCGTATGCATTAACCGAGACTGGCCGTCGCTTGCATATTCTCCTTGATAAAACTCAAATGTCACTTGTTTAACGTCCAATTCTTTAGGGAACTTCGTCAATTCTACAATAGACGCATTGGTATCTTCAACTTGAAAACCTTCATGGGTACACGTGAGAAGTAAACCTTCGTGCCGCTGTGACGCTAGCAAACGCATGCTTTGTATCCTGCGATTCAGGAGCCATGTTGGATTGTGTTTATAACTAGAAAAAGCTGATTGGACTTGATTGAAATGCGATATGGACAAACTTGATATTAGCCCGAATAAAGCCAATACCAACAGCAATTCTATAAGTGTAAACCCATGCCTATTTACATTATCCATGCTTCAAGCGACTGAAGTCTTTAATCTTCCGAGGCATTCTTCCAATTCCCAATGTCGTCCCCATCACCGCTTTGACCTCCGGGGCCCATAGACCAAACGTCGTAGCTATTCTTATTTTTAGAACCTGGGTAACGGTATTGGTAAGGATTGCCCCATGGATCGATCAAGTCATCTTTATTCTTAACATAAGGACCTTGCCAACGTCCTGCTTTTCCTGAAGGTGCTTTCAGCAAAGCATCCAATCCTTCTTCCGTAGATGGATAATTGCCGATATGCGCCCGATAAGCCATCAAAGGGACGTCGATCACCTTGGACACAAATAAGCCGGCAACCTTTTTCTGTCCACCTCCAAAAATAGACTCAGAGTTAACAACAATTAAACCTAGGATCATTCCCATTAAGGCGAGGGCAATTAAAATTTCAATCAAGGAAAATCCAAACTTTTTATCCCTATTAATTTCTACCATACGCCTATTATGCAATATATCACTTTCAGGTTCAATCTTTTTTTGTTGGATTTCAATTACAAGAAAGTTATTTCATAGATTTGCTGCCATAATTTTTATGTCGCATCCCCTCACAACATCTTTTTTGATAATTTTCCAGTTGAGTTTTTGGTACCAACGGTGAACGGTTGCATCCGTTGTATAGAGGTAGATTTTTTTGAATCCAAGATTTTTCGCCTGCAGTTTTGCGTATCCAATTAGATTTTCTCCTATTTTTTGTCGACGACATTGTTCCATGACAAATAAATTGGATAAACACGGAGAAAAGATTTCATTATTCGGAATATCTTTTTCAGTTAGACTAGCGGTACCCACCAATTTATGATTGCGAAAATATAAAAAACATATGTTGGGCTTATCAATATTGAGATGATTCAGGAGTCTAGTTTTTGCATGTCGAATGGATGGATTTGCACGAAATTTCCACCACATTTTTACATACCATGCCGCAACGGTTGAAATGAGATTTGGGTGATTTGCAAGATAATCTATCCGCGTTTTACTGTCCATGGCTTTACTTACTGAATAAACTCTTTAATTTGATGGTGTAAACGCTCCTCTTATTAACCTACAAAAATAATGCTTCCTACAAATTTTTTATTGTCCATTCTACTTTTTAAAGTCAGATCTTCACTTTTACACGCATAAACAATATTTTAGATTGACGGCGTCTGTTTATGTTGACAGCCAACCTACCCAAGAACTTATGTTTTATAAACTTGAAGTTCAATAAAATTTTTCTTATTTAATCATGCAATAAAACAGGTGAAAAATTTTAGTCAGTGGATTTTTTTGACCTACAGGTATTGGATTGGACTCAAACGGCAAAGTACCTCTATGATGTGGTTAAATCCAATCATATTACTTATTCTAAGCTTGCTCGGTATTGCCTTTATGTATGCCATACAAAGTGGCAATGTAACGCATTTGAAATGGAAATCACAGATTATTTGGTTATGTTTAGGGTGCGGCGTTTACTACATAACGGCAAATTTTAATTACAAAATTTTTCTACAAAACGCCCACTGGTTATATGTCCTCTCTATCTTATGTTTACTATTATTGTGGACCCCATTGGGGCAAACTTTGGGAGGCAGTCGGCGCTGGTTGAACATCTGTGGTTTAGGCATTCAACCTTCCGATCTTAGCAAAATTGCAACACTCCTTTTTGTTGCGAGTCTGTTAACCCGAACGCAGATGTCTTCTTTCGCAGAATCTTTGCATACCCTTGTAAAGGTAGCTGTTATTAGCGGATTATCTTTTTTTTTAATTTTTATTCAACCCGACTTGGGATCAGCCATGGTACTGCCTTTCATTATCTTTTCCTTACTATTTGTCTCAAAATTATCATTCAGGTTTTTCATTGTTGTTTTAGGAGTCTCGCTGCTCGGCCTTGCCGTTATCGTTTTGGACACCTACGCCTACTATCAACAAATCAAAACAGATAAGGGTAGCCCACACTTTTGCATAAAACCATTTTTGCCTCTCCGTGACTACCAACGCAAGCGTATCTTAGCGTTTGCAATTCCGACGAGCATTGATCCTAACGGCGTACACATCGGTTGGCATTTGAAACAATCTTTAATCGCCATTGGATCGGGTGGTATTTGGGGTAAAGGATGGACAAAAAATACGCAAGCGCAATTAGGATATCTACCTAAGGCAGCTTCCCTAAACGATTTTATTTTTTCCGTTCTCGCAGAAGAAACTGGATTAATAGGTTCGTTATGCGTCCTCATTTTATACATGATTTTGATTTTGAACACATTTCGTATTGCCACCTTGGCAAAAGATCGCTTTGGTTGTTATCTATCTGTGGGTGTGGCAATTTTATTGCTCACGCACGTATGGATTAACATTGGCATGACGCTCGGCATCATGCCCATTACGGGATTACCCTTACCATTTTTAAGTTACGGAGGTTCTTTTATGCTAGTTTGCTTTTTTAGTCAAGGATTGGTACAAAGTGTATACCGATTTAGATTTGCCGAATGAACTTTCGTTGCTTACCCAATGACAACATATCAAAATGACAGATTTTAAACGTAAAAAACAAACCGAAGGTATTAAATTAATACCCAGAAAAGAGAAGAATTGCCCTAAAGTTGACAATGTAACACTTCAAGAAGCGGCCGCTGTACGTGCTAAAGATCAAAGCTTTTTTCAGAAAATACTCAATTTATTTAAAAAAGATAAGCACTATTCCGAAATAATTATCAACAGTGTCCTTCCCGAAAAGAGAGTCGCCGTGCTACGCGATGGAATTTTGGAAAATTTAGATGTTGAGTCCAAAAATACCCAACATATGGTAGGGGCCGTTTTCAAAGGCAAGATTCAAAATTTAGAACCCGGATTAAAAGCAGCATTTGTCGATGTTGGCCAAGATAAGAATGCGTTTTTACACTATTGGGACATCTTACCTCTGGTCAACGGTGAAGGTTTTAACGAAAACGACCGCGATGAAGGTGTAGAAGTTATTCATAGAAATACGGATACTCATAAGCCTAAAGTCTCTTTACAGGATATTCCACAAATGTTTCCCATTGGATCCGAAATCATGATCCAGATTACCAAAAGTCAAATTGGCACCAAAGGCCCGCGTACGACGACCAACATTTCATTAGCGGGTCGTTACCTTGTATTAACCCCTTATTCCAATCAATGCGGAATTTCTAGAAAAATAGAGGACGCCAAAGAACGTGAACGCTTGAAAAAAATCCTAAAAAAACTGGCCTTACCGATGGGTATGGGCGTTATTTTTAGAACGGCAAGTTCCGGTAACTCCATCAAACAATTTACGCGTGATCTGCAATTTTTATTGGAAGTTTGGCAAAATATTCAATCAAAAGCCAATACCTCACAAAATCCCTGCTTGTTGTACCATGAACCCAGTTTAATTGAACGTACCGTGAGAGATTTCCTTACGGAAGACGTTGATCGCATCCTCATTGATAACGAGCAGGATCATCGTCTCATCACAGATATTGTAAAAAAAATCGCTCCCAATGTTCAAAGTAAAATTGTTTTATTTAAGGAACCTATTCCCATTTTTGACCGTTTCAATATTGAATCGCAAATCGAACAAGTGCTTTCAAGTCGTGTACCTCTACCTTCTGGAGGAGAAATTATCATCCAAGAAACAGAAGCGCTCACTTCCATCGATGTTAATACTTCTTCCCATCGCAGCATAGACAATGAGGCTGCTCATTTTATTGTTCAGGCAAACATTGAAGCTGCCAGAGAAGTTGCCAGGCAAGTGCGATTACGCAATATTGGGGGGCTCATTATCGTCGATTTTATCGACATGAAGCACAGCAAAGACAGGCATTTTTTGCATCAGTTTGTACAACAAGAATTTGCGCAAGATAAGGCAAAAGTAAACGTTCTTCCCATCTCTGCCTTAGGTGTTATGCAGATTTCAAGGCAGCGACACAAAGAAAGTTTTTTAAGCCGATTGTACTTTCGCTGTCCCTATTGCAATGGCGAAGGAACGTTAAGGTCTATGCATCACTTGGCTATGCGTATCCAACGAGAAATTTTTAGTAGGATTTCAGGAATAAAAAATGAAACAACGCGTAAAGCTTTCAAAGTTTATACGCATCCAAACTTATTGCAGTACATACAATGCGAATGTAAATCTGAATTTGATGAACTCGAGAAAACATTCGATTTAACTCTACAATTTTTCTCTGATGAAAATGTGCATCTAGAATCTTACAAAATCGAAAAATAAAACAGAAATTTTAACATTTACAAAATTGCAACAATCATTTATGCTAAACCGGATGAAAACAAGGATTGGAATTAATGGGTTCGGTCGTATTGGCCGTCTAGTTTTTCGCGCGATTGCCGATAAAAATCTTCTTAAAAAAGATTTCGAAGTAGTTGCCATTAACGATTTGGT
>JAITJL010000024.1 GCA_031278975.1 Puniceicoccales bacterium
CCAAGACCCAAGACCCAAGACCCAAGACCCAAGACCCAAGACCCAAGACCCAAGACCCAAGACCCAAGACCCAAGACCCAAGACCCAAGACCCAAGACCCAAGACCCAAAGCGTCTAAGCGCTTAGTTGCCGGTGGCGTTCCGGAGCTAGATAACTCCGGTCAAGGGTTATGTCTAAGATTGGAGCAAAGCGGGGACCTGAGATCAGGTCGAGGATTGGACCCGAGCCGAGAATTGGAATCCAATCAAAGATTTGGACTTATCCCGGATCTGAAGCCAGCTCAACGGTTGGAATCCGGCCAAGAATTGTATCGGAGATTTGGGCAAACCCAGGACCTAAAGCCCAGTCAAAGGTTAGGATCTGATCGAAGATCGGAACCCATCCAGGGACCAAAGTATCCATCCGTAAATCGGAACGGCTTTACGCTCATCGAAATCATCGTTGCACTGTGCATTGTGGCCATCCTGGCCGCTATTGCCATTCCGGGTTTTAAGAAAGCCACGGAAGATTTTCGCCTCAACGCAACGCTGGAAGATACGGTGGATATTCTCAAGGCTTGCCGCGCTTATTACCTCATCTTTAATGAGTTCCCTTTGGATTGGAGCGCTGGTATCCCAGACAACCTGTGTCCGTTTGTTCCCAGTCATCTCATTGACCCTCGCCCAAGTTACGGGAGTTTGCATCAATGGGTTCGCAAGCCATTAGGTAAAACGGCGTATCGTTACGATTTGGATAATTTTATGAATACCGGGGATAAACCTCACACTGTAGGTTTGGCATTGCATGATATCAGACCAGGTACTGCCGATTGGGATAAGTGTTATAATAAATTCAAATCGATTCTTGGAGAAAGGTATATAACTGATTTTTCCTGGTGTGTGCGCATGTGTTGTCTCTTACCCGAATGCCCGGGTTCGAATATCGACCTTAATAGTAACACAACATGGGAAAATCGATATTATTAATTACTAGAAGTATTGTTGATTGACTCAGGGTCTTTCTTATAACTTGTATATTCTTAACTCAAGCTGAGGGAAGTGTATTACGGGCAACACGAACGGCGGAGGGAGATATTCCTCAATAACCTGGCTCATTAATAGCAGTTTTCGTATTATATCTTTTACGATCGATCTTAGGGGAGCATAAAATGTTAAAATGTGTACTGCGACTTATCTTTTATTTGCTTCAATTTACTCATTCCCAGAACACTTCACTGCCCCTTATGGCGTTATAGTAATATATACTCGTATCTCGTCATTACAAGCATAAAACGAAACAATCATGCTATCCAAACTCACAACTTCCAAATGTCTTGCACGTAATCACAAATGGTGCGATCGCTGGAAAAATATCCCAGACGAGCTGTATTCAATAAAGCCATTTTAAACCATTGGGCAGGATTACGGTACGTCTTTTCGACTTTCTTTTGCGCAGTACAATATTTTTCAAAGTCAGCCAAAACAAAAAATGGATCTCCGCCTTCCAACAAGCTCCTCCGAATCACCTGCATGGGGTTATGTCCCTTTTGGGCAAAAAAGTCCGAATCCATCCAATCGAGCAGCGTTTTTAAGGTTTCATTTGCCTGATACCATTCAAATGGGCGGTAGCCATTTTGACTCAACTGCTCCAATTCTTCCACCGTGTGACCAAAAATAAATATATTGTCGGCTCCAACCTGATCCAGCATTTCAACGTTTGCACCGTCCAGCGTACCAATGGTACAGGCTCCATTGAGACCTAATTTCATATTACCGGTTCCCGAAGCTTCTTTCCCAGCCGTCGAAATTTGTTCCGAAAGGTCGGCAGCGGGAATAATTTTCCCCGCCAAAGTAATGTTGTAGTTGGGTAAAAAAACAACCTTTAACGTATCCTTAACCCTTTTATCGGCATTAATATGCTGAGCTAACAAATTAATACCGTGAATAATTTCTTTTGCCAAATAATATTCCGGAGCCGCTTTTGCGCCAAAAATGATAACGCGTTGAAAATTTGTCGAGACTTTCCCGTGCAACAATTCCCGATAAAGTTTTAAAACATGAAGTAAATTTAAATGCTGACGTTTGTATTCGTGCAAACGTTTAACTTGCACATCAAATAAAGCATCCGGAGAAACTTTTACGTGACACGTATTCCAAATATGTTGAGCCAAATTTTGTTTGTTTGCTTTTTTAATCAGCGCATACGCTTCAATTGCAGCGGTGTCATCCGCATATTTTTCCAACTCCTTCAGCTGCTCTAGGTCTGTTACCCAACGTTCATCTCCAATGCATTCCGTAATCCATTGACTTAAACGCGGATTAATCGATTTCACCCAACGTCTGGGTGTAACTCCGTTCGTTTTATTATTAAATTTTGTTGGATACAATGCATGAAAGCCTGCAAACAAACGTGTTTTTAACAACTCCGTATGCAACTTTGCAACCCCATTGACCGAAAAACTGGCAATGACTGACAAATACGACATGCGTACGTATTGCGGATTGCCCTCTTCAATAATGGACAAACATCGCTGCATGTCCATATTACCGGGCCATTTTTTTTCAACTTCATTTTTTAAAAACCAAAGATTGATTTCGTAAATAATTTGTAAATGGCGTGGAAGTACCTTAGCCATCAACGGAACACTCCACTTTTCCAAAGCCTCAGGCAACAGCGTATGATTTGTATAGGCAAAAGTTTTTCGACAAATTTTCCAAGCACACGTCCAATCCAATCCTTCCTGATCTATTAGAATGCGCATCAATTCTGGTACGGCAATGGCCGGGTGCGTGTCATTCAATTGAATTACCACTTTTTCCGGAAATGCATTCCAATGATCCCCATTCAAAGCCTTAAAACGGCGCAAGATATCTTGCAAAGAACAGGCAACAAAAAAATACTGCTGCACCAACCGTAGTTCTTTGCCATTTTCCGTCTTATCGTTGGGGTACAAAACTCTTGAAATGGTTTCCCCAACCGTTTTTTCTTGAACGGCCGCCACATAGCCACCTTCATTAAAAGTTTTCAAATCGAAATCTTCAGAACCTTTCGATTCCCATAGGCGTAAGAAATTAATCGTATTTCCCCCATATCCTACAATAGGAATGTCCCAAGGAACTCCCAAAACAGTTTTTGTATTTGCCCACTTGGGATGCGCATCCCCTTTGTCATTGTAACATTGCTCAACGTGTCCGTACAAATGAACGGGTTGCATGTATTCGGCACGTAAAATGCGCCAAGGATTACCAAAACGTAACCAATCATCCGGTAATTCTTCCTGACGGTTATCAACGAATGCTTGACGAAATAAACCAAATTCGTATTGAATGCCGTAACCAATTGCCGGATAATTCAAGGTTGCCAACGAATCCAAAAAACAAGCTGCCAAACGCCCCAAGCCGCCGTTACCGAGCCCCATATCAACTTCTTCTTGGCGTATTTGTTCGTAATCCAATCCGTAGTCTTCCAAAGCCGCTTTAAGTACCTCTTTAAGACCCAAATTATCCGCATTGGTATTGAGTAGTCGCCCCATCAAATATTCTAAGGATAAATAATAAACACGCCTTACATTTTGTAGGTGTTGACGTTCCTGCGTATCAATAAACCGCTGCAAAATTTGATCGCGTACGACGTGACAACTCGCCAACCACCAGTCGCGGCAAGTCGCAGTCTGCTTATCTCGGGCTAGCGTTTGAATTAAATGTCGTTCAAGGGCGAGCTTAACTTCTTCTTTTGTCATACAAACCATTTCTTAAGGACATTTTATCGTCTAACATGCTTTGGATCAACAAAAAATTTTTACTTTAGCAGTGAATCACTAAAAAATTTAAGCCCTACGTCTTGCCTTACAAATTCTTAATTTGCTTACTGATAATTACGATCAAAGGTCCAGTCATCACAAACAACCGCATAGGCACGCACGTGGAGCTTATTTAGGCGGTTACATTAAATTTAAATAAAGCGATGTCGCCTTCCTTAAAAAGATAATCTTTTCCTTCCAAGCGCACTTTACCTTCTTTCCTTGCCCCAACATATCCTCCCAATTTTACAAAATCATCGTAGGCAGTAATTTCGGCTTTAATGAAGCCTTTTTGAAAATCGGTATGGATGATGCCCGCGCATTCGGGAGCCGTCATGCCAAGCAAAAAGGTCCAAGCATGAACTTCTTGTACCCCAGCAGTAAAGTAGGAAGCCAAGCCTAAAAGCCGATAAGCCTTACGAATGAGCGTCGAAACACCGCTGTCTTCTAAATTGAGCGCCAACAAAAACTCTTTGGATTCTTGGGGAGATAATTCGGAAAGTTCCGACTCAAGTTTTGCCGATAATGCGCAATAATCGCTCTTTGAATTTTGAGTCAAGTAGTGCTGCACTTCGAAAACGTAACGATTTTTTTCCAGACATCGCAAGTCATCCTCGGAAACGTTGCAGACGTAGAGTGTAGGTTTACAGGTGAGCAAACAAAATTGTTTTATCTTTTCGGCTTCTTCCGCATCAAGAGCCATGGAATAAGCAGGTTTGCCCGCATTGAGATGCTGCTGTATTTTGACCAGTAATTGGCAAGTAAATAAAGCTTCTTTGCCAAAAGATTTTGCCTTTTTGGACCAATGTTCGACCTGCTGATCTACAGATTGTAAATCGGCCAAAAGTAATTCGGTGTTGACAACTTCGATATCTCGCACAGGATCCACCGTATCCATATTGTGCAAGATATCGGCCTCGTCAAAACAACGAACTACCTGCACGATGGCGTCAACTTCACGTATGTTCGCTAAAAATTGATTCCCTAGGCCTTCGCCCGTACATGCACCTTTGACAAGACCGGCAATATCTACAAATTCGATGGCCGCAGGAACAATTTTCTCGGTGTGAACCAGTCTTGCAAGAATTTCAAGACGCTCGTCGGGCACCTCAACAATGCCCATATTGGGTTCTATTGTACAAAAAGGATAATTAGCAGCCTCCGCTTTTCTTGTGCGCGTTACCGCATTAAATAGCGTGCTTTTACCCACATTGGGTAACCCAACAATACCTACCTTTAACATAACAACAGACTTTTTTAAAAACTTGAGATAAAAGAAAATTGGATACTTGTGCGATCTTTTTCTGACACTGAAGGTCAAAATCAAACTTCTTCACAACGAGACTTATATGAACTACGCTATCATGAAACTTTTCGTAAAAAAATCGTATCTATCGGTAGAAAGTACAATTTTTAAAACAATCATGGAGAAAAAAAACAGGAAACAAAATGCGCAGCTAAAATTTTCATAAAATCTTCTTTGGTGGCGATACTCACAATAGCTTTTGCCATTTGTTCATGCGATTTTTTCTCTATAAAGTCAACGATAGCTGGTTATTCTCGACTGTATATTCAGGTACTGAAATAGAATTCCCAATTTCAAGCCACTTAGCGACTACTCTGCGATGACATACTTCGCCTGGTTTTTCGTAACACAAAAGCGTGAAGTGTTGTTTATTGCTTTTATTTAGCATTTCGATCAGCTCTTTATAAATTTTGATCGGAGACAGTTTGCTCAAAATTTCACGTTGATATTTTTTCATGGCTTCTTCAATAGGAATTGCTCCAGATTTTGCTTCTCTCAGCAGCTGTTCTGTTGGATTTAAAAATGGAAAACATGCGTCAACTTTTGCCCACTGCGGCGTAAATAAAGCAACGCTGATTTTGAGCATATTCTCGGGCAATTTTGGAACAAATGAAAAATAAGAAGTATAGATCACACTTACACAATCCAGGCAGGAAGCACGTTAAAATTTTCCTTCATTTCAAAAACGCAATTTCGCTTACTCTAACAACCTCGATTACTCCTTTCTTTACATTGTTCATAAAACTATACATTTTCTAGTTCAGTACGATAAGCTTGTCAACTTAACAAGCGCAGATATCCAAAGTCGACTCATGATTTTTTTAGAAGCATTATTGAAATTTCAGAAACAATACTGTGAAAATATGCAGGATCACTTCCTAGAAGCACACAATGCGTACCGTAACAATAGCATTATTGTTTACCTGTAAGCGTGTTGTAAGACTACTCAAAAGTTCATCTCTTTACCGATAATTCAGCATAAAAATATACAACAGACTTCGATTAAATTTTCCTCATCTATTCTGGGGTTAGAAAACGCTCGATTGTTTTTTTATCGCTTTTTGTTAGAGGATTCTTCTCGCTCTTTTTCTTTGGGTATTCAGAGTTTACATGTATTTTTTTGATTCCTTGATACCCTGAATTTTTCTTGCGAAGATATATTTCGGCGTGCATTATCTTGCACCATTGATTTTGGACGTGCATTTACTCCAACACAACTCTGTAAACCTATTTGATTTCAACGTTTACGGCGAAAACGGTTGCGTAACTTCTATACGTTTATGCTGACTATGTTCGCCCAAGGTAATGCGAACGTATTTTTTAGGGACTCCAAAATATTTGGATAAAATTTCGCACAATTGCCTATTGGCACGTCTCTCCAATGCGGGACACGTTAATTTAACTCGCAATGACGTTCTCTCTTCATTCAAAGGAAAAACTTCACACCTCGATGCACCGGCAATGACTCTAACTTCTATCTGCATGTAAAATGCCCACGTGATGCAAAAATTCTTCCTCACTCCAAATTTGAATTCCCAATGCTTTTGCTTTTGCTAGCTTATTGCCGGGATTCGCACCACAAACCAAGATGGAGGTCTGCTTTGTAATCATACGACCCACGCTCCCACCGAAAGATACGATAACGCGTTCAGCTTCGAACCGTGTTAACCGAGTTAAAGATCCCGTTAAAGCCAATATTTTCCCATTCAAAGGATATTCTGTTGGCTTCTCCAAAAAACTTGTTTTAAGCCCCAATTGCAACAATTTTTCAATCACGCTTTGATTCCTTGCATTTGCAAAAAAGTCCACAATACTGCAAGCCGTAACTTCCCCTACCAAAGGAATTGCTTTCAATTGCTGTATCGACAATTGCATTAGTTGCTCCAAAGAAGTACTATATTCGGCCAGTTTCCTGGCCAATTCAACCCCAACATGAGGGATGCTTAATCCGTACAATAGGCACTCTAAAGGTCTATTTTTGGCCCTTTCAATGGCAAGCAGCACGTTATCCACCGACGTAACCGAAAACCCCGGTAAACGTATCCATGCATCCCTGCGATCAATTAAAGTAAAAACATCCGCAACATCCTTTAGCCATCCTTGTGAAACCAAAGTATCTACAATTTTAGGACCCAATCCATCTATGTCCACGGCATCTTTTGATGCGAAATGAACAATTTTTAATCTCAACTGTGGTGGACAATTTAACGATGTACACCTGATCACAACCTCACCTGCAATCTTTAATAGAGGTGCACCGCATGCGGGACATTGTGACGGCACTTCTATTTTTTCCGTCGATGCGCCCCGTTTATCTTTTTTTACACCCACAATGGCCGGAATAATTTCTCCCGCCTTTTGAACAATCACAACATCTCTTTTACGAATATCTTTCCTTTGAATTTCATCAAAGTTATGCAAAGTTGCACGTGCAACTTTGGAACCCGCCAAATCTACCGGTATTAATTCGGCTACCGGTGTGATTACGCCAGTACGCCCTACTTGAAAAGCTACCTCTTGCAGCAAAGTTTCTGCAGATTCGGGTTCAAATTTGTAGGCGATGGCCCAACGCGGTGATTTTGCGGTTACTCCCAATTGTTCTTGCAATAACCTATCGTTGACTTTAACGACAACCCCATCCGTACCGTAAGGCAACTCTCCCTGCGCTAAACGAAAACGCGCAATAAGGTCCCAAATTTGTTCCGCACCACTTCCTGGTACAACAAATGAAAAAATAGGGATTCCCCATTGCTCAAAAAAAGTATACAAGCGCGCCTGCGTATCTAAATTTACGTCATTACTAACAAAACCTACACCGTGGGCTATAAAATGTAACTGGCGTCTGGCAACTTCACTTACATCCAACAATTTTAGGCTACCGGCTGCCAAATTACGCGCATTTGCATAAGTTTCCAATCCTAACCTTTCTTGTTCATTATTTAAATAAGTAAATTGTCTCTCGGTTAAATAAATCTCTCCGCGCAATTCAATTTCTTCGGGAGCACTCTCGGGCAACATCGAGGGAATCTCTTTAATTGTCCTTATATTTTCGGTAACCACTTCTCCCACGTAACCGTTTCCTCGTGTGATTGCCTTTTCTAAATACCTATGCTTGTACACTAAATTAATGGCAACGCCATCTATTTTAGGCTCCAACAGGTAAGAACATGAGACTTGTACCTTTCCTTCAACACGACGGAAGAATTCAAATAACGCCTCTTGAGAGTACGTATTGCTCAAACTTAACATCGGAAGTAAATGCTTAGCCATAGGAAAATGAAGGTTTCCCAAATCACTGCCAGGACCTTCATCTCGACGCCATTCCGGATACAACTTTAACAATGCTTGCTTTTCAGCCTGCAGACAATCATATTCAAAATCAGAAATTTCAGGACTATTTGCACGATAATACAAATAATCATGCCGTTCTATTTGCATACACAAAGCGCGTAAATACTTACGCGCTTTTTCCCGATCTAGAGATGCTTTATCGCCCATTACGCAAAAATGGACAAATCTTTGGATATTATTTTCTTAACAACAGAACACTCGGGGACCTCCGGCAGGAACGAAGCAATAATCACTAAATTTTCGTACCCTTTACTATACAAGTCCCTAGCACAATCTATCCCATTAAACTCATAGTTAGGTACATATTCAATGAAAAAACACGTTCTCTTATCAAAACAATGCAGGTCTTTCCAAACATCATCTATGGTTGAATAAGTTTTCAATGTAAGACCTAAAGCATGTGCCATTATTTCGCATGATTTTCGATAATCCAAATCAGAATCTATCAGAACAAAATTTGAGGCACTTTTAGGATCGTAGGCAGTTCTTGTTTGAAACAACCCTTGTTCATAAATGCCTTCTTCAATTAGTTGAGAATGCCCTTTATCAGGCAACAACAAAACTATATTGGTTCCGCTTTCTTGTGAAAAATCTAATTCAAGACGACCGTGCCACGACTGCATAATTTCACGTGCCTCCTGTAAACCAATGCTTAAACTATACTTTTCACATTCTTCTTCGTACTCAGAAAGTTCATGTAACTGTTCTAAAGAAATACCGCAACCACTGTCCCTTAAAGAGACTTGTACATTGCCTAAAACATCCTTACCTACCGAAATTACAATAGTACTATTCCTCGTTCCTTGAGGTGCTTCTACGCTATTATTGATCAAATTCGAAATGAGCCTTAGAAAAAGCAAAGCATCGACACGAGCTTCTACATCTTCACGAATCTCTAATCGAAAACGTAAATGCTTGTGTAAAATTTTCTTTTGCTCAATGCACTCTCTAATAATGGAACCAAGATTTTCGGCCGACAAATTATCATATTGCTTAGAAACACCTGGTAAAATGGAGTCTATTATACCCGACATTTCTTTCGTATTTTTCACGAGCAAACATTTTTCTTCATCCGATAAAGACCCTTTTTCTAATTTTTTCGATATCAGACGCACAATCGTTAGTGGAGTTACAATATCATGTGAAATACTACGAGCTAAATTATAGCGTCCTTCAACGACTGCTTTCCTTCTTTCTAATGTAAACATCTTCAGACGAAACCACAAGATGCACATTACCATAAAAAAGCTAAACACGTACAGTCCATAAGCCAAACGCATAGAATCTGGGAATTCAAAAGTCAGATCCATTTTCATAAAAGCGATGCAACCACCTAGGCTTAAAGCTAGTAAGGTGATATTTACCCATTTTCGATATTTTTCCTCCACTAATATAAGATTTAAGGCAAGAGACATCAGAAAAACTAAAAGGTAGAAACCACTAGTATGAACGTCGCTAATCACAAGATACAATGAAGAAATTGGAAAACAAATAATTAACATATAATGTTTAAATGTTTTAAAACATCTTCGATTAACCCCTACTAAATGAGGACCAAAAATTAACAGCATAGCGATGAAACCATTGATGATAGCTAACGTAATTTTGTCACCTGTCACGTGTTCGCAGAACAATAACAAGGGAAGAATTTGTGTAGAGATTAAAAATATTCCTAGAAAATAACCTGTTTTTATGTAAAAACCTTTTTCATCAAACTCATTTCGACGCCTACAACGTTCATTTTCAATTTGCTCTATCTTTGCTAATTCTTGCGGTGAAAAAACATTCCTCTTTTCTCCAAATAAGTAAAATAATACAAACGTTACAAGGTTTGCAAAAAATCCCGGGAATAGTCCGTCAATTTTTGTTGTAGGTTTCACATATGCATTCCACAACAAGGCGGTTATAAGACCAACCAGTACGCTTGAAAAAAGACCAGTCTTTGAAATTTTTCGATTAAATATTGCAAAATACAAAGGTACAACAATGAGCGGAAACCACAAGGTTCTCGATAAAATCTTAGTTTCGAAAAGACCTTCACAGTTTGCGGCAAAAAAGATTGCAACCGCCCCCAAGCCAAAGGAAACCCGTCTTGCTATAGTCAGTTTTCGTTCTTCCGATAGTTGACGTTTCATGCAAGGCAAAATAAGATCATTTACCAAACTAATACTGCTTGCATTTAAAATCGAGTCTACTGTAGACATAAAAACGGCTAAAAATCCAGCAATGACAAAACCGTACATACCAACGCATAAATATTGACGCATCATCATAGGCAACGCCTGATCCGAATGAGTCAATTGAGGATAAAGTACGCGAGCACATAATCCAATCATAGTCCCTACCACAATTACCATAAAATAAGCACAGCCTGATCCGAAATATGCCCTCCATCCTTGCCTTTTACTGTTCGTCATCAGTAATCGTTGCGTCACGGTCGGAGATAAAGAAGGTAGGCAAAATGTCCACAATATCAGCATATAACGATGCAAATTTGCATCACTAATGGATAAATGGGACTTAGGTAAAGATTGGAAAAGAACTTTTACACCTCCAATATGATACAGTAAAATACTCAACAAAGCGGGAATGGCGATAATCAAAACGGTAAATTGCAAAACATCCGTAAACGTTACCGCCCTTATACCACCACGGCCCGTATAAATAAGAATGATGACACCTGAAATCAGCAAACATGTTATGTAAGACATGCCTGTAAACATATTAAGAATGATTCCCATGCTCATGAATGGCAAACAGACATTAAGGGATTCGTAACAACAAGCAACAAGGCCACCAAAAATCTTACCGGGCTTACCATAACTTTTGTACAAAATATCACCTACGGAGACACAGCCGTAATATTGCCTAATACGGCCCGATACAAAAAATGCAATGATCACGTAGGAAATGGGTGTACCCAGTTGTGCTAAAATTTGTGTTACCCCTATCTTATGTACTTGACCTATGAGACCAATGGTAGAATTGCCTCCAATGACCGTGGCGATTACTGTACTAAATATGACAAAATCGGCAAAATTACGATTGCCTATAGCATATTCTTTGAGCGTTTTAGTACGCTGGCCGGTTCGAAAACCAACATAGAGTGTGAGGCCTAAAAAGGCACACACAATTATACAATCTATAAAAGACATGCTTTAAGCTTGTAGAAGTGTCTTTTTTGGATGTCAATATTAATTTTACACCTCTGTTTTTAACATTTTATATATAGCTTGACAATTAACTTAAAAATTTATAAAGCTTATTGGCTTTCAAGTTCATTAAAAAAGTGAAAGCAAACGTCGATTGCGAATTTTCTACACTGCGGAGCATTTTTTTCCCCATACACCGTTATGAACTGAAAAAAATTATTCCTCTGGGAATTATCCTATTTATAACACTTTTTAATCACTACTGTTTAAAAAATATAAAAGATTCTCTTATCGTTACCAATATAGGAGCAGAGTCTTTAGCTTTCATCAAACTCTTCTGCGTTCCTCCGGGTACAATTTTTTGTATGCTACTTTATACAAAACTCAGCGATAAGCTAAAAAATGAATACTTATTCTACGTTACTCTTGCATCTTTTTTATGTTTTTTTGCTTTATTCGCATTTTGCTTGTACCCTTATCGATCCTTTTTGCATCCATCTCACGACACGATCTTACGCTTTCAAATTATGTTCCCCAGCGCCTTTTGGATTTTTTCTATTCTAAGCGTATGGAGTTACGCAATCTTTTTTGTTTTGGCTGAATTGTGGAGTAGTTTTATTTTGACTTTGCTTTTTTGGCAACTTGTGAATCAAATTACCGAACTTAATGAAGCCAAACGTATTTACGCATTTTTAGCCATTATAGGACAAGGCGCTGTTGCTCTATCCGGATTTGTCGGCACAATCGCCTCTAATATTAAAAATAAAGCATCCGAGCTTCAAGACTTATGGCAAACGACCCTTAATTACCTCATTGGTACTGTCATCGTTACAAGTATCATCGTTATGTTCTTATACCACTGGATTTATAAACACGTCTTAACGGATCGCAGGTTTTATAACAAATCTCATTTACCGGGTATAAAAATAAAAAAGGCAAAAAGCAGCCTATGGCAAAGTTTAAAAATGGCCATTACATCTCCTTATTTAGGTTTGATTGCTCTCCTGGTTATTTGCTACGGCGTTAACGATAATATTTTGGAAAACTTTTGGAAACACGAACTCAAAAATCGGTTCCCAAATATCAATCAATACAATACATTCATGTGCCAATACACGATGCACTATGGCCTATTGTCCATGTTCATCCTTATCATAGCAGGTAACATTTTTCGTCGATTCAAATGGGGTATCGGAGCCATGGTAACCCCCTGCATCGTCACGTTAGGTGGTATCATTATTTTTGGAAGTATTTTTGCAAAAAACTACTGCATACAATGTTTGGGATCAGCACTTGCCCATCAAACACTCATCATTTTTGCAGGCGTTACGGTTCTCGTCGGCATAAAATCTTCAAAAATGTCCTTTTTCGATTTAAGTAAAGAAATGGCTTACATTCCTTTAGATGAAGAAATGCAAATAAAAGGTAAAGCCGTTGTAGATGTGCTCGGGTACAGATTGGGTAAATCGGGTGGTTCTGGGCTGCAAGTCCTTCTATTAACGCTTGTAACCCTATGTTCTGGAACCCAGGCAACTTACGAAAATATCGCGCCGTACGCTTTTATTATCTTTCTTCTCATTTCCTGCATTTGGTTTGTGGCAGTCTCACGCTTAAGTCGAAAAATTCATGAAAAAAGTGAAAAAATAAATCAAAACCTATGAATTGGATAAGAAGAAAAATTGCCAGCCGCCTTGGAGGTAGTCAATTCGATAAATCTGACGAATACAAATTCGAAATTATTCAAAAACTCAAAGAACAGGCTAAGCGGCAACATCCTCACTTATCATGTTTAGATTTCGGTATTGGCGAACCTGATATGTGCGCGCATCCTTGCGTTATTGAAAGTTTACGCGAAGCCTGTGAGAAATATGAGTATCGCGGCTATGCGAATAATGGCGCCGATTTTTTTAAGGTAGCCGTAGCTCATTACATGCAAAAGACTTTCAAAGTTACGCTACATGCTTCCGATGAAATTTTACCCATTCTGGGCATAAAATCTGGACTCACACTTCTGGCAGGAACCCTCATAAACCCTAATGATCTCGTCGCGTGCCCTACCCCTAGTTATCCTGTATTTCCCACGCAAACACAATATTTAGGCGGACAAGTTTTCACTTTACCTCTACTTCCCGAAAACAACTTTTTACCGGAGTTTGAGCAAATCCCGGGAAATTTGCGTCACAACATCAAATGTTGTTTACTTAATTATCCCAATAATCCAACAGGGGCGAGTGCTTCTCGCAAATTTTTTGAAACGGTGATTGAATGGGCTCAACGCTACCAATGGATCGTTATCCATGACGCCGCTTACGCCGCACTAAATTTTGATGCTCCTCTGTCAATTTTGAGCATTCCTGGAGCTAAGTCGTGTTCCGTTGAACTTCATTCGATGTCAAAAGGTTTCAACATGACGGGATGGCGACTTGGATGGATTTGTGGCAATGAAACCATTATTAAAGCGTGCACAAAATTTAAAAACAATTCGGATGCGGGACAATACCTTGCCATTCAATACGCTGCAACAACAGCATTGCAACGCGCAGATCAAATCGTCCCCATTAACGTTAAGCGTTACCAACGACGTATCCAAAAACTGCTTCCAATTTTAAAGCAAGTAGGCTTTCAAGTATATGCACCTCAGGGTGGTTTTTTTGTCTATACGCGTGCCCCAAATGAAATCTTTGATACTTCAGGACAATGCATTGCGAATTTTTTTAATGCATTGGCGTGCACACGTTGGTTACTCGAACACTTAAATATTGTAACTATTCCATGGGATGAATGTGGGCCTTTTTTACGCTTTTCTGTAACTTTCGAAGCACCTTCTATAGAACAAGAAGATGCATTTTTCTTTCAATTGACACAACGTTTGTCACCTTACCGGTTTGAGTATCATTGGAACGCTCCAAAGGCATAACACCTCTATCCTCAACAAAGTAAACATAAGCTGTCTGCTTAGTTTAATTTTAAATCGTAATCTCAATAACTTTTCTATACATCTCACGTACATAGCGAGGCTGTTAATTCATGTCTACGTCTATGAAGACAGCAGTTTGTACTCAAATTGCATCGAAAGTTTAAAATTTTACTCTCGTCAGCTTTTTACACTTTTTACTTCCACTTAAAACAATTATTTTTACACTACTGTTCTAATGAAAGTCAAAAACCTTACACATCTGGTAATTCAAATTTTTGTTTTATCATGCTTCTACACTACTTGCCTCTCTCAAGAACAAAGTAATACTTCAGTTGCTTCAACAAATGTAAATTCCAATATATCTCAACCTATTACGTTGCATGTAGGGTTTTTCCCAAATATTACGCATGCACAGGCATTAATCGCCCAAAACTTTCAGCGTGAAGGGAAAGGATGGTTTGAACGATATTTACCCAACAATGTTCAGTTAATTTGGCATCGTTTCAATGCGGGGCCTTTGGCCATGGAAAGTTTGTTAACCCATAGTCTAGATATCACTTACGTGGGCCCCATGCCTGCCCTCAATCTTTACCTGAGGTCAAAAGGTGAAGAAGTGCGTATTCTTTCTGGTGCCGCTAAAGGGGGTTCGGGACTTGTAATACAACCCGACTTAAAAATAAAGACAGCAGCCGATTGGATGGGAAAACGTATCACAAGTCCACAATACGGAAATACGCAAGACATTGCTTGCCGTGTCTGGTTCATGCAACAAGGTCTTCGTATTGGATTTTTTGAAAAAGATGTAGTCGTTTTACCTACTGCCAATCCGGATCAGCTCACCTTGTTTAAGAAAAAAGCCGTTGCGGGTGTTTGGACCGTTGAACCGTGGCTTTCTCGACTCATTCAAGAAGGACAAGGGAAAATATATTTTTTAGATCAAGACAATTGGACAACCATTTTAGTCGCTTCCAAACACTTTTGTACGGATCGTCCAGAGATAAGAGTAGCTTTTACCCAAGCGCATCAGGCATTAACTCGCTGGATTACTGAACACACGGAAGAGGCTGCAATACGACTTCAATCAGAACTCAAGCATCAAACAACTTTAGAATTTCCAAAAGATTTAATATTGGCGAGTTTCCAAAGATTAACTTTTACGGATGAAATCACTAAAGATAGTTTCCATATATGGGTGCAATGGGCTAAGAACAGTGAAGTTTTTAAAAATTCGTCAATCCAATGGGATGATGATTTGACTCAATTGTTTTACTTTGCAAATACCAAATAATAAAATCCAACTAAAGACGTTGTAAAAAAGTTACCTTTTGAGTGATATTTGCAAAAAATCATTGAGCCATGTTGAAAATGAGTTAAGGTTAAAAACAATATTTATTAGTGCTAAAGTTTAATATAGCAAAATCCAAAAATATATGATACAAGAAGAAAAATCCAGTGTAGTAGAAACATCGGTTACAGAAACAAGCGTTATGCAAGAAGTGGTTGAAAAATCAACCAAAAAAAATCAACATCGTTCTAACTTAAGAGGCCGTTGGAAACGTACACACGATAGAGGGCCACAAAGTAATGTTTCTCAAAACACGCCTAAAGAAATTAAAACCAGTGAAGCAAAGTGCACCTGCGATAAATCTTGCTGCGACAAAAAGCAAAATTCTATGCCCCTTGTCCCATGTAATGACCGTTTAAAAAAAGAAAAGAAGCCCGAAGGCAGTTTTAACCAAGTAGCCCACAAACAGTGTTCTTTAATAAGTAAAGTGAAACGATTTTTTTGTAAACTTTTTGGAGGAAAATGCTTGGAAGAAGACAAAAATTACCAAGACAATCACCCTTCTAAACGTCACTTTCGTGGCAACCGCCCTTATCACCGCCCAAGATCAAAGAATCCTCATCGGCGGTTTCAAGGTTAAGTTTTGATGGATAAAGTTTTGATACAAGGCGGTACCCCATTGGAGGGAACCGTCCATGTAAGTGGAGCAAAAAACGCAAGCCTCCTCATGTTGGCTGCTGTTTTACTAACGGACGAACCTTGTATATTACGTAACGTTCCCAATTTACGGGATGTTAATTTCTTCGTAAAACTTCTCAAAAATTTGGGTGCAGAAGTTGAGCTTCTATCTCCTAATGTTTGGCGTATACAAGCCAAAAAGATTCACACAAATCCACCGTACGATTTGGTTTGTCAAATGCGAGCCTCCATCTGCCTTATGGGGCCTTTGGTAGGCCGCCTCGGTCAGGCGGCATTACCTTTACCAGGTGGGTGCGTTATCGGGAACCGTCCCATCGACTTGCACTTACACGGCTTAAAAAAGTTGGGATGTACCATCGAATTAAAAAATGGCATTGTGCATGTTGGTACCCAACAATTGAAAGGCAATCACGTTTTCTTGGGAGGACGTTTTGGAAGTACCGTTACGGGTACCGCCAATATTCTCATGGCAGCAACATTAAGTTCGGGAATAACGCGCATTGAAAATACGGCTTGTGAACCCGAAATTGTTGATCTTTGCCATTTTCTCACACGTATGGGTGCTCGTATTGAAGGCATTGGAAGTCCTCAATTAACCATTCGTGGTCAACAAAAGTTACACGGAGCCGACCATACCGTCATTGGAGATCGTATCGAAGCGGGAACTTTTCTCATCGCAGGTCTTGTTACGAATGGTCATCTAATCATCGATCAGTTTCATACGCAACATTTGGGAGCCCTTTTGCATGTTTTGGAAAATTCAGGGGCAAAAATGAATATTACGGCCAATCAAATTGAAGTTTTTCCGTGCTTAAATCAACTGACTCCATTCGAAATTACTACGTTGCCCTATCCTGGGTTTCCCACAGATTTACAGGCACAAATGTGCGTATTGGCAGCTTGCATACCCGATTTAAGTTTGCTGACCGAACGCATTTATCCACAACGCTTTATGCACGTCGCCGAATTGCAACGGTTAGGGGTACGCATCACCCTGGAAGGCAGCACAGCCATTGTTCAAGGTGGACAAAGGTTGTCGGGAGCAGACGTCATGGCCTCTGATCTGAGAGCAAGTGCGGCCCTCTATTTGGCAGGACTCATCGCTCGCGGAGAAACGCAAGTACACCGCATTTATCACCTAGACCGAGGCTACGAAAACTTCGAACAAAAACTACAGGTAGTGGGAGCCAAACTGTATCGCACGGCCGAGTAAATTTTTTGCAAAATACTTAATTCTTGATCGCTAAAATTTTAGTTTTGAAACAAGTATTTGTATGGAAATGATTTGTGTGCCATGAACAAAGCAAAACATTTGCACAATTCAAACACCTCACCATCCATCACCTTCGGCAGCAACCCTGTCTCCTATTGTAGACAAATGAAAATATTGCGTCACTTGTCTGTTTCTTAATATAATAATTTTACTATGATTTGCATCAAGTAATGACATGATGAGAACAAGATAATTAATGATATAACGGATCCACCAATTTCATTGTTTCTCGAAATGACTGTTCAGCTTTGCGTGCTTCTTCACAAGTTACACCAAATTCTTTATGGTAAATTAAGTACAGAACTTGAAATCTTTTTAACAATTCCATAATTAATAGCTTTTGGCGACACGACTCTAACATGTGAGACTCATGATCAAGCAAAATTTTCGCATATATGGGCGCTTTCTCCAAACTGTCTTTTTTAAATAACTTTCTAATTGCGATTCTATCCTCTCTGATAGTAATGTCGTAATGTGAAACATCTTGAGCGGCATTATGAGTTAAAATATCCTTTACGTATTTAGTAAACTGAACTACTGGTTCCCCTAAAGCGTAGGCAGAGAATAAAAACGGTAATAAACAAAACAACTTCTTCATGGGGTCAAATTGTTTTGCTAGGAAGAAAAATGTCAAGATGGTTGTTGTCTTATTTTTGGTAGTCTGTCTATATCTTCCCGAGTTAAGACAGAATTTAGTATTGTGTAGGTTTCGAGAGAAACATCTTCAGCCTTAAACGCGTGGGTCCACCGAGTAATAAATGGGTTATCGGCGTGGGTGAGGTCGTCGCTCAAAGGATTACATGAAAAATAATTACTCAACAAATGCCTTTCCGATATATCTGTATCACGAGTAAAAGATTGGTCCTCCTCTTGTGTTAAAATGTTGGTTTCTTTACCAACAATTGTTCGAAATTCTTCGTACGCTTTCCTTCCTCCCCATGAGGTTAGAAAATTTGTATTGTACGACTCTCCTTCAGCATTTTCTAAAAAGTTCGTAAATCCTATAGAGCCACTTGAATCTTCTTCTTGTGGGCTAAATCCATAACACTTCTCAGCAATCGCACAATAATGGGATTCGTGGGCGGTCCAATTATTAATATCTTGTGCGTTGCTCCCTTGTATAAACGCTTCTGCTTTGTGTATAAAATGTATCAACTCATGACCCATTCCAATAAAAAAAGGAACGCTAACATCTTTTATAGCATACAAAGAGTCGTCATTTGTTCGTACTAAAATGGGCACATTTATAAGGCCTTCTTCTGGTTTTGAAGGTAAACTAATGACAACACGTCCATCCGTACCAATATCAGACACCGATAAATTTTCTTCAAAATCACCATCAGCACGCTCTATCTTTAAATGAACGGTCGATGGATTTGTTATCAAATTATGTAGATGTTCAATTATTTTCTTTCCGCTATCCAAAGTATTTAAATTTGCTAAATAGTCCCTAAACTCTAGACATAGGTTTTTGTCATCATTAAATTCGCACAAATGCTTACAAATGGACTCAATCGTATCCTCCTCCTCCATTGTATGTGTTGAGGGAACGGATGGAATACCTTCAATTACCAAGCTCATCAGTTATTATGTTATAATGTAGGACAGTAGTTGTCAAAGCTTTTGTAATGGAGATTCAAATGCAACAATTTTGTGTTTTTGCGCAGACGGTCCGATAAACGACGCATACAAAGCTTATGCTTGTATGTTGTGTTAATGCCAAGCAATTATAATATATTTTAGCTACACAAAACCTATTTTACCTCCTAAGTCAATTTTTTATAAAAATAAAACTTTTATTAACAGCAATATATATGTGGATATATGTGGATGCTTTTGCTCCACGAATCAATATTGACTTTTAGTTCCACGACACCTGTGAATTAACACCATTTATCATATCACTTGTCGGTTTCTTAATCTCCTTAATCATTATCGCTTCACGATAATTTTTACAAAAAGCTTTCGAATTCCCCCAATATCTTTATAATAAGCCTACATGCTTTATTATTTGTGTCGTCTGGAAGATATATGGGGACCCTTGCGTCTATTTCGATACATCACATTTCGAAGTACCATGGCGCTCATAACCGCTTTATTGTGGTTATTTATTATAGGTCCCAAGATCTTTGCCTGGCTGCGTAAAAAAAATTGCAAGGATGTGGTACGTTCTTCCAGTGAAATTCGCGATATTGCGCAAATGCATTCCAGTAAAACCTCAATTCCAACCATGGGCGGCCTTGCCGTTCTTTCAGGTGTATTGGTTGCCTGCTTACTGTGGTTACGCTTCAACTGCTATGGCCTAGGCACTTTGTGCGTAGGCTTATTGCTTGCCATTACAGGCATTATGGACGATTGGATGAAAATAAAGCATAGGCATAGTCGGGGTATCAAGAGTCATTGGAAGTGGCTCGTTCAAGGTATTGCTACGTGGCTTGTACTCTATTTTTTACTACAAACGCCCGGGGTGGGAACAAAAATCGATGGACTGTACGTGCCTTGCCTCAAAACACCTCTTATTCATTCTTTTCCCGCAATTTTTCTATTTCTTTACTGGTTTGCAGTTCTATCGGGAACAAGCAATGCCCTTAACTTAACGGACGGCATCGATGGCCTAGCGATCGGATGCAGTATCATTGTCACTTTAACCTATGCAATTTTTGCCTACATCACGGGACACTCGCAATTAAGCGCTTACTTGCATCTACCCTACCTCGCAGGTACTGAGGAATTATGCGTTCTATGCGCAGCCATCGCAGGTGCTTGCATTGGTTTTTTATGGTTTAATGCCCATCCGGCAGAAATTTTTATGGGAGATACGGGATCTTTACCCTTGGGCGCCTGGATTGGCTGCGTGGCACTCATGACGCAACAGTCCATAACCCTTATCATCGTAGGATTTGTTTTTGTCATAGAAGCATTGTCCGTTATATTGCAGGTACTCAGCTTTAAATTATGCCAAAAAAGAATTTTTAAAATGAGTCCTCTACATCATCACTTTGAACTTATGCGCATCCCAGAATCAAAAATCATTGTTCGTTTTTGGATTGTTTCTCTGCTTTGCGCTTTGTTGGGACTGATGACGCTCAAATTGCGATAAATTTGAACAAATGTATTGCGATTCGCGAAAATGTGCTCGATTTCCAATAAAATCTCATTAAAAGTAAATGCATGGATTTGCTAAATCGATATCAACAATTATGTGAAGAGATTTATCTTCTATTGTCTCAAGAAAATAACCTGTTGAAACAAGAACAAGTCCCACACCCACATTTGCTGGATACAAAACGTACTTTATTATCTAAATTAGAATTTTTTACAGAACAATGCAAGCAGGTAGAGAAAGCGGGTGTTGAAGGTAAGAAGCAGGCGCAACGACTCCAGCAAAAGCTTATGAAAATCTTCATGCTCGATCGAGAAAATGAAAAAATGTTACTCACCTTGCAAATGAAGCAAGATACACGTTTGTTGTACGGAAACATTTCTACTATACCGCTTCAAGACTCGCACGATTAGAAAGCAAAGATGCTTATTGATTCGCACTGTCATTTGGAAGATTGGGTAAAAACAGATCAAATAGAAAAGATTTTAGCGGAAGCCTATGGGCAAGATGTACACAAATTTGTAGCCGTTGGGACACAATTGGAAGATTGGAAAATTTATGCCTCGCTTGCCTCTCGCCATAAGTGTATTCGGTTCTGCGTAGGTTTACATCCGCTGAATATTAAAGACGATTTCGAGGTACAATTGGAACAACTCCCGGCATTTTTATCCAACGCCGTCGCCATTGGAGAAATTGGTTTAGATTTTCATCAGTTGCCTAGTGGTAAAAGCGAACAGGTGGCCTACACAAAGCAACAAATCGTCGTCTTTGAGAAACAACTGCGGCTGGCACAAAAATACAATATGCCGGTTGTAATTCACTGTCGAGATGCCTTTGAGGTTGTCTGCGAAGTGCTCAAATATGCCCGTTTTGATTTCCACAGTGTACTTTTTCACTGCTTCACGGGGACAGCTCAAGAAGCCGAATATTTACTGGCTGCGGGTGCTTTTTTATCCTATGCAGGTGTTGTAACCTTTAAAAATGCACAAGCCATTCAACGTACGATTCTCGCGACACCTTTGGATCGCATTTTGGTCGAAACCGATTGTCCGTATTTAGCACCCGTACCCTACCGCGGTAAAACCAATACACCTGCATTATTGCCCTACACCGCAAGGCATATTGCCGCTTTAAAACAAATTGATTTTCAAACATTCTGCGAAGCGACCACACAAAATACGCAGATATTTTTCAGGACCCGCTGGTAATGTCTCCATCGAAAGACAAAGACGGAAACATCACCTGCAGGTACTTCACGCACGTGAAGTGTGATTGTGTAATTTTATAAGAGATCGGTTTCCAAGTGCCCCCTTTTAAGCAGCATGGTCGATAACTTCCTGAGCAGGGATGCAGAAATAATAAAAGCTTTTATTGTCCACGGAAGCGAATACGATCCAGAGGTATCCATTTTTGACATCCATGAAAATGATGCGAGAGCAGTTGGTTAAATTTCCAAAGCTGTTGCCGTCTTTGTCCGCGAAATCTCGCTTCGTTAGCAAACGAACGTTATTACTAGCATCCAATCCGTAGCGAGCAACACCGAGGACAAGGTGTGTTTTCTTGCCCGGGTAGCAATAGGCGTAGATAATGTGATTGTTATGTACGACAAACATGTGAGTATTTTTGTACAAGGTGGTGGCCGAAGTTGCTTCTTCGTGAGTTCCTGTTGTTACGGGAAAGACAGCAATGCAGTTTTCGGTTGGTATAGGTCGACTCTTACTGTTATGCCAAACGTAACCTGCAGGCCATGAATAAAGGACTAAAACAACGTACGATGTATTCCAACTAATGTAAGATGCATTCCATTGACCTCCGGCATCATTCAGACGCGATGTTTTACTCATAGCCAATTGAAGGGCAATCGTTTGTCCACCGTGTTGAATGACATTCAAGTCATTGTGGTAACAACACGATGCGGAACTCGTGTTGGAATCGTAACCATCCATGTATGGATTGTAGTCAGCAAACGTCGTATCACTCTTCTCTGTCGCTTCAGCCTTAATCCACCAAGGGGAGTATCCATTTGAAGTTGCAAAGTGATACTCATTTCCAACTTTCATGATGCGCGGCTCTATACAATGTTTGTATGCTAATTCCGCCACTCCACAGGAACATCCTTGATTGAAGACAGTTCCTCCCTGGTCATTGAAAACGTGACGACTTAATCTCGTAGTACTACCATTATCATTTGTACTATTATAATCACCATTTGCACTAAATTTATGTAGCCAAAAAACACTTGTTCTACCCACTCCAACGTCGTAAATAGCTGTGAAGACGTTCTTATTGTAAGTCAATGTTGTGAAGTCCCCAAAATTACGAGCTATTATATTCCAATGGCTACTTACAAAACAGGAAGCCGTTACGCTCAAATCCGACTTTTTGATTTTGGCAAACAAAAGGCCTTCCGTATCGCCCCCCCAAGAGGTGTTCCACCAACGCGAAGGGACTATGTACATAATGGCATGTACGTAATCGGTGGTCCCATTGGCTTCCTGCGCAATACAGGGCGCCAATGAAACCCAAGCGACTTTTGAAAAAGTATCATCCCCGCTGAATGAATTCATGCCGTTACCTGGCCAAGAATAATTACTTCCAACTTTTGAATCCACCTGCAGACCAACTTGACTCAATAAAACGCCCGCTGGAGTTATTTTCCCAAAATAATATTGCTTACCGCCAAACAAAGTACCTGCATCGTGTGTAATATAATACAAAGTACCCGTCGAATCGACCATAATTCCCGGATGTATTTTTTCTAGAACTTTTAATTCAGACCCCCAGACGGATTTCATTTTAGCACCCCAAACTCCTGCAGGTCCAGAGCCATATCGGACTACAGTACCCTGCACATATTTTCCTTCAAACGGTGGTGTGTAGGCATAAATACAGGCCGTATTAAGATAAATTAAAGACCCTTGTAAGACCCTTGTAAGACCCTTGTAAGACACAGCTTTCATATTCATATGAAAATTGTACTCGAAAGTTTTTTGTTGTCAACTTTAATTAAATAATTTTTACCATAAAAATGTTTCTTACTTTTCATCATTACGCAATTACGAAGAAAATCGCTGAGCATAAGAAAAATTTGATAGACATCGCCGCAAATTCAATCCATTTCACCTTATCTTGACAGTCGATGGAAAGTGTCCTTTTATGCTTTCCGCTCAACGAGACAAGCATACATTCTGGAGGAAAGTTATGCAACTTAAGAGCTTGACTTTAATGTCATCCATCCATTGATTAAAGGCGCTATTTCTAAGTTGCCCGGTGGTGTAATGGTAGCACAAATGGTTTTGGTCCATTTTGTCGAGGTTCGAATCCTTGCCGGGCAGCCAGTGAAGGTTTTTTACTTTTGGGAGGTATAGGTAAAATGCAAATATTCGATGCTCAGCGCATTAGAGAAGATTTTCCGGCACTCTCTTTTTGCAATGCAAAAGGGCAAAAGATTGTTTACTTGGATAATTCTGCCACCACTCAAAAACCACGCTGCGTCATAGATGCGCTCGTTGATTTTTACCAACACACGAATGCCAACGTGCATCGTAGTTTTTACGAATGGGGCAATCGTGCAACGGAAGCTTACGAGCATACGCGTGCATCTTTGTCCAAATTTATCGGCGCTCAATATCCCGAAGAAGTGATATTTACGCGTGGTGCCACCGAATCGATCAACTGCTTGGCAGAGATTATCGGCCAACGTTATTTTCAGCAGGGTGACGAAGTCTTGGTTTCGGAATTGGAACATCATTCAAATTTGATCCCATGGCAAATGCAGCAGAAAAAACGAGGAATTCAAGTCAAGGGTTGGCCCATTGACGCAAACGGAAACCTAGAGGTAAGTGCATTACAAACCTTGCTAACGCCTCGCACCAAATTATTGGCCATTACACAAGTTTCCAATGTCCTTGGCACAATACCCAACCTGAAAAACATCATTGCATGTGCTCACGCAAATAGAACTTTTGTTTTAGTCGACGGAGCTCAAGCATTGGCCCATTTAAAAATAAACGTTCAAGACCTCAACTGCGATTTTTTGGTAGGGTCAAGTCACAAGATGTACGGTCCTATGGGAGTTGGATTTTTTTACGGAAAAAGAAAATGGTTAGAAGAATTACCTCCCTATCATGGCGGAGGAACGATGATGGAATCCGTATTTATAGATTCTTTCACCGAAGCGGGCATCCCTAAACGTTTTGAAGCTGGAACACCTCCCATAGCCGATGTCATTGGATTTGGGAAAGCCCTATCGTATTTGCAACAATTCGACTGGCAAAATTTAACGCAGTACGAAGAAAAAGTGGTCGCCTACGCAGAACGTATATTACGTACAATTCCGCGGGTTAGATTAATCGGTAATCCGGAAAAAAAAACGGCAGTGGTTTCATTTTTGGTGGATAAAATTCATCCTCATGATGTGGCAACCATTGTTAGCGATCAAAACGTTGCTTTAAGAGCCGGATTCCACTGTTGCCAACCCTTAATGCACCGACTGGGGTGCAAAGGAGGTGTGGTAAGAGCTTCTTTTGGTATTTACAATACTTTTGAAGACGTAGACCGACTCGCCGAAGCAATCTATTCGGTTTTAACCGTATTCAAATCATGAATTTACAGGACATTTACCAAGAAATTTTATTGGCTCACAATGAGAATCCAAACCACTTTGAATCCATGTCGGACGCCACACATCAATCTTACGGTAATAATCCTTTGTGCGGCGATGAAATCACCATTTTCGTAAAAATAGAAAATGATATCGTCAAAGCGGTGAGTTTTACGGGCGAAGGATGCGCAATTTGCAAGGCTTCGAGCTCGCTTATGACGGATACACTTTGCGGATTAAGCTTATCCGATGCTGTAGATAAAACTCAAAAGTTTATCCAATTACTGAGCGACGAGTCCATCCAAGTCCCCAATGATCTTGGAGAGCTAGAGGCTCTACTGGGTGTCCGAAAATTTCCCGCTCGTTTAAAATGCGCAACGCTTGCCTGGCATACTTTTTTAAAAGCTACCGCCGATGAACATAGATAATTTTTACTTCTTTGTGGTTAAAAAGGAAATGTTTCCTAAAATTGGAGTAAAAGCAAAATTTCAGGCAATATCTATATGCGGGCAAAGTCTCCATTATGGAATTTCTTTCTCAATGCTGACGGATGATATCTTGTTAACAACTTAGCTATCAATTGCCAAATCGTTGCCGAAGAGCATTGCCAGCGTCATGTGCAGCGTCTGCTGCCACGTGTCCAAATCCTCGAAACATATTTCCTAAAGCGTTTCCAATATCACCTAGAGTTTCTGCACGGTCCAACGCTTCACCAGCTTGATGGAGTATGTTACCAACATTCTCCACAACATTTTGCGGTGTTGTTTTTTGCCTAAAAAGTGCTTTAATTTCCTGTCCTAGGCTTTTAGCTGCAGATTTTACTTCATCAAAAGTACCATTCGCTATTTTGCTGCAAAGTTGCTTAAAACTCCCACCGACTGCACTCCATTGGGTACCATTAAAAAGATTAAGATTTTTGACTTTTTCCGCAAATTCAGCAAAACGGCGCTTGAGCGTTTGGCATATTTGGTTTACCTCCGAAGATGATGTTGCTACCGTCCTTCGAATGGGACTGGGGGTAGTTATGTTAAGTCCAGAGGGATTTGATTGAACATTCGTCGTAGGATGTTCATTTTGTCCCGTACGACCATCACTACTAGAGAGAGGAGGAGGAGTTAGGGGTACCTCAGGGTCAGGGTCAAATGGGTTATAATGAGCGTCACAATGAGCAAACATACCACACCGTAACGTAGCATATTATATGCCAATGATTTTTAGGATATCTTAAAAATAAAATTCGAGTTACAATTACTTTTTGCCTAAAAGCTTTAGTTCTATTTTTTAAATGTTTCAAAAATATCAAGAAATTGAATGTAAGGGTCCATCTTTGGCTTTTACATGCATGCAATATTTTCCAGACTTATGCATTATGGCTAACGTCGTATCCGGTTTAAAATTTGCGTAAGCTTTAGGAGTTCCTTTAGAGTTTAATGGAACGAGGAACCCTTTCTTCACGTATGACTCCAAACTTACATTTTCGAGTCGTGTCTTCCATAAATCCACTTTTTGAAACAAGGTGCGTAAATGATGCTGTAAAGAAAGGTTGAAGTGCTGTTTCTGTTGCTGCAAATGTTGAATGGATTGTGCAATTCGTTGCTGAAAGGGAAAGCATTTGAGTCGCGTGGCATAAAGGGTAAGTTGACAATTGTTCCTACTAAAGTGTTGATGAAAGCCACGATACAACCGCCTTTGTGAGTTTTCAATTAGGGTACGTATCCATTGCACCTTATCGTAAGGCGAGATTCTCAATAAGCGTTGCGTCGTGAGAAGAAAATTTTGCTTGAATGTACGGAACTGGATATATGCATACGATTTGAATCGATGTGCCAGTGCATCCGTTTTTTGGATGCAATGCACATACTCGTTCGCGATTTTTTCAGCCGCCGCCGTAGGCGTTTCAACACGAAGGTCCGCAACAAAATCGCACAATGTGTGGTCAATTTCGTGCCCTATGCCCGAAATGATTGGCTTTTTTCTGTTAGCAATGGTTCTCACAAACGTTTCGTCGTTAAAACACCATAAATCCTCGAGACTTCCGCCACCACGCACAATTGCAATAAGATCAATGGACTGTACTTTTTCTGCCGCATGCAAGGCTTTGATAAGCGTGCGTACTGCATGGTCTCCTTGTACAAGTGACGGAAAAAGTGTTACGTGTCCTTTCCATTGTTTGCGCCGAAGGACACTCATAAAATCTTTAAAGACAGCCCCTTCTTTCGACGTGATGACGCCGATATGTTGGGGCAAAATCGGTAAAGTCTTTTTTCTACTTTTATCAAAAAGTCCTTCGGAAGCTAACGTTTGCTTAAGTGCTTCCAAACGTTGCTGCCAGTAACCACTACCCACTGCACGTACTCTGTAACCTATAATTTGATAACGTCCCGTTTTTACGTAGACGTCAATGCGTCCATCGATGATGATGGTTTCCCCTTCCTTAAATTGTGTTTTTAAGGCATCCGTTTTAAAAAACACGACCGCAACTTGACTGTATTGATCTTTAAGGGTAAAATAAGTAACGCCATTGGATCGTTTTAAGTTTGAAACTTCGCCGCATACCGCAACATAAGGAAAAGCATCCGTAAGAAGTTGTTGAATGCACAGTGAAAGCTCTTGGACGGATAAAATATCTTTAATGAGAGGTTTCAACATGAGACCGCTTTTGTCGTTGAAGATATTTATGAAGGCGATGGGTTCCCCAAGATATAAAACAGAGTAACAGGATGGCTTTTATACCCAAGTTTCCACGAATCCAATCGTTTCCTCCACACACGAATCCGTAAGCCCACAAAAACTGGACTATCCACGAAATACTTAAATAGTGCCAAAAATTAATGCCATTGACGGTAGATAAAATGTAATTCTGCGCCATGTAAGGCAATCCTGGTATCAGTTGAATAATGAGTACCCATCGGATACTACCCCAAGAACTATAGGTGCGCACTTCCGGCATGTTAAAACGTTTAAATAGAATACGAAAGAGCATCTTGTTTAAACAGTATCTATAAAAAAAATAAGAAAACGTAAGTCCTATGCCGATACCCAATAGACTAAATGTGAGTCCCCAACGGATTCCCCAGGCACTGCCTGCCAAAATAAAGAAAGGTGTTATTGGAAAGCCCAATACGGGCAGGATAATCATTGCCAAAAAGACATAAAACGCGTGCGAAGCGAAATGTGAATAGCAAAACTTAAAACAATAAATGAGGCGTTCTTGAACAGGATAATGTGTCCACAAATATACAATTGCAATTATCTGCAGTGTAAATATGCATAAAAAAAAGCTTATAAACCCAATATTTTTCCACGAAAAAAAGGAAGTATTTTCGTTGCAAGCTTTTGTTTTCACCGATGATAAATTTTACAAAGACCACGTGCGCTTCCGATGTCTTGTGGACTTGGAACGCTTCCGACGCTTATGCTTATTCATTTTTAGAATACGTTTTTTCTTTAAGTTTCCCATAGTAAAAGCCTTTTTAGAAGACTGTTTTTGGTTAAAAAAGTAAAGCTTATTGTACCAAAAGTTTTAAAAACACTTTTTATATTAAGACTTAATTTCCTGGTTGTTGGAGGATTGTTCTTTTAATTTTTGTTGTAATTGCTCCATCGTTCCAAAATGTACCACATAGGTTTGGCAGAACCAATCGTGCAAACCGCGTCGGAGTGAATTAAGGCACATAAAACAAAGATTTAAGCACATGAGAAAAGGCCAAGCGGTAAAGATAAAAAATGTTTGAATCCCCGATCGTAAAATAAAATCCCATTTACTTGGAATTTTTAATGAAGATAATTTCAAAACACGCAAATTGAACATTTGCTTTCCAAGACTACCTCCCTGAAAGTATAACGCGTTGACTACGTAATAAAGCCACGTCACTAAAAATAGAATGCGATCAACATTTACAAGTGTGTCGACAAGTACCGCATCGCGATTGATCTGCTGTACAAACTCTGAAAAATTACCCGCTTGGATTTGACTTGAGTAGGTTTCGATGAGAAAACGTAGCTGCATAAGTGCATCCGGGTGGTAAATGGGTAACCACAATTTACCAATGATGAATACGTTTAGAAGAAGTATAAGCATTAAATCGCATAACGTTGCTAAAATTCTAAACCCAATTTTTGCCGGAGGCAACAAAACAGACAATAACAGGGTCATGTTGCAAAATTATTTTGAAGTTTAAACGCTTTCAGCGTGTTACGCATCAATAAAGCAACGGTTAATGGGCCTACGCCACCTGGAACGGGAGCGATTGCTTGAACGATCGGTGAAACGGCCTCAAAATTGGCATCCCCTTGAAGGGA
This sequence comes from Puniceicoccales bacterium, assembly GCA_031278975.1. GTDB lineage: Bacteria > Verrucomicrobiota > Verrucomicrobiia > Opitutales > UBA9783 > CABUVL01. The sequence continues at coordinate 29,770 of JAITJL010000024.1, forward strand.
GTAACCTCGTGGGGAACTATCGGCGACACGTGTAATCCCAACGTCGATAAGAATGGTTGCAGGCTTGACAAAATTAGAATCGAAGTAACCTGGTTTTCCGCAAGCCAATACCAAGATATCAGCCTGTCGCGTAAGTTGAGACAAATTCTCAGAATGCGAATGACAGAGTGTCACCGTTGCATTACCCCAGGGGGAATGTTGCGTAAGTAAGGCTGCCAACGGTTTCCCCACAATGAGACTCCGATTGACAATGACCACGTGCTTGCCTGCAGGAGAAATGTTATAGAACTTAAGTAATTCTACAATGCCTGCCGGCGTACAGGGTATAAATCCACTTTTTTCCTGCAGGAGTCGACCTAAGTTTTCTGCCCCAAAGCCATCCACGTCTTTATTGGGGGCAATGGCATTGCAAACGTTTACGAAGTCTATGGATTTAGGCAAAGGGGCTTGCACCAAAATACCGTCAACCGAAGTATCGAGGTTAAGATTTTTAATTTCCTCCATAAGCTGGTCTTCGGTGATTTGGGCCGGGTCAAAAACTTTTAAAATACTTTTAATGCCGATAGTACGGGCCATTTTTTCTTTCTGAGCCACGTAAGACACGGAAGCTCCGTCATTGCCAATGCGTAAAAAAGCAACGCAGGGGGAACGTGGAAAATGCATGCGTTGCAACTCGACTTTTATTTCGTTAAAAATAACATCGGCAACAACATGACCCTGAAGTAATTTGCGAGAATGAGACATCGTATTTTCTATTCACTTTCACACATATCATCGACGATAATAAGCAAGTAAGGATCTTTATTAACGTACCTGGGAATTCCTCGAATAATCACATTCTTTTGCAGGAACAGGTCGGCAACTTTGGGAGCTCGTATGTTTTCTTTAAATTCTAGAAAAGCGATGCGTTTATCTTTTTCGTAGAGCGCATAATTCCATTTTGAAAAAATGGCAAGAACGGCATTCACTTTTTCCAATCTTCCTTCAAAAACGCGACTTATACGCTGTTCTGGCGCCGGGCTAGGCGTTTTGAGCGAAGGATTCAAAGCCGCCGTTGAAAAGGTACTTTGAACGAGTAGCAGAAACAGTAAACAAGCATTTTTTAACCGCATGCTGTATATCATCGTTATTTTGTTCCAAAAATCAAATTAATTTCACGAGAAGATAAACGTTTGCTTTGTCCAGGGGTCAGTTGTTTATCCAAAATTAAGTGTCCTACTTTCCATCTTTTTAACTTTAAAACATCGTAATTGAATGCTGCCAATAAACGGCGGATCTCCCTTTTTTTCCCCTGCGAGAGCGTTACATCTATTTTTCTTGAATTCACAACCCTGACTTCTTTAAAAAACAAATATTCTCCCTGACATTGCAAGCCTTGTTTTAAACTTGGAATCAAGGATGCATCGAAAGGTGAATCGACGTGTATTCGGTAAGTTTTTTTAATGCCCGAAGAAGGATGCACCACTTTATTTGCAAAAGCTCCGTCGTTGGTTAAGAGAAGTAATCCTTCGCTTTCCTTGTCAAGACGACCTACGAACATCCATTTACGTTTTAAGGACTTTGGAATAAAATCGTTCAAAGTGCGTGGTGTAAAGGGATCGTCGTGCGTGCATGCAACACCTTTAGGTTTGTAAAACATCCATACTTCGGGAATGCGTTGCGCACTTAAAAATTTTGGACTTAACCTTTTACTGCCCATGGTCACCACATCGCGTTTACCATCTATCTTGCATCCGATTTGAGCCACAACTCCATTGACGCACACTTCGCCTTGCATGATCCATTCTTCCGCGCGTCGACGAGAAATTCCGTAAATGCGTGCAAGTACTTTTTGCAGGCGTTCTTCCATATTGTTTTTCCAATGCACCCTATTTTAGATCCTCTTGCAACGTTATTGTTCGCCAAAAGACTAAAACATTTCTATTCCATTCGAGTTACTTAAAATTGACCCCAAACGCAGTAAAACGCAGGCAGGTGGAGAGGAGGAAAGTTTATTGCATAAGCGTTTGACACGGTAAGGTCACTAAAATATGGCGTAAGCAATGACCTGTTGATTCAAATGGAATGATACGATGAGGAGGTGAGAAAACTACCTAAAGACTTATGCGATAAAATCGAAATGAATAGTACTTTTCATCGAGTGGCAAGTCCTTAGATTGTGGTATTAGATGGCATAATCGATAACATCCTGGGCAGGGATGCAGAAATAATAAAAGCTTCTATTGTCTACGGAAGCGAATACGATCCAGAGATACCCATTTTTGACATCCATGAAAATGATG
>JAITJL010000008.1 GCA_031278975.1 Puniceicoccales bacterium
CATCATTTTCATGGATGTCAAAAATGGGTATCTCTGGATCGTATTCGCTTCCGTAGACAATAGAAGCTTTTATTATTTCTGCATCCCTGCCCAGGATGTTATCGATTATGCCATCTAATGTATCGGCAGCGTTTTTCCATAAATAGGGCATTTATTCTTTATGATTTACCAATACGTGGAACATGAGGATTGAAGCCACTTGCTTCGCATACGCACAACCGAAATTGTTTGCGTTACGAGATCGGATGAAGAAGCCATTGCTCACCCCTGTGCGATTAACATTTACACTTAGCCATTGAAAAAATGTTGAAGGAAAACACCCCCGATGGTGCAATCCCATCTTTCCATTTGAATCGACACGGCATCGCTTATGCCGTATCTTTAGCAATCTTACCCTGTCAAACGGTTATGCAATAGATCTTTCTCCTGCCCATCTGCCTGCGTTACGCCAGGCGTAAACTCCAATTAAGCACCCGTTAAGATTAGGAAATAGTACCGTGGTTAAACGTTTCTTTACACAAGTCACCTGACGCTACTTTCAGGGATATGCAAACAAAACCACGTTAGATAACCCATTTTTACTTCCACCTACGTAAGTATCCATTGTTCAGTGCGTAGGATGTTCCAATTGCAGATCTCGCTGTGGCACCTGCATTGAAATTGCTTGCCACCCTTTGGCGGTTAATTGGCGTCCTTGAGGTGTTCTTTGCAAGTATCCTTCTTGAATGAGAAAAGGTTCGTGGACTTCTTCCAACGTATCTGCCTGCTCACCTATGGCGACGGCCAGCGCGTGAATACCTGCGGGACCTCCTTGAAAATTATTCGCCAGGGTCGATAAAATTCTTTTATCCATCTCATCCAACCCGCATTCGTCTATGTCCAGCAGATGCAGGGCCGACGAAGCGACTTGCTCATCAATGACTGCATTATTTTTCTGAGAAGCATAATCTCGGACAAAGTAAACTAAATTATTGGCAATGCGCGGTGTACCTCTCGATCGAGAAGCAATTTCTTGGGCACCGGATTCGGTCAATTGGATTGCCAAGATTTGAGCTGTTCTTGCAACAATTTTAGATAAATCGTGGCATTGGTAATGATCCAGACGCGTTTGCAGTGTAAATCGACTGCGCAGGGGGGCCGTCAACAGGCCTACGCGGGTTGTGGCTCCAATGAGCGTAAACTTGGGAATGGACAAACGTACGCTGCGTGCATTGGGACCTTGATCAATCATAACATCGATGCGAAAATCTTCCATGGCCGAATACAGGTATTCTTCCACGGCTTTCGGGATCCGATGAATCTCATCGATGAATAAAATATCATTGATTTCTAGGTTGGTGAGCAATCCTGCCAGGTCAGCTGCTTTTTCTATCACAGGCCCCGATGAAATGTGTACGTGTACTTGCATTTCATTTCCCAAAATGTGTGCCAGCGTCGTCTTACCAAGACCGGGAGGACCGCTGATTAAAATGTGATTGAGGGCATCCTTCCGTTGGCGGGCAGCCCCGACCATAATTTTTAATCGTTCCAGCGTTTTAGATTGTCCAATGAAATCTGCAAAAGATAAAGGCCGCAATAAGATGGCTTCCGATAAATTGGTTTGATTGAGCTTTGTGGACGGTTTATTCATCAACATTTTTAAATTCAGCTACCCATTGCATCAACGTTGCCTTTGCGTCACCGTAAATCATCCAGGTATTTTCTTTGGTAAATAAAGCGTTTTCGAGTCCAGAAAATCCTTTACCTTTACCGCGTTTGAGAACAAAGACTGTTTTAGCCTTAAAAACTTCTATAATGGGCATTCCATAAATGGGAGACCCTGCCTTTTCGATGGCTGCTGGATTTACAACATCATTGGCACCTATGACGATGGCTACATCCGTACCGCCCATGCGTTCGTTGGCGGATTCCAACTCGATTAATTGATCGTAAGCGATATCTGCTTCTGCCAACAATACGTTCATGTGACCCGGCATGCGTCCGGCAACCGGATGAATGGCGTAAAAGACTTCCGTACCATTGGCCTGCAGCTTTTGCGCAAGATCTTTGACGGCGTGTTGCGCTTGAGCAACCGCCATACCGTATCCTGGAACAAAGGTAACCGTGCGTGCGGATTCTAGAATATAGTAGGCATCTGCAATAGACGTCGTTTTGGGTTCAATACCCTCCTGTTGTAAGGATTGCGCATATTTGACCTGAAGGCCCCCCAATAAGACCTTTTTTAAGGAACGATTCATGGATTTGCACATGATCATTGTTAGGATAAGTCCGCTCATACCCACCAAACATCCGGCCACGATAAGCACTTTATTGAGGATGATGAGTCCTGCGGTGCAAGCGGCAACACCCGATAAACTGTTCAAAAGTGCGATGACAACGGGCATATCTCCACCCCCAATATGGAGTAAGAAAAGAATACCGCCGCATAGACTTAAAATAATGAGGCCATAAAAGGTTATGGTACAGTGAGACGTTAACCAATGCCAACCGGCAATAGCGGATAGAATACCAAGACCTACATTGTAATACTTTTGTCCACAAAAACAAATGGAGGCACTTGAAACTTTTTGACTCAATTTGCCGTAAGCAAGCAAGCTTCCCGTAAACGTAATACCGCCAATAAACACCGTAAGACAAACGGCTACTTGAGAAAAATGTAGGGAAAAGTCAAAATATTCGGCCGGGAATTGACTCAATTTAATGCCTTCTACCATGCCGATAAATACGCTTGCCAACCCTCCAAATCCATTAAACAAAGCCACCATTTCTGGCATGGCAGTCATGGGCACTTGGATGGCCATCCATAATCCCACATAGGCTCCAACTAAGGCAACGATAAAGGTAAGTGTGATGTTTTGCAGAGGGAATTCGGTGATTGTGGCAAAGATGGCTATAATCATACCAATCGCAGAAATAATATTTCCTAAACGTGCCGTGTGGATTTTGCCCAAAAGCTTAATGCCCCGAATGAACAGGAGTGCAGCTACGATGTAAAGGAATGAGGCGTTCACGATTTAATGTTTGCGGTTGTTCTTTAAATTGAACATTTTGAGCATGCGGTCGGTAACCCAGTATCCTCCGGCAATATTAATGGTGGCAAAAAATACACCTGCGTAACCTAAAAATAATAGATAACCGCTGCGTGCTTGCGATAGGACGACCAATGCTCCAATTAAAGTGATGCCGGAAATTGCATTTGTGCCCGACATTAGTGGCGTGTGCAATTGCGACGGTACTTTAGCAATGAGTTCAAATCCGAGTAAACTGGCCAACAGAACACTAAAAAATAACCAACCGTAATCCATAGTCCAAAAATCTAAACTTTTATTTTTAGAAGAAAAGTAAAAAGTAATGAAAGCCTTCTTTAGACTGTGATTGCACATTGCATGCAACCTTTTGCAAACCCGTCTGTTTTTTAGAAAAAATCGTGAAGTCAAAAAACGTTGTAGGCGCAGAAAAATGTCTACCTGCGGTCAATGTGTATCCCATAATTTATAAACATGCCCTATGCGGCTAAGTCGTATAAATCCCAATCGCGCCATCGCGTTGCATGTAGTTCATAAAGGCTATAGTTTGAGCATGCGTAAGGTAGTTTTTACGACAGACTGTACTGCAATTTGGGCGAGACCTCCACGAGGGGCTTGAAAGATACCGTGTTGTGGATCATCAATGGGATAAGGTCCATAACGTTTGTAGTCTGTAGGGCCATAAATTCCGACGAGTGGTTTGCAAAGGGCAGCTGCCAAGTGGAGAGGACCACTGTCGTTGGCTACCACGCATTGGGCATTTTGAATAATAGTAGGCAATGTTCTAAGGGACGTTTTGCCGGCGAGGTAAATGAAACGATCGTGTTGAAAATGCGCTGCGTGAGAAGATTCGTTTTGATCTAACCATATGCAAAACATCTTGGTTTGTTCCAATACATTGCCTACGTATTCCAAAAAGTGAGGCCACTCTTTAACCGCCGCACGGCTGCTTGGAAAAATGGCAACGTAGGGTTTCTCTCGTAAGCTCTCTGGTAAAGGCACAAGAGAAAAAGTAAGCGGGCGTTGAGGGATTATATCGATGTCGAAAATGTTGAAGAGAGATTTTAAAATTTCCACGGCATGCGGATCCTTGGTTTGCGGGAAGCAGCGTTTTTGGTAAAACCATGAAGCCCCTTCCCTCGCATCCATTCTTCCTACTTTGCAAGTACCTTTGGCAAAGAATGTCATGAGACCCGATCGCAAAAGCCCTTGAAAATCTAAAATATAATCGTAATTGTGCGAACGTACTTCCCGTATTAATTGAATAAAAGCACGTACGCCTCCGTACCTTTTGAAGATGAAAGATCTCTGTACAATAGGAGATAGGGCAAGTAAATCATAAAAACAGTCGCGTACAATCCAGTGTACTTCTAAAAAAATGCCTTTTTTCTTCAATACGTGATAAGCGCCTTCAATGACTTGTAGCGTTTGAATGATATCACCCAAAGAAGAGGGTTTTATGACGAGAAGACGACAACGAGATTTCTGCATACGTACAATGCGATAAGTAGTGTCATTTAAAATGAAAGAAGCGAGCTATTTTTGAACAAAAATCGTTGTAAAGTCCATATGCGTATGCGTTATCTTTTAAAGTTTTCTAGGAACGTTCTATAATAAATCCCTAACTTAAACTGTGGATCTGCAATTCGTCGGATCCACAATTAAAAGGTATTCGGGAAGAATGTGGGGAGCTACAGATTAAAACCTTCTTTAACATAGGTGAAAAGTTTTTGTTTAGAACGCATAGAAAATATTTGAACCTCGAAAGCTTTTGAAGAAAAAATCGGCGCCCGAGATACCTTAAAAATAAATTGGCAGATGACATTATAGGGAATATTGCGTGTAAAAATGCGTTGTTTGGAATGCAACTCTTGACTGGCAAACCAATCACCCAGCATATCCTCTTGCTTTTGATGGACAAAGAATTCAAATGTGTCCACGTATATGGGAATAAGTTGCATTTCATGTATGCACGTATTTTGTTGTTGATGGAGTGCGTGTATTTTGGAGAAGATTCCAACACTTATGCTCAACAATAGCAAAGTAAGGCACATTTCGCACAACGTAATACCTTGAGCAGGTAACGTGCGTTTCATTACATCATTTTTTCCAAAAGTATAAATGATACATATTTTTCTGAAAAGTGAAGTTCCGTGAGAACGTCGCATAAGGCAGCCACAGTGATAAAAGGGCCAAAAGGAATCATTGTATGCATAAGATGTACGCGTTTCCCTTTAAATCTTTGAACAAGTGCTACGATGACAAAAAAGCACGTTCCAAGCGTTGCGCCCAAAAAAATTGAAAAACAACACGTTTGCCATCCGCAGAAGGCGCCGATGCAACCCAACAATTTTACATCCCCCAATCCCATGGCTTCTTTTTTCAAGAAAAATTCTGCAAAACTGGCAAATCCGAAGAGCCCTCCCATAGCTAGGCAAGCATTTTGCAAGCTTCGAAGCATACCCATGAGCGGTGTCTGCGCACGTTGTAATTCGGGATAAAAGAAACAAAAAAGGCATCCCGCAACGATGCCACCCAGCGTGATTTCATCCGGAATGAGCATCGTGTCAATATCCGTAAAAAAAGCCACCAAAAGTAGGCAGGAAAGTGTGAATATTGCCACGGGGGCAGTTCGCACGTAAAAACCGATGAAAACGGCCAGCAAACCGGTTAAGCATTCCACAAGTGGGTAGCGAATGGGCAAACGTTTACGGCAGCAAGCCGTTTTACCTCTTAACCAAAACCACGCTAGGATTGGGATATTGTAAAACCAGGGAATGGGTTTTGAGCAATGGCAACATTTGGAGCGCGGCTTTACGATGGATTGATGGCGGGGTAGGCGTAATATGCATACGTTGAGAAAACTTCCCACGATTGTACCCGAGATAAAGTAGACTAACAACGATAGACTGGCAGGTAGTGTCGTCATAAATATTGAAACTTGTTGTGCAAAGTTAAATAGATCTGCCAACAAAGGCAAGGCTTTGGAGACGAAACATTACAAAATGATGTATGATCATCCCTATTTACATTGGTTACATGCATGGATGGGAACGAAAAGTTGTTCTACAAGAAAACATCCACGCTTGTATTTTATTAAAATCATTTTTTGCCCAAGCGTTTACGCATTAACCATGAATCTTTAAGGAAAAACAGCAACTTTCTCCTTTAAATTGTAACCATAGATTTTTATTTTACAAATAATTTCGTTAGGAGCAAGTACTAGACAAGGTGATGAATGTTAGAACGATGCTCTCATTTTTATGTACACACGTGGTGATTGTGGGTCCGCTTAAGTATTTTTGAGTTATGCCTTACAAAAGTTTTACACACATTTGCTACTTTTAATGTTTTCTTCAATGGACGAAGGGAGTGTAAATACTACATTTTTTTTGGCAAACGCGTTGAGTTTTTTTGCAGCAGGTAAGATACGTGATTCCAAAGAACCCAGGAGTTGATTGTAGCTTTCAACCGTTTTTGACAAATTTTTGCGCAAATCTTGAAAATAATTGCCGAACGTTAACATGCGTTCGTATAATTCGTTGCCCAAAGTTCCGATTTCTTTGACGTCTTCAAGCATTTTATTTTGACGCCAACCATAATGTACAGCTTTTAATAAAGCAATGAGCGTGGTAGGAGTTGCAAAGACAACGTTATGGTGGCAGGCGTATTCGATAAGAGAAGCATCCATCTGCAGCGCACGGCTAAAAATCCATTCGCCGGGGAAAAATAGGACTACAAAGTCGGCGGATTGATCCAAGAAATTGTCGTAAGATTTCGTGCCCAGTTTGGCAATTAAATCCCGAATACGCTGACAACAATTTTTAAGTTCTTTATCAGTATCCGTTTCGTTATTTGTATTTTGAACAGCCGTTAAAAAGTTATCCCATTGGGGTGTTTTTGCGTCTACGATCACGGTACGTTGATTGGGCAAATGTATCAGCATATCAGGACGCAATAAACCGTTGTGAATCGTCTGTTGCGTGTTGAAATCAACGTATTCAATCATACCCGCCGTTTCGACGACTCGACGCAATTGCATTTCTCCCCAGTGACCACGGGTGTTAGAATTACACAAAGCCCGAGATAGGAGTTCTGTTTTACTTTCCAAGCGTAACTGCATTTGATTGAGATTGTTGAGATGTTCCTTGAGACTTGAATGCGTTTGTAGTCGGTTATGTTCAAAACAATCCAGTTTTTCGGAAAAATCTTTTAACCCTTCTTTGATGGGATCCAATGTTTTTTCAAGCAGTAATCTTTGTCCTCCGAGAGCCTCTTTGGCCTCGGCGGCACATTTTTTCATGCCTTCTTCCGCCAGATGCATGAAGGTTTGAGCATTTTCTTTAAATAATTCTAGGGAAACGTGTTTAAACTGCTGCGGCAAGTGTTCTCGTATTGCATCCAGTTGTTGCTTGTACGTTTGGCTGAGAATTTTTTCAGCTGCATAAATACTTTCCAATTTGATGCAATCTATGTTTTTTTGGTCGTAGAGGGCACCTTTGGTAATACGTTCTCTCCAGAACATGTAAGCAAAAAAGATGCCCACTGCAATGCCTATTAAAATTGCGATTAACATGTAGAAGAACCGTTGGATGAACCTATAATGGCATCTAGGTACGATGCATAAGAAAATTTTTGCAAATCGTCGCAGGCTTCACCCAGACCAATAAAATAGATGGGCAATTTGAGTTGATCGTGAATTCCAACGATGGCCCCACCTTTACTGGTTCCGTCTAGTTTTGTAACAATCATGCCCGTTAAGCCAACCGCTTCGTGAAATACCTTTGCCTGCGTTATTGAATTTGTGCCAAGCGATCCGTCAACCACTAACCACTTGTGTTGCGGGAAATTGTCCTGAAATTTTTTAACCACCCGGATGATCTTTTTTAATTCTTCTACCAAATGGGTTTTATTGTGTAAACGGCCTGCCGTATCCAGCAAAATCCAGTTATAATTTCGATGTACTCCGGCTTGACATGTGTCATGAGCTACAGCGGCGGCATCCGCTCCTTGATGGCTCCTCACGCACTCAATGTGAAGTTGTTCTGCCCACCGTTTGAGTTGTTGGTCAGCCGCTGCTCTAAAAGTGTCGCATGATCCCAATAGGACTTTTTCATTTTGCGTTTGTAGGTAATGTGCCAATTTTGCAGCCGTTGTTGTTTTTCCGACCCCATTGACTCCCAAAAGTAACACCACTTGCGGTTGTTGTATGGCGAGAGGCAGGGTGCCTTCGGAATCGTGGAGCATTGCTTCTAGGGTAAGTCGAACCACTTGGAGCAGTGAGCAACACTTGGGATCAGAGTTTTTAACCTGCTGCATAATCTTTTCGACAACTTCGGGTCCAAAATCCGCACCGTACAGATTTGCCTCCAGTTGTTCCAGGGTTTCTGACGCAAATGATTCGCTTTTCCTGAAAGGATTTAATAAACCTGCCCACAGTTTTTTGTGCGTGTTAACGAACCCATCTTTGATTTTTTTGAATACTTCAAACATCAATGCGCATCCCTTTCTTTGGCCAACTGATCGAGTATTCCATTGATGAAACGTTTTGCATCTTCGGACGAGTAAGTTTTACTCAGTTCAATGGCTTCATTGATAACAACGGGAGTGGGCACTTTTTTGCAGAAAAGTAGTTCAAATAAGGCGAGTCTTAGGATGGCCAAATCCATTTTTGCGATGCGGGCGAAAGTCCAATTTTTTGCACAATTTTGAATGTAAGCATCGATGGGAGTTTTAGAACACACGACCCCTCGTAACATGTCGATAACAAAATCTGAATTCAGGATGCTGGCATCCATTTCCGTACAGCGTTCTTCACAGTAATTTTTAAATAAAGCATCTATGGTAATATCCTGTTGCATTTCCCACATGTAGAGGCATTCAACAATACACTGACGCTGTTGTCGGCGTTTTGTTTTGGGAGTCTTATCCTGCACATCCACGCGCAACGCTTGTTCCATAGGTAAATTATTATGAACGTCCCTATGCATGCCATTGTCAAGCGATTTGCTAGTTTTTTATTTATACAACTTAACCTACCGTGAAATCTAATTTTTCCGACTGTACTGCGATAAGTTAAGCAACATTTTAGGAAGAATGGTTAAAATAATCGTCTACGTTTAGAACGGTTACGATTGCAAAAAATTTGGACCCAGAGATTGCGTTAACGAAAAAAGTGATTAATGTGATGCATCAATTTATGTGGAAATACGTTTGTTTGATCTGTTTGTTGACCGTTGGATGCTCAAAACATGTTACCCTTGATACGCCTCATAGAGCGAATGCGCGACTCGGGGCTCATTTTGAATCTTTGCGCATGCAATATCGTGGCGAAGACAGTTTCAAAGGCATTGTGGAAGCTTTTAAAAAAAGTGAATCCAAAGGCGGTCGTATATTTTTACGTTCAGATCCTCAGCGCCGAGAAGGAATTTATTTCATTGTTGTGATGAATGGGGCGTTGCAACGGATTCCGGAAGGTAGTAAGATTGTCCTTCATTTCATTACAGATTTAAGCCCGCACGAAGCTGTTTGTACTTGGACGGTTCCCAATCTACGAGGATGCCTTCGCAATGAACTGTATTTGGGCATAACGGATGACAAAAAGTACACTTCTAAAACACAATTGGTGTGTTGGAAAATTTTCTTATACGGTCCCGAAAATCAATTGATGAGTAAATTGGAAAGTTTTGCTTGGGGAATGCCTCAATAAGCGTTAAAAGGCTGTATGGCCTGTGCTACTGGAAACTTTTTTGTTGAAGTACTTCCGTTCATCGGAACCTATCAAGGACTCATTTATCGCGGTATACCAGGTCTTCAAGTAGGCTCTATGGTGAAAATTCAGGTACGCAACAGAGTATGTTTAGGTATCGTTAAGACCCTTAAAGTGCATCCTACGGAGGTTTGTTGCTCGTACCAAACGGTTTTGGATGTCGTGTTTGACAAACCTGTTTTGACGTTCGAGTTAATCCTTCTGGTAGAGTGGCTTGTGCGCTATTATGGGTGTACCTTATCAACGGCATTTGAAACGATTTTGCCGGCGATGATTCGCCAAGGAAAAACTTACTTGCCCGAATACGGGTTGCGTATTATGCGGTGTGCAGCCATTTTTCGTAAAAATAGCGTTAAACAAAAAGCAATTTATCAGTGGTTACAGCAACGGGGGGACATTGCATACAATCAAGCAATGAGGCAGTTTCCAAAAAGTTCGCAAGCGATACAAGCACTCATTGGAAAAGGTTACGTAGAAAAGTTTAAAGTGGAACCCGTACATCAAGTGGCACCTGTTATGATAAATCAGCCATTTCAACTGACGGATGAACAGATGCGCATCGTGCATTCAATTCGTCACAACTTTTCCAAAAAAATTCACTCGACACACGTGTTACTGGGGGTCACGGGATCTGGGAAAACGGAAATTTATCATCAGCTCATATCATACGCGCAGCAATTGGGTTTGCAAACTTTGTATTTGGTTCCCGAGATTGCCTTAACGGAACAGGCGCTCAAAAAAATTTCTCTGCGATTGTGCCTAAACGAAGTTAAAGTAGAAATTTGGCACAGTCGGTTGCGTGAAAAAGAACGGTTACGCATTTGGGAAAACGTGTTAAGGGGTGAAATCGACGTTGTTTTGGGAACACGTTCCGCCCTATTTTTACCTTTGTGTCGACTTGGTTTGGTGATTATTGATGAAGAGCATGAACCTGCGTATAAACAATCGGACACCCCTCGGTATCACGGTCGCGATTTGGCCCTGCGTCGGGCATTGCTTAATCATTCGGTTTGTGTATTGGGTTCGGCAACACCTTCGTTGGAAACGTGGTTCAACGTCCAAAACGGTCGATACAAGTTACACCGCATTGTCCATAGGCCCTACAATCGATGTTTGCCGAAAGTTCATACGGTGAATATGTCGTTTGAAAAACCTAACTTTGAAGGCGCATTTGTGCTATCCACTTTGTTGAGGGAAAAATTAAGTGATCGGTTGGATCGAAAAGAGCAAAGTTTATTATTTTTGAATCGCCGCGGCTACGCACCTCTTTTGCGATGTGATGTGTGTGGAAAATACGCAACATGCCCATGCTGCAGTGCCCATTTGGTTTATCATCGCAGCCAGCAAATTGCAAAATGCCATGCGTGTGAGCGTATCTTGCCAATACCCAAGGTATGTCCTCATTGTGGCGGTTTTTTTGAAAAAAGTCGAGGTCTTGGGACGCAACGCATTGAGGTTTGCCTTCAGAAATTATACCCGAGAGCCCGTGTCCTCAGATTAGATGCCGACACAATCTCTTCGAATCCCGATTGGTATGAGCAGATGTTGTCGCAACGGTACGATATTTTAGTCGGTACCCAAATGATCGCCAAGGGCCTGGATTTTCCCAAAGTAACTTTGGTTGGCCTTATACAAGCGGATGGACAACTCAACGTGAACGACTTTCGCGCTGCCGAAAGAACCTTTCAGTTGCTTGTACAAGTTGGCGGCAGAGCGGGAAGAGCGAGTCAAATAGGCGAAGTGGTCGTGCAAACATTTTCTCCGGACGCCGCTTGTATCCAATTGGGTGTAGCCGGCAAAGTCGAAGACTTTCTAAATCAAGAATGCCGACTGCGCAGTCGATACGGTTATCCTCCTTACCGGCATATCATTCGTCAAATTTTACGGAGCCATTCTGAAAATGTACTTGCATACACATGTTTGCAGTGGGATTTATTTTTACGAAAAAATTTGCAAAGCGAGGACATTGAAATTCTGGGGCCCGCTGTACCTCCCCTAAGTAAAGTAAATAACTATTATCGGCAGCATGCTTTGTTTTTTTCCCAAGATGTTTTAGGTAGTTTGCCTCATTTAATGCAATTGCAACAGAAATTTCGGTGGCCAATCAACGTTACGACCACATGGGATGTAGATCCTGTGGATTTTGCGTAAAAAGTTCATACGGATTTAAGAGCCAAAACACGCTGATATGGATTTAGGCATGTTTATCATTTCTCCGTAGTTTGAAAAATGTTTTTAACAGTGTCTCGCAATGTCCGTTGAGCGGTTCAGTAACGACCTCTACGCAATGATATAACTTCAGATGCTGATTAAAATTCAAACATCCTCCCAAACAACCTTGTTGACGGTCATAAACACCCATAATAACTTTTGGTATTCTTGATTTAAAAATGGCACCACTGCACATGGGACACGGTTCTTTGGTGACGTACAAGTGCACGTCCGTAAGGCGCCAATCCCGCTTTTGTTGAAATAAGTCGTACAAAATTTGCATTTCGGCATGTGCACAGGCATTCTTTTTCTGTTCTACCTGATTGTAGGCGCGACTAACGATTTGCTGATTTACAACTGCGATAGCACCGATGGGAATTTCACCTTGGTGCCACGCTTCTAATGCCAAATTGTAGGCACATTGCATAAAAAAAATTTGCCACTCGTGAGATTCAGTGGAACTGGGTACTTGTTCATCGAAAGGCTTAAAAGGACAGGAAGGAAAGGACATTATTTATATTGTGTTATTTATAAATAAGATTAGAATATAAAAGCAGCAATTTTCAAAAACGCCTGAGAAGTAAACTATGTTTAAACGTTTTGCAAAGATTTTGATTGTATTCTTCTTTTTACCGCTCGCATGGCAAATATGCACACGTTACGATTGGGCAAAACGGTTGGAAAATGCAACCATGGATTTTCGTTATTGGTTGAGAGGTGATATTAACGAAAGTAAAGTTGTGCCGCAACAAATACCTAAAATTATTTACGTCAACGTAGATAACGCTGCTATTAATGTGATGGGTGAAGCACCCATTCCTTTAAGCTTTTACGCGCAAGCGGTGTACGCTTTGACAAACCTGGGAAAGTCACGAGCATTGATTTCGGATATTTTGTTCCATGATAGAAAATATTCGAACTTGGTGGACACGCAACGCGTATACAATGACGAACGCATGTGTCGTCAATATTTTGAAGACAGTTCCAACGTAATCTTGGGAGCCTGGTACAATGCGTTTGGAGAAGTACAACAACCCTTTTTGCAGCATGAAATCCCATTTCCGTTGATCTATAAAGGGTTTACAAAATTTAGTCTCGTTAAAAATCCTCTCTATCCTTCGAATAAAATTGTAGGTAACAAGATCAGGGTAGGCATTACAAATGGCGATTCTATTATGAATGGAGGCTCAACTATACGTTGGATGCCGCTTTATGCACGTACACACAACCAAATTTACTACACACTTGGACTGGAAGTACTCATGCACGTCTTAAAAGTGTCGCATGATTTTGTCGATATTTATGGAGATGATTCTCCAGATGAAAAGTACGAAGGCGATTTTAGGATTATTTTTTTAAACCAAGGCGGGGAGGTGGTTAGAAAAATTCCACTGCAGAAGAGGCAATTGATGGAAATTAACTGGTTTTCTTCGTGGTCCACTACAAAGGATCAAAAGGTCAGTTTGATCGGCGTCTTAAAAAATTATGAAATCATTCAATCTCCCAGTACCTCTAAAAGTGAAAAAGATCATGCACTTGCCTTTTTTTCACAGTTTAACGATGCGTTTATTTTCTTAGGTAATACTTATGAAGGTACAGATTCACTTATTCACACTCCCGTAGATGCAAAAAAAGTCCCTTCCATCACCGCGCACGCAAATTTATTCAAAACACTTTATTCGGAATGTTATATACAGCATTTTTCATGGATTGTGGAATTATTTATAGTATTTGTGCTTAATTTTTTTGTGGCTATCATCATTTTGTACGGCGACTTTATTAAACATTGGAATAGATTACTGATGGGAGGTATTATTGTCTACTTTTTGTTGGCACTTGGTTCATTTGGTATTTTTGATGCTACTGTACACGTTGCTTGCCCAATGGTTGCGCCTTTAGGTTGCCTCTTTACATTATCATTATTTGGAGCGTTGTATCAAATGCTTGTGGAGCGCAAACAGCGACTAAGAATAAAAAGCATTTTTGGGAATTACTTATCTCCAGAAATTGTTTCCACCATGATTGCAACGCAAAATAATCCTCAGTTAGGTGGCGTCGAAAGAGATATTACAGCATTTTTCAGCGATATTCAAAATTTTTCAACTTTTTCTGAACTTTTATCTCCCTCCAATCTTGTTAAACTCATGAATGAATATTTGACCGCCGTTACCGATGTCATCAATCAAGAAGGAGGAACGCTTGATAAATACATTGGAGATGCCGTTGTTGCCATGTTTGGAGCGCCTTTTGATTTAGAGTCTCATGCACTACATGCATGCGTTGCCACCTGCCGTATTCAAGAGAAGCAGGGTATTTTGAGAGAAAAATGGGGTCGCGAAAAGGGTATTAATTGGCCTCAAGAGGTTTTGCAAATGAGAACTCGTATTGGTCTTAATACTGGATTTGCTACGGTGGGTAACATGGGTTCATCCACACGATTTAATTTTACAATGATGGGAGATACGGTCAACATAGCTGCGCGTTGTGAATCGGGGGCAAAAGCGTTTGGGGTTTACACATTGGTTACGGAAGATACTTACAAAACCGTTATTGGAGAAAGCGATATGCTTATTTTTCGATTTGTTGATCGCATTATCGTCAAAGGTCGAACGCATCCTTTGAGTATTTACGAAATTGTTGGATTGAAAAAGGATTTACAAGAAACCACTTTTGAATGTATCGACGTTTTTGAAAAAGGTATACAGAGGTATTTGCGGCAAGATTGGATCGAAGCTATCAAATTATTTGAGAAATCGTCGAATTTAGAACCTTTGCAACCCGATAAAGATGCCGGCATTGCCACAAATCCTTCTTTAGTGTACAAGCAGCGTTGTACCTACATGCAATTGCATCCACCTGAAGTAGATTGGGATGGTGTATTCGTTATGAAAACGAAATAACTTTATAACGCATTGCAGATAACAATTTTTGGTGTCTAAATCTACGTATAAAAATGCCCTTTATGCAACACAGTTGTTCATTTTACAAGCTTCTAAACTTTTTTGTAGATCATTAAGGCCAGCAACTGATTGTTTCGATTAAAATATTTTACACCTACGTACTTTTGTCTCCAATCGTTTAAGGGGCATATGCGATTGGAAACAAAGTTCTAGTCCGCATTATATCCGTATTTAACAAAGATTTGACAAGGTTGGAGGTATGCGATTGGATGGAAAAATATGGATGGATTGGGGATAGACAAGACGCATACGATGGGAGTACGTGTGAAGTTTTTAGCTTTAGGAAGTGCAGCTTGCCGCGCTTTGAATTATTTTTTTTCCAAAGAGTCTATTTTGTCTGATTTGTGTTTGGCCGTGGATACAGATTTGCGTTGCTTGGAAAATTTACATCCATCTTTACCAAAATTTTGTTTTGAAAAAAATCACTTTCGAGGCCTCAGTTCCGGAGGCGACGAAGCGCTCGTGGAACAAATGTTTGAAAAACATGCAACTCCACTCCACGCTTTTTGCCAAAAAACCGATATTCTCATTTTACTTGTTGGTTTAGGAAGAGGCACGGGTGGAGGCGCTTGTTTAAAGTTGGTTCAATTGGCTATCCAAGAGGGTGCTTTTGTGCTAAGTATTCCCATTGTTCCTTTTTCCTTCGAAGGACAATCTAAAGCCATTCGCGTGCAAAGCCAATTGAAATCCCTACAACTCGCTTCAGATTTAGTGTTGCCTTTTAATAATGACATTTTGTTTCAGTCATTGTCGGATGTTGCGACTATCAAAGAAGCGTTCACCGAAGGAGATGCTTGGCTATCCAGGTTGATGAAAACGTTTTTTATTTACTTAACGCAAAATACCGCCGGTGTTTTGGAAGGCAATTTAAATAATTTCACGAAGTATTTTTCCGATAAACCCGAAGGTGTTTTTTGGGGTATAGGTTTTGGAGAAGGTGAGCATGCTTCGGAACAAGCTTTAAGATCGGTATTCGACTGTCCATTTTGGCGTTCCAGTAGAGGACACATACCCATAAAAAAAGTTTTTCTGTTTTCCCAATTGGGATCCGGTGTACCATTCGTGGATTTAAAAAACTTATACTATGAATTGCAAGGTTACTTGGGATCGCCTGAGATTCAAATGTTAAATGCGTATGCTGAATTAGTAGAAGTTACATCTCGAGTGGAAATTTTTATTTTAGGGTCTTATTGTAAGCAAAATTTAAAAGCTGCACGTTATCGTAGAAAAGTTGACAACGAAAAAATGGCAAATAGTCAAAACATGCAAATCCAGTTTGATTTCGACGATGCTGGCAGTGAGGCTTATTGGGATACGCCTACGTACTTGCGTCACGGTTTAAAACTGGACTAGAAAAACCGCTGGGTTATTTTTTAGTAACATTTAATGTACTATGTATAGGTTTTACGCGGTTTTCGTGTCAATACAATCGAAATGAAAAAGAGAAACATAAGATCATAAAACAGTAAACTGTAGGTGACATGAGCAACAGCCATGGAACAGTGCCAACATTTTTATAGAACAAGGGTAAAGCAATAAGTCCTACCCCTATGGCGATTTCAGACACTACGAATTTCGCAAGTTTAAAATTACAAATATGCGTATCGGTTTTTAATTTTTTTTCGCGTGCAATAAACTATGTATTTGCCCTTTGTTACATCCTCTCTTTTGACGTGTTACGCTAACTCAATGATTGCATTTTTTCAAGGTGTCTTTACAGTTATAAAATGTTTGTATGCGTCCACAGCTCTTTGTAAAGGTATTTGAGGAATTTCTATTTTAGAGTGAAAAGGGGAAATAGATGCAGCGGATTGATTTGTTTTGTTCCACGTTCCAACAACTTGGCCATTGCATAAAACAATCGGATAAAACGTACCGTAAGCGTTGAATGCTTTGGGTTGATGTTGCGTGTCAATGACGTGGATTCTATCTTTGTAAGCAATTAAGTATTCATCATATGAAGGTAATAAATGTAGGGATTCTGTGTTATGACGTTGTGGAGAGCTACAAGATGTGTGCGTCCAGAGGCAAGGAGAAGACCGTTTATCTTGAACAAGGTCTGGCGCAATGAGATCGATTGCTTTTTTTGCTTCGCAGCGGGTTAAGCCCGACCACCATGCAAAGTCATACAAGCTTGCGGGTGAGTGACTTTGAAAAAATTTTGTCGCCAATCTCGCCAAAGCTTCGTCCTGAGATAACATGGGAGTGGGAGGAATGCGTTCCTCCAATAAAGCGTAGGTGCATTGATTATTTTTGTCGATACCGCTGCAAACAATGCCTTCGATTTCGGCCTGCATCATGACCAATATCATTTGTGTAGGAGAGAGGTTAATGCCCGACCGATGGAATACCGAACAGATTTCTTGCCTTGTTAAATGGGTCTGTCCCGCCAGCATTTTTTCTAATGTGCGATTGCATTGCATGCACAAATTGTCTGTTATGCCGCTATTTTTATTTCTAAACTTGAGAGCGGATTGGATGTTTCGTTTGGAGAGTGCCAACATCCATCGTACGTCTTCTTTAGGGATCCAATGCCATGTGGGTCGCAAAACGTGCATGCGTATTATTTCGCCGCCTTGGATAGCTTTATCGATTGTCCGAATCGTGGATGCAGGTAGTCGAATACCCATAGCCCATTTAGACATGGGGTAATTTTGGGCTTGTAGGGCGCCCATCCATGAAACTAGATCTTTGGGGGAGTGGCAATGAGAGTTTATCAATTGATGATTTAACAATCGAAGGCTCCGTATCATGATATTAGTTTATAGGGGAAAATAAATTTTTTACGAGTTCAAGTCGACTTAAAAAAATCTTGTCCTTGCGTAGAAAATAGCGTACACAACTCCTATGCAATACACCCTATGGTCGCTGAGTCGACGTTATTTGTCGGCACACAGATTTTTATTCGTGGTGGCATTGATATTTGGGGTTATTTACGGATTGATGAGTGGCTTGGGACTCCCCGTAATGTTTGAAAAAGTATTTAGGCAAATCTTTGAGGATACCGAAAATACTTACACGTGTGGACAAATTTTGTGGATTGCCGGACTTATTCCCATAGGATTCCTTATCCGAGGTGTTTTTGGGTATTTGAGTACCTATTGGATGAATCGTTGTGGATTGGAAATTTTAAATCATTTGCGAGCCGACATTTTTGCAAAACTTCAAGCAATGCCGTTGTCCTTTTTTGAACAAAAGCATTCGGGTGATTTGGTGAATCGTGTGG
Source organism: Puniceicoccales bacterium (assembly GCA_031278975.1). Classification (GTDB taxonomy): domain Bacteria; phylum Verrucomicrobiota; class Verrucomicrobiia; order Opitutales; family UBA9783; genus CABUVL01. The sequence goes on from JAITJL010000008.1 coordinate 18,193, forward strand.
TGAATGATCCCAAAACAATTCAGGACGTTTTACTTGAAATTGCATCCGAATTTTTCAAACAACCTTTGCAGATGTTAGCTGCGTTTATTGGGCTCATTTACCTATCCGTTAAACATGGCGACCTTGTTTTGTTGATGGTGTTTTTGCTTGCTTTACCCGTATGTTTTGTACCAGTACGATTATTACGCTACCGTGTTAAAGAAAGCAGCCGATGTATGCAAAATGCGGAAGCGGAAGTGACGGAATGCGTCGTAGAAAATTTGCGTGCTGCCCAGGAAATAAGAACGTTTTTGTTGGAAAAGTCCGTTTTAGATAAAGCAAAAGATGTAATGCACCGGTTAGCCAAGCGAATTCAAGCGGTTGTTCAATGGCAAAAATTGCAGCAGCCTTTGATGGAAATTGTAACGGCCGTGATCCTTGCGACCATTTTCGTTTACGCCTACTATAGGCGTATTCCTTTTTCGGTTTTCAGTTCTATGGGGACAGCACTTTATTTCGCCTTTGATCCCATCAAAAAAATAAGCAATGCGTTGGGTCAAGTGCACCGTTCAACGGGAGCTTTAGAACGCATTGTTGAGATTTTAGAAATGCCCGTGGAGATTCAATCTCTGGAAAAAGACGCTTATATAAACACCATGAAAGGTGAATTTGTGTTTCGAAGTGTCGATTTTATTTACGAACGATCGGTGGATGCAACGAAAGCTTTGCAGGAGATCAATTTAACTTTTTCTGCCGGCAAATGGAATGCGCTTGTGGGACCTAGCGGTGCAGGTAAATCCACGCTCATTAAACTTTTACCGCGTTTGTACGATGTGAGTGGCGGTTGTATTCTATTGGATGGTATTGACCTGAGACAATGGTCCCTCGAAAGTTTACGCAGTCAGATTGCGATCGTTTCGCAGAATCCGGTTTTATTTAACGATACCATTGCCAATAATTTGAAACTGGGATGCCCGGAGGCCGACGATGTAACGGTGATTGAAGCCGCTAAAGCGGCATACGCGCACGAATTTATATTGGCCGCAGGTGGTTATCACGCTTGGGTGGGTGAAAACGGAAATCGTTTTTCGGGCGGACAGAGGCAACGTTTGGCCATCGCGCGTGCTTTTTTAAAAAATTCCCCGGTGCTCATTTTAGATGAAGCTACCTCCGCTCTGGATTCGGAAAGTGAATTTTACATTCGGAAAGCCATCGAGCGGTTAACGGTTGGCAAGACGGTTGTTGCCATTGCACATCGCATCAGTACGATTCAAAATGCGCATTGCATTTACTTATTTGATGCGGGGCGATTTATTCGTCAAGGGACACATGCTGAGTTGCTGAAAACAAGTGAACTGTACAGACAATTGGTGGAAAAACAACTACTTAATACCGAATCCAAGGAAGGTGTAGATACATCGGAAGTTACTATAAAGGTGTAGACAAAATTGTTAAAATTTGCCTTGGAAGATATATTTGTCTTTTGTGGTTTGTCGTTAAAAATGCTTGTTTTTTGATGTGCAGTAAGTAAAGTAGGAGGCATGGAAGGTATCAATGTTACGTTGTTTATTATAGGACTTTTAATCCTTGGATTTTTGGCTATCGTTTTATCCTTTTTTAACGTCTGGTTGAGAGCATGGTTGGCGGGTGCCTACGTAAGTATTCCCAACTTGATCGCGATGCGTTTAAGAAAGGTGCCTTACGGACTCATCGTTGATTGTCGCATTACGGCAGCCAAAGCCGGAATTGATTTGTCGGTGGATGAATTGGAGGCCCATTTTTTGGCGGAAGGCAATTTGTTACAGACGGTTCAGGCATTAATAGCGGCTGAAAAAGCGGGCATTGAATTAAGTTTTGCGCGTGCCTGCGCCATCGATTTAGCAACCAAAGGCACGGGTAAAACGGTGATCGAAGCCGTTCATACGTCCGTTAATCCCAAGGTAATCGATTGTCCAAAAGCAATTCAGAGTAAATTAACGATTGATGGAGTTGCGAAAGATGGCATCCAGGTCAAAGTGAGAGCCCGTGTGACCGTCCGTACCAATCTAGACCGTTTCGTAGGTGGAGCCCAAGAGGATACCATCATTGCGCGTGTGGGTGAAGGTATTGTGGCCACCATTGGCTCTGCGGAGACCTACAAGCAGGTCTTGGAAACACCCGATCAAATTTCCAAAGTTGTGCTAAATAGAGGTTTGGACGTTGGAACCGCCTACGAGATTCTTTCCATTGACATTGCCGACATTGACATTGGAGAAAATGTGGGAGCCAAGTTGCAAGTTTCGCAAGCGGAAGCAAATAAAAACATGGCGCAAGCGCAAGCGGAAATCCGCCGTGCTAGTGCTGTTGCCTTGGAGCAAGAAATGAAAGCACGTGTGGAAGAAATGCATGCCAAGGTGGTCGAAGCGCAAGCAGAAGTACCTTTAGCGGTATCGGAAGCTTTACGTAAAGGCCGCTTGGGAGTCATGGATTTTTATCGTATGGAAAACGTAAAAGCCGATACGGAAATGCGTGAACATTTATCCAAAGATTCAGAAAATGCCCTTACGGAAGATTTACACGAATAAAAATGAATTGGGATGATCTCGTTTACGTGATGGTGTTTTTGGTTTTAGCATTCATTCCCGGTGCTAAAAAGCAGCGGGCTGCAAAGCCAAAAACGCAAAATACGGAGGACGATGCGCGTTGTCTTGAGGAAGCACGTAGGAAAATTGAAAGGCTCAAACGACAACGAAGGGCAAGTGAAGCTGCAGTTCCAACGCTTTCATCTCAAGAAAAATCCACCATTGAAGATCCTTTGCGAGCATCATCCACAAGCGATTTGGCGATACCCATAGACGTTGTTTGTTCGGAGATTGAACAGCCCTACGTGTGCGTGAAATGTACGCCTCAACTCAAGTTTCGAGCGCGGATCAAAAAGTCGATCCGCTTGCGCCAATGGATTATTGGGCAGGTTGTTTTGGAACGCAAGTTCGATGCGCGTTATTGATTTTTCTGTAAGAAAACCTGCAATATTTTCTGTGAAATTCTGAGTATAAGTCGAGCAATATTAAGACACAGACTGTAGAATGAAAAAATTTGAACTTTTTAACTTTGTAAAACTTCCCTTAAACTTCAATTACCCAAATAATTTAAATGGTGTTGCCATTTCCTCTATAACATAATCAAAAGCACTTTTCTCACGATGACTTGAAGAAGTTTCTATGCGTTTTATATGCTTGTATTATTTCTAATCTATCGGCAAAACATCCGCTTCCCAACACAGCATACCATTGTTAAATTCGATGGACTTAATTTAGGGTGCACTTCGATGGAGGATTTGAACAAAAAATAAGTGGGTCTTCCTAATACTATCTCTTCCAAGCCATGTTACTGTTGGGATTTTTTGATTTAGGGTACTCAAGATAGAGCCAAGGTATGAAATCGTTGTATTGCTTACAAGAAGTTGTCGATAAAACAAGTACGAGAGAATCTAATAAAACCTATTTTCGTTACTTGTTTGGGGAATATCCGGGAATTGATAGAAAATATCATTATTTTGAGTGAGATGTGCATCTTGAATGTTATAAAAATAATTTTTGTGATCTCTGAAC
>JAITJL010000020.1 GCA_031278975.1 Puniceicoccales bacterium
GCCAGGATAGCCACAATGCACAGCGAGACGATGATTTCAATCAGCGTAAAACCGTTTTGGCCTACGGATGCGGATGAATATGTCGATGCCCGGCCAAGTCCAGACGCCCGGAGGAGAACCGACTTAGGACATCCTGCTGTGATTAGGCGCTTAGACGCCTTGAGGTCTTCACTGCTGAATTATTATATCCTTTCCTCTCTACTCCTGTCAAGGGTTGTTCGGAGGATTTTCTAAGGGGTTTCGATGGGATTTAGGTCGTTCAATTCAACGGCCAAGGCACATGTATCTTACGGCAAAACCGAGTCGCGTGTTAAATAACTAAAACCCTCAGATGCCGCGTGGATAACCTCTGTGTTAACCGAAGTATTAGAAACATTAGCAGACATATAAGCCGTGAGATAGCATCTTCAAAAGCCTCGACTGCAATTCATGATACGAAGACAATGTTATCTCGGCAAAAGCCGGATTCATAGACTTAGATTGCAGTGATAAACCCGATTACAAATAAGTTGCCAAACGAAAACGAAAGTTTTCCATTCTACGAAAGTGTTCTAGAAAAAACAACTAAGTCCGTAGAGTTATGGCTTACAACTCTTGGCTGCGATTACTGTAAATCGCGATACGTGGAAGCATCGGTCACCTCATGGAGTAACGGAACTAGGGATGCATTCAATGAACTTCATCTACACAAACCGATTTTACCAAAACGCCATAAAGTAGCGCATTGGGCATGAATAAACATGGTAAACGTTGCGGTATAAACCCTGAAATTATGCACGCACAATTTTTACGGTCCTTGTTCGACGGTTTACAATCCCCCACTCAACCAAGGTGAGTACAGCGCGTTCAACAGGCAATCATTCTTCCATGGACTCAAAAGTGTTTTCATGAGGTGCCATGAGACCTCATGAAAGCTGCATAAGATAGTATGGCTGCCGCTTAAAGTCATGAAATTTAAGGATAAAGAATCCTTAGGTTCAGAGAGCCATAATTGAATTTTCACCGGGCTCGCAACTGAGAAAGCGGGTAGACGAACCCGCGATCCGATTTGTCTTTTACAAAAAATTCTAAAAACTGGCGCCCTTTAGAAGTTTTCGGCAATGCGATTTGCAAAGCTTCTTGCGCGTTACGCTGAAATGCTAGGTTATCATGACCGAACACGTAACGATAACACGCTTTTACGTCCGCTACCTCTTCCGTTGAAAAGCCACGTCGCCGTAACCCAATTACGTTTAGATTTTTTAGCCGATTTCTCTCCAACACCGTTACAAATGGAGGGACATGCATGGTAATGGTTGCATTACCCGACACAAAGGCACTTTCTCCGAGGGTTACAAACTGATGAACCATAGAGCCTCCGCTTAAAAAAGCAAAATCTTCCACGTGGACACAGCCTGCCAATAAAACATTATTTGCCAAAGTGCAGCCATTCCCCACCCGGCAATCGTGTCCCACATGACTGTACGCCATGAGTAGGCAATCCGATCCTATAGTAGTCATTCCATCCGCTTCCGAAGCTCTGTGAACCGTTACACCTTCTCGAATGATCGTACGGGCACCTACATGTACGCCACTGTTAAACGCACCGTTTAAATTTTTGATTTGAGGACCACCGCCGATGCAAGCAAAACTGTGAACAGAAACACCGTCTTCCAGCCAAGTTCCTTTTTTTAGTATGACATGACTCTCTAAAACAACGTTTTGTCCTAAAACAACCCCGGCTTCAATTTGACAAAACGGACCTACAGTTAACGAATCATTCAAACAGACTTGCGCATCTACGATCGCTGTAGGATGAATAAACATATGCAAAAATCATAAGATGAGAAAGTCGTAATACAACATAAAAACGCAGGAGACGTTTTGGGTCCCAATAAGTTGCATCAATTATGTGGTGTTAAAAATCCGGGAGAATACGTGCAAACCTAACATTTGGGTAAAAACATCATCTGTTTAAACGCATTACGTGATAAAAAACGCGTAAAAAGGGTTGAAATCGCCGTCAACGCTTACAATAATTTTAAAAATGACCCACGACATGAAGTAAAAAGCTTGTCTAACAGGCATACTTCTTTCAGTATGAAAGCATGCAAAGAGTCCTATTAAAGCTGAGTGGAGAATATTTGCAAGAAGGTGCTGCAGTATGCGCTTCTCAACACTTACAAAACATTCAGGAACAGGTTGCGCAACTCCGTCATCACAATTTTGAAATAGGTATTGTCATCGGCGGCGGAAACATTTTTAGAGGCGGAAAACATACTTTAGGTGTGGACGTTGATCGATGTTTGGCTGACCAAATAGGTATGGCTGCAACTTTGGTTAATGCGCTTATTCTACAAGCTTACTTTTTAACCAAAGGATTGCCCACTAAAGTTTACGGAGCGCAAGCACTGGACAGTCAGGTTCCTACATTTCAAATAGAAAATGTGCGACGGGACATTAAAACCCACGTAATCATTTTTGCAGGAGGAACGGGACATCCATTTTTTTCAACCGATACCGCGGCTGCGTTACGTGCCATCGAAATGCAAGCCCAATTACTTCTCAAGGCTACCAAAGTCGATGGCGTTTACGATAAAGATCCGAAAAAATATGACGACGCCAAGCGATTTGATCTGCTTACTTACCACGAAGCTTTGGCAAAACAATATCGCGTTATGGATGCGTGTGCATTTGCTTTGTGCATGGAACACAAACTTCCCATTTTTATCTTTAACATTTTTGAAAAAGATGCCATTATGAGGGCCATCAACAAACAAATCAAAGGAACCCTTATCACGGAGTAAAATGTGGACTTTAATCAATTAATCAAGCAAGTTGATAACAATATGCAAAAGGTTGTCGATCACACCATGCATCAATTGGAGACATTGCATACGGGCAAAGCGTCTCCGCAAATGATAGACGGCATCAACGTTGAAGTTTACGGATCCAATATGAAATTGCGAGATATTGCTTCCATTACAACTCCAGATGCCCGCACTATTCACGTCCAGCCTTGGGATAAAACGAATTTGAAAGCCATTGAAAAAGCTATTTTAATTGCCAATTTGGGAATTAATGCAGGCATTTTTGGTGAAGTTGTTCGTTGCCCACTGCCAGAATTGAGCAGAGAACGTCGCCAGGAATTGGTTAAAGTTGCCCACGGTATGGCAGAAGAAGGACGTATCAACGTTCGTAATTGCCGTCGAGAAGCCATGGAGACGATTAAAGGAGCCAAAAAGTTGGGTGCGTGCTCCGAAGATGATGCCAAAAAGCTCGAAAAAGAAGTGCAGAAAATAACCGATAAGTTTATTGCCAACATCGAGCAACAGGTAAATTCTAAAGAAAAAGCGCTTACTTCCATCTAAATATTTGCAGCGGTGTAACGATGCAATAAATCATCGTAAGCGAACGCACAAAGATAGAATTACCGTTCATTCCAATAGAGCTATCGTCTAAGTCAATGCTTACAAATATATGCTCCTTTAAAAATTTACCGCACAAAACTGGGTTCCTTTTAACATCTCTTGCGTTTAGTAATAACCCACAGAAATGTTTTTTCAATCTACGGTTTCCTTTTCATTTCATGCGGTTTTGCAAAACAATATACAGTGTACCGCTAGAAAACTATGCCCTGTAAGAGAAAATTCAAGCAAACGAGCAATCAGTTTTAATAGTACCGATTGTCCCATGTCGTGTTGCTGTTAAGATCTGTCGAACCAGGGCATTCAGGTAAAACGCAAAACATACGATCATTATTCGGAGTTAAGGTAGTGATATACTTTTCTCCCACGCTGGATTTGAATTTATTATAACATTTATTCCAATCGGCGGTTCCCGGTTTGATACCTATAAGTGACACACCCATGCTGTGAGGTTTGTAGTCGAGGCTCATTACATTATCTAAATCATAATTATACGCCGTTTTGCCCAACGGCCTACAATTCCATCGATGTGCGATATTCGCTCTACTTTGGTTATCTGTACCCTTATTTGGATCAATCAAGCGTCTAGGTACAAATGGAAGTAAACGATCGGGTATTCCATTGCCCATATCCGGAGGGAACTCATTAAAAACAAGGTAGTAAGCGCGGCAAGCCTTGAGGATATCCACGGTATCTTCCAGCGTTGCGTTGAGTCGAAAGTCTTCGGTTGCTTTCTTAAATCCCGGAACGGCAATGGCGGTAAGGATAGCCACAATGCACAGCGCGACAATAATCTCAACGAGCGTAAAACCGTTTTGGTTTACGGATGCGGATGAATACTCTGATGTGTGGAATGGCCCCGGCACTCGGAGGGGAACCGATGTTCTACGACTCTCTGCTGCTTGACAAAGTTGCCTTGTTATTATTAAATTACGAGAGGTCTTAGTGTCTCGGAGAAATCCGTTTCGATTTAGGGAGGAATGCTCCAATGCTCGGCTAGATACCGGTGCTCGGAAGGAAACCAACGTCTTGGGATACCTCGCCACTTGACCGGGAACCGACTTAGGATGCCCCGTTACAGTTAAACAGTCAGATGCCTTAGCATCTTGATGAAAACCGTTTCGACTTACGGAAGGACAATTTTGGCTGTCCTTGAATGCATTTACCTGAAAACGGCGGCGTGTGGGCAACCCAGGGACGCATTAAACGAACCGTACCGAAAAAAACAATACGAAGGCATGCAAGCCCGTGAAATAATCCCGAACCTCCCAGGGCCTTCAACCATCCAAACCTCCGGCTTGGTCTCGGTTCTTGACTCGGGTCTAATCCCCGGGTTAGTCTCGATCCTCGATGAGATTCTATTTCCTGATTGGATCCTAACCTTTGACAGGGTTCCAAGCCCCGGTTCGGTCTCAATACCTGACTTCGCCCAAATTTTCGATGGGGTCCTGACCTTTGATTGGGTTCCAACCGCTGGTTCGGTTCCAATTTCCGACTTTGGTCCGATCTTAGATACAATTCTCGACCGGGTCCCAATCTTTGACCGGAGTCCTCTAACTTCGGAATGCTATTGGCAACTAAGCGCTTAGACGCCTTGGGTCTTGGGTCTTGGGTCTTGGGTCTTGGGTCTTGGGTCTTGGGTCTTGGGTCTTGGGTCTTGGGTCTTGGGTCTTCACTACTAAGTTATTGTAGCCTTCCCTACCTACCTCTGTCAAGGGTTTTCGGGGGGATTTGGGGAGGAGAATTCGGTCACTCAATTCAACGAGCGGAGTATTATTTTACACAAAACCGTTTGTTACAGACCTAGGTTTTCAGACGTATTTCGCGATTGTAAACGTTCTTTTAACGTTGTTTGTCGCAGGATACTGTCTTGCGTCCTCACGGCAATGTTGTAGGCTTTTGGATCTCCGACGATAAATACTTTTTTACGACCCCGTGTTAAGGCTGTATACAATAAATTACGCTTGAGCATCACAAAATGCTGCGTCAAAAGAGGGATGACAACGATGGGAAACTCACTCCCTTGCGATTTATGAATGCTGATGGCGTAAGCTAGCTTTAAATCCAAACAGTCCATACGTTCCATCACCTGTGCTTCGTCATCAAATTGAACGAGTAAATTTTCATCTTCCAGGTTCACATCTTTTATAATTCCCAGATCGCCGTTGAAAACATTCTTTTCGTAATTGTTTTTCAATTGAATTACTTTATCACCCAGTGCAAACGTTTGTCCACCTACCTTTAAAGTAGGCCGATGCATGCCCAATTTTTGTTGAAAAATTGCGTTGATATTCTCAATCCCCAACTGTCCTCGATGCATGGGAGCCAGTACTTGAATATCCTTTATGGGATCCACATGAGCATATTTGGGTAATTGCTCCCAACACAGCTTTTCCAAGACATTGAGGGCACTATCAGGGATATCCACGCCTATAAAATGGAAATCTTCCTCTAAATTCAACGCGCTGTTGGGCAAATGAATGGGCGATTCCAATACACGGTTGCCCACTAAAACGGCGTGGGCTGTTGAAACAATGGAACTTTTATCTCCTTGACGAAAAATTTCTTTCAAAAATTCGACATGAAAATAAGGACTTTGCAAAAGATCGTTCAATACGTTTCCGGGGCCTACGGAAGGTAACTGATAAATATCGCCCACCAGCAAAACATGCGCTGCATCGGGCAATGCACGCAGTAAGGCATGCGTTAAAGGGACATCCAACATACTGGCTTCATCTAAAATAAGATAATCGATGGGCATCCAATTATTCTCATCGTAAGCAAAATGTCCTGTAGAAGGTTCATATTTTAAAGTACGATGCACCGTCTTTGCTTCATACCCCGTTGTTTCGGTCATCCGTTGTGCGGCGCGTCCCGTAGGCGCCGCTAAACATAGACGCACATGTTTGGCAATCAGAACATCCACAAGCGCCCGCAAGAGTGTCGTTTTCCCCGTTCCTGGCCCTCCCGTTAAAATGGACAGTTTAGACCTTAGAATCGAGCGTAGCGCGTCCTTTTGCGTTGCCGACCATACAATCCCAAGACGTTCTTCGGACCACTGCAAAGCCTTATCCAATTGAATATCGGGTAAAGATGCTTTGGCTTTCCATAAACGATGAACATGTTTGGCAATGATTGCCTCTGCGATGGCTATACGAGGCCTTTGCAGCAATTGAGCGGCGGGATATTCTGATAAAATCTTTTCGGATAACAATGTCTCAAGTCTTTCCTCTACTTTTCCTGCAGGAACTTCTAATAACGCCGACGCTTTTCGAATTAAGCATTCTTTCCTGCATCCCGTGTTACCATCGCCCTCAGCTTCCGAAAAAATATAGTCGATGCCCGCATCCAGACGAAATGCAGCATCGTTGGCGAGCCCGAAATTTAAGGCAATTTTATCGGCCGATTTAAATCCTATACCTTCGATCGTTTGTGCAATGACGTAGGGATTTTTTTTAATAATGGCCTGCGTGTCGGCTCCATAGTGTTGAAATAGACGTAAACACTGCGTATTGGTAAATCCATACGTCTGCAAAAAAATCATAGTATCCCGAATGATTTTCTGTTCATCCCAAGCTTTTTTTATACTCCGAGCACGCTTGGGTCCAATACCCGGGACATCCATTAAACGTACCCAGGCACCGTTTAAGACTTCAAATGTTTGTATTCCGAAAAAATCAACAATCTTACCCGCATAGATCTTACCAATACCGTGAATCAAACCACTGCTCAAATACTGACGAATGCCGTGAACATCCGAAGGCAGCTGCGATTCGAATTGAACGCATTGAAACTGTTTTCCGTACTGAGAATGTTCTGCCCAAGAACCTTTGACTACCAAGGTTTCTCCGCATTGAACCGATGGGAAATTTCCCGTAATGGTAATGGTTTCTTTTTTTTCATTTAAATAAAGTAATCCTACCGTATACCCATTCTCCTGATTTGAAAATAGAATGCGCTTCAATACTCCCTTTAAGGATATATTACCTTCAGAAACGTTCTGCAAGGGTGCCTGTGTTTCAAGTGAAGAAGACTGCATATTGGCGATTACTTAGTCCAACGTGCAATATTACGAACATACAATTTTTGTTGGGACGGTAATTCTACCGCATCGCCAACCGCTTTACCCAACAATTGAACAGCCCGTGGTGTCTGATAAGACAGTATGTTTTTCTTTGGATCACCATCCCAGGCACCCAAAATTGTATACTTTACATCTTTACCTTTTGAATCTGACAACGTAACGACCGTACCAATACCCACTTTATCTACGTTTACGTCGTCGAAACTAATCACCTGAGCTCGGGACAAATCTTTTTCTATTTGCAATTTACGGGCCAACAGTACCTCTTGATCTTGACGTGCCATCTTGTATTCAGAATTTTCTCGCAAATCGCCAAGCTCGCGAGCGGCCGCAATGGCAGCTTTATTGGAGGGAATTTTTTCTGTAACCAACAATTCGTATTCTCTGCGAATTGCATCTAAACTTTCCTGCGATACCAACAAACGTTCTTCCCGTGTTACGCTTTCTTTTGTTTCGGTTAAACTTTGCAATTCTGGGAAAACGCGAATAAAACGAGCCATCAGAGAACGTTTCTTCAAAGTATCAAACCCTTGATTTAAGAGCAAATTATGAGCCAAATCTCTCGCCAAGCTTACGTGAGCACCTTGCAATAGCGCGGCAATTAAATCGTGATCTTCGTTGACCGCTTCGGCCAACGGTATGCGACGTCCCGGATGAATATTCAATGCATCGCAGTCAGTGGCTTGAAATATCGCACTCAACAAACGTGGGGTGAGTAGACCCGATAATAAGTTACGGTAACGAGGCATGGAACGATGTTTGATGATCCAAATAAGTACTGGACTTTTTAAAGACTGTTCCTGTAACCATTTTTCCAAAGTTTCCTTCAACAAAGGTTCACATTCCCTTTCCAATAAAAAATTAATGCATTCTGCCATCAAACGACCGCTACTGTATCTCAGTAACTGTAAAATAATGTGTTTCCATTCTTCAGGTCGTGTATACGTACGCGTCAGCAAATCTAAAAAACGAGGATAATAGACGTGTGGCAAAGCGGCTGCCAATTCTGATAAATTTTCTGTCTCCAAAATAATAGACTGCGATGTGGGTTGCAAGTCTTCGACATTTTCTCGCAAATAGCGCGCTAAATCATTTCTCACCCAACACCCTTCCAAACGCTCTGCTTGCGTTAACTGCCGAGCATGTTGAATTGCTTTCGTCAAGTCACTTAAAATTTGAGGTAAATCGTTACGAATAACATCTATACTATCCGCCAATTGGTATAATTTTGCGCCTAAGGCAATCTTTTCCAAAGGTCTACGCGTTAAATAAAATTCTTCTAAAATTTCTTGCTCTGGTAAAATAGGTTCCTCACGCAGTTGATATAAGTCATCATTTTTCTTGGGAACTGCAATACGCGGATCCTTTATCATTGCCTTTTGAACTTGTCCCCACCATTTTTTAAACTGATTCTCCGTTAAAATAGGCGATAAAACGTGCGTGAGCAACCATTTCAATTCTAATTTTGAAGCAGAAAAATTTTGACAAGTTTTCAATACCTGAACAATTAAGTCGCACGGATCTTTTGTTGCTAGAATTCGAATTTCTTCCGGATGTTTTCGCGCTTCCACCAAGACGTGATTTTCATCAACAAAATTCAATTTTTGGATGCAAAAAACAGGATCCATTGCACGACTTTCGTCTTGGTTTTCAAAATCAATTATCACACGATTGCTGACTGCATCATAACGCTTTATGCAACCTACCCCCCAACTGTGATGCCAACAGTAAGCCCCCGGTTTAAGTGCTTCAAAAGCTTGGCGTTTGGATCTCAGCTGAGGATTTCGTTCCAGAATTAAATCGATTACTTCTTTATCCATGGTAATGTCGAAAAGGTAGGGTGTTTCTAAATAAAACGCAAGCCTATAGAAAGATTCTCCATGAAAATGGGTAACACCGACTCTCTTTTCTTACGATATAAATGGCCACTTGCATACTTGCCCAGATGGGATGGCGCATCAATGGGTATTGGCACGTGATGTAAGCGCTTAAAAATCAGATTATTTTTTGCGTGGGTGAGTTGTCCTAACGCCATTCGTTTCTTACAGCATATTTGTTCAAACCAAACGTTGGTAAGATATTTTTAAGTACCCGCTGAACGTTTTGTCGTTTATGAAAAAACTGCTAAACACTTCCCATTTTGAGAAATTACAGATCCATTGCTATGTTGTAATTTACTCCTGCTTGGCCTGTAAGTATAATTGTTCAACGTACGTCCATGCAATGTGTTGAAAAAAAGCGTCAAAGTAAGCCTTTTTGTCATTCTTGTACTGTAGATAATACGCATGTTCCCATAAATCGAGCGTTAAGAGCGGGGTCCCTTGTAATGGACAATATTCCATAAGCGGATTGTCGTGATTGATCGTTACACCTATTTGTAAATTCTTTTGCGTATCTAAATACAACCAAGCCCAACCACTTCCAACCCAAGACATACTACATTCAATAAGTTTGTTCTTAAAACTTTCAAAGTCTCCAAAACGTTCCTTAAGAGCTTTACCTAATTTTTCAGGAATATTTTGTTCTGCAGTCACCAATTCTTCCCAATACAAATTGTGATTGTAAAAACCACCCGCATTATCCCGAACTGTTTGACGAATTGATGTGGGTACTTCTCGCAAATTTCTTAATAGGTCAGGCAAAGGTATTTTCGGGTACTGTACACTTTCCAATGCAACATTTAACTTCTTTATATACCCTAAATGATGTGCATCATGATGCAATTTTACCGTTTGTGCATTTATAAACGGTTCTAAACCGTTATAAGGATAAGGCAAGTTAGGTAACAAATAATACATAGTGCTAATCATTACGCATATCTTTTATTTTAAGTCGAGCTTATAACTACAATCCTCTCTGCGCTTTTCTTATACGGGACAAAAAATCTTGCGCATCGTAATTGGCAGTTTCCATTAAAAAAAGCACCAAACTTCTTCGAGAAATCTGATAAGATTTTCTTTTTTCTTTTCCTTTTTTTGCTTTCCCATTAAAGGCATGTCCTAAAATTTTTTGATTGTCAAAACAATCGCGTATGTATTGATCACTCTTCCCAAAAATAGCCGCTGCCTCTTTAGCACTATACCATTGTTTAGAATCCGGCAGTAGAGATTCAAAAAAGTTGTAACTTGTTTGTTCATCCATAAGGTATTGTTTTTAGGCCTATGATTATAAACGATATTATAGACAAAAAAAGTTTTTTAACAATGAAATAAAACGGAATTCAATGCATTAAAGTTGAAAAAACATCCTTACTAACACAAGTTTTCGTGATTTTTGGTAAAGTATAACCGTTTTTCGTTTTTATGAAATATTTTGTCTACCGTTCTCAAACATCAAGGTTGAGAGGGTGCACGTAAAAACGCTTTTTTCTTGCGATGTATCATGCATTATCCGCACACAAAACTTAAATTTCCACATACGATGCTTTAACAAAAATGATACCTGCTCTGGCGTGAAGCAATTTTTGTACGTGATTTTAAATATATCATTTTTATATGTAACGAGCATACCTACTTCCAACCTAGTCGTGTACGCGTATAACTATTCTTTAGTGGAGCGAAACTTATTGTTTTAAAGATCGCTCCCAACATCGATGAATGCGCACGGTAAGTTGAATTGTTTCGACACGGCCGCAAGAAGATTTTTTATGCCAAAAACTTCCGTTGCGTAGTGGCCGCATGCATAGATGTTTATGTTATGAAACTGTGCAAAGGTGAATGCGGCATAACGAACCTCTCCGGTAATCAGTGTATCAATGGAATGTTTTTGCACTTCCTCCAATAGGCTTTGACCTCCACTACCGCTTACGATACCTATTCTTTGAGGTAAAAGCGGACCAAATTCCAGACTGTGCAAAGAATGTGGAAATAAATTTTTTAAATCTTGTTTTAATTGCCGCCTCGATTTTTTTGTCCTCGCCACAATACCTACGGGTTGTCCTTCAAAGTGAGCAAACGTATCCATGTTAGTTAAATGTAGCAGGCGCGATATGCTTGCATTGTGTCCCAGGATAGGATGTATATCCAAAGGTAGGTGAACGCTGTAAATGGCAACATTGTGCTCAAAGCAGGTTTTGTAAAATTGGCCATAATTTCCGATGAGCGGCTTTGTCCCAAACCCATGCAATCCGTGATGCACGCACAAGAAGTCAACCTGCTTTTGAATGGCTAAATGTAAACTCTCAGGATTCGCGTCCACTGCACCTCCTAAACGGGTTACATCCCCATTATTATCCACTTGCAATCCATTGTAAGCGTTTGGAAAGTCTTTAATCGCAGGAATAGATAATAAATCATCTATGTAAGCACAAATTTCTTTTGTTTTTTGTGTGAGTAACGGACCATTCATTCTTTTAGTTTAGTACGCTTTTGCAAATAAAGCCAAAGGACAATCGGTTTTACCCGTGAACAAGCAATGCCCTCTTTTTTCAGCATATTTTGATGGTAAACAACGAACGGTAACTTTCAATTCATTCTTTATGCGAGACTCAACAGACGGATCTTCAGACCAGTAGCCAAAAACAAATCCGCCCACTTGTTCAAAAAATTCATAAAAGTCCCGCTCGTTAGCAACTTGTATAGTAGCCATATCACGTGCACATAAAGCTTTATTGAACAAATGCCGTTGCAAAGATTCCAAACGATCGGTCAATCTTTGTACAAAATTATCTCTCGAAATTGTCTCCTTTTGATTAATGGCATCTCTCATAGTAAAAGTAACCGAGTTGGATTCAACTTCCTTGGATCCGATCTCGATTAAACAACACACTCCCTTTTTTATCCATTGCCAACGTTTTTCGCCGCCACGTAAGTCGCGCGTATCCATCTGCACTTTGATGGCAGCGTTTGTCTGAAGCGTTTGCTGCAAGTTCAAACAATACTCTTCAATCTGAACACGTTTACTTTCTTCATGAATGATAGGCAGTATAATTGCGTGTAAATTGGCTATGTGTGGAGGCAATATCAAACCATCGTCATCCGAGTGCATCATAATGAGAGCTCCAATCAAGCGCGTTGCAACACCCCACGAAGTCGTCCAAACATACTTTTTTTGGCCGTCTTCATCCACAAAAGAAATATTCATCGCCTTAGCAAAATTTTGTCCAAGGAAGTGAGAAGTTCCCAATTGTAAAGCCTTACGATCTTGCATCATAGCTTCCAAAGTATAAGTCGATACCGCACCCGGAAACCGCTCACTGGCCGTTTTTTCACCTACGATTACGGGAATGGCCAATTCGTTTTCGACGACATCTCTGTAAATTTCAAGCATTTTCAACGTTTCTTCACGCGCTTCTTCGGCTGTTGCGTGGGCCGTATGACCTTCCTGCCATAAAAATTCGGATGTACGTAAAAATAACCTCGTACGCATTTCCCAGCGAACTACGTTGGCCCACTGGTTAATTAGTAGCGGTAAATCGCGGTACGATTGAATCCATCGAGAAAACGATTCTCCTATAATTGTTTCCGAAGTAGGTCTTACGATAAAGGGCTCTTCTAGCGGAGAACAAGGTTCCAGACGATGCTGATCGTTTAATTTTAATTTAGAATGGGTCACAACCGCACATTCTTTCGCAAAGCCTGCCACATGTTCCGATTCGCGTTCCAAAAAACTTAAAGGAATAAACAAAGGGAAATAAGCATTTTGATGCCCCGTCGACTTAAAGCGGCTATCCAACTTCGATTGTAACGTTTCCCAAATACGGTATCCCCAAGGTTTAATCACCATGCATCCGCGTACAGGAGAATTTTCGGCCAAATCGGCAGCACGGATTACCTGCTGATACCATTCCGCGTAATTTTCATCCCTGGTTGGCACAATTCCCGTCTTTTTCATAGCCTATATGAAATACATTTAAGAAGTTTAATCTGCAATCATTTTTTCGATTGGAAAATCAACAAAAACGAATTTGTAAACGGTTGGTGTAAAGTTTTAAGAATTACCCCGTTTAGCGTGTAATTACCCATCCATATTTAAAACCTTATTTTCTTTCAATTGACGTCGATGTTTGTATAGAGGTAAAAAATTTTGTTCTGCACCTACTGGCTTCAAGTGATAAAACTGCTGACCTTCATCCCAATATTTTTGTCCAGAAACGTTCGCTTCAAAATCGTGAGCATACAAATAGGGTTCCGAAGTTTTTGATACCTTTGCACGTAAATAATCGGGGACTGCTTGCAAATGACCCTTGGCAACGAAGTCGCAAGCTGCATTCCAGGCTAAGTAAGCACTGTTACTTTTGGGAGCCAACGCCAAAAAAAGTGTAACGTGCGACAAGGGAATGGCACATTCTGGCATTCCAATTTTTTCGCAAGCCAAGTAAGCGGAACTTGCCAAATTTAACCCCCTAGAATCCGCTAGTCCCACGTCTTCGGAAGCCAGAATCATTAAACGACGTGCCACGTACAAAGGATCTTCTCCGCCTTTTAACATGCGTACCAACCAATATAGAGCCGCATCCGGATCACTGCCGCGCACGCTTTTGATGAATGCAGAAATGCAATCATAATGATCGGACTCGCGCGCACTGTAAGAATGCTTCCATTGTTTTAGTTCTTTTTGGACCCACAAAGATCGTAAGCAAGATCCTATGGGTAAGCCTAGACAGAGATATTCCAACAAATTAAGCGCGCGACGTAAATCTCCCTGCGTAGCATTGGCCACGTATTCGATCGCTTCTTCTTCCGCTTCAATGTTTAATGCACCCAATCCATTTTTCGAATCTTTTAAAGCGTTTTTAAGTACTTTGGCGATATCCTTCGATTCCAATGCTTTTAATTCAAACAAATAACTTCGACTTAAAAGCGGCGGAATTAAATAGAAAGCGGGATGTCGCGTGGTTGCACCAATCAGTTGAACGCGTCCCGTTTCACAAAAAGGTAACAACGCATCCTGTTGAGAACGGTTAAAACGATGAATTTCATCGATGAATAAAAGTGAATTCCCCTGACTTTGTTCCGCCTGCTTTAGACATTCTCTGAGTTCTCCCAGATTGGATAGCACCGCATTGACCGTAATTAGATTACGGTGCAGCTGACAAGCCATTAATTGGGCCAGTGAGGTTTTCCCACAACCGGGTGGACCATACAAGAGCACATTACCGATTCCTCCTTGTTCTATCCAGCGCAAAAAAGCACTTTCTTTGGAGACTAAATGTGCTTGTCCAACTAAATCCTGCAAGCATACGGGTCGCATGCGTTCGGCCAACGGCTTACGGATGGTATTTTCGGTTGACTCAAATAAACTCGGCTGTGGTTTTCCCATGCTTTAAAAACGTATTTCCCCCGCTTTTACACACATGCAACTTTTTAAAATATCATCTTCCGCATCATTTTTAAAAAACTTTGTTTCCGGCGACCAAAAATGTTCCACAAAAGCGTACAAGTTAGCCGAAAGCATCTGGCTTGCAGCAGTTGCCACTTTACGTTCCCAATAACCCTCACCCAAGATAAAGATACCTTTTTCGGACATAACGTTTTCGCCTGAAATCAACCCTTCCGTATTGCCTCCTGTTTCGACAGCTAAATCAACGATCACACTGCCGGCATGCATTTGATCGATGATGGATTGCGTTAAAATGAGAGGTGCCTTACGTCCAAAAACCTTTGCCGTTGTGATCACGATGTCCGCATGCGAGCACGTGCGTGCCATCCATTGACGCTGATGGTTTAATTGTTCTTCCGTTAAAGCTTTTGCATATCCTTGCGAGGTACTTTCCGTTTTACCCAGATCGATTTTCAAAAATTTTGCCCCCAAAGAATGGACCTGCTCTTCCACCTCTGGACGCGTATCAAAAGCTTCTACGCGAGCTCCCAAGCGCTTAGCCGTTGCAATCGCCTGTAAACCGGCAACACCTGCGCCAATGACAAAAACACGTGCGGCCTGTAAAGTACCTGCCGGTGTAACCATCATAGGTAACGTACGCATCAAATGATTTGCTCCTTGGATAATTGCCACATATCCCGCTAAACTTGATTGTGAACTCAACGCATCCATTTTTTGTGTCAAAGAGATTCTTGGGATACGTTCCAAACTAACCACGTTGAGTTTACGTTGTTTAAACAAATCCAGTAGAGATGCGTAATGAAAAGAATCAAAAAAGCTAATATGCCAAGCATTCTCCTTAACATATGTCAAATGTTCTGCATCCAAAGGCAAAACATGTAAAATACAATCGGTGTGCTCTAATTGTCCAAAACATTGTTCATTGGGAATAATGGATGCTCCTGCCAAACGGTAAGCTTCATCCGAGTAAAAACTTGCCCTCCCAATTCCTTCTTCAACACAAACCTCAATGCCTAACTTTTTGAATTTTTTAACCGTATCGGGCGTCACCGCCACCCGCGTTTCTTCCTGTTTCTCCCTCGGAACGAAAATTTGCATATGCTTAAGATTCATCTGTTAAACAATCAATGGCAAGCACTCTCAACGTCTATTTGCAAAAATCCCTTCAACGGATTTTCAATTTCAATACATGCAAACCTACCTAAACACTGTATGGTCTACTTTTTACACATATCCATGATTGTTGTACGCATGCCTACTTTTTCTCTAGTAAAAAAAGACGAAAGCGTTTTCTAAAGAGAATTTTCACGCAAAGGAACTATACCGTTATGCTTTTGTTCAGAACCTATACTTGTTTTTTTGCCGTGACCAGCATAAACAACCGTATCTTCGGGTAAAGCGTACAAAATACGCCGAATGGAATCCTTTAATTGATCAAAATTTCCACCCGGTAGATCGGTCCTGCCTACGGTGCGATAAAATAATGTATCCCCTACAAATACACTGCGTAAAGATTCTACGTACAATGCAATTTGCCCAGGCGTATGACCGGGTGTGTGCAATATTTTAATCGATAAATCGCCACATCGAATTGTTTGCCCATGCTCTACCCAAATATCGGGAGAAATTGTTTCAAAAGAAACGTTGGGAGGTGCATAGTTACGTTGTTCCATAGTGGTAAACCAATTTTGATCCGCCTTGTGAGCGTACACAACTGCTTTTAGCTCCCGTTGGAATTTTGCCGCTTCACACATGTGATCCCAATGTCCATGCGTCAAAAACAAATGAATTTCATGGCCTGCCAGGCGTTGTTTTAATCCATCGAAACTCCCGGAAGCGGCATCTACGACAACGGCTACTTTTTTTACGTTTGCATACATCACGTACACGCAATTTTCGTACGGACCAAAGTTGTAAACATTCACGATTAACATACTAAAATGTCTGTTTAAAATCAAATCGGTAACGGGTAAAATCATCAAAAGAATCGGATGGCTCTTTGCGCAACACATTAAATTCAACAAAATGACTTACGATACGTCCAATATCTTCACAATTTTGTACATTCCACGATTTCAAAACATCCGTCGCCATGGGACCAAAAGATTCCTTGGCTAAATCACGAAAACCTTTTAAAAAATTTTCAGCCGTAATGTGTTGTTTGTCGGACAATTGCAACTTTTTGCTCGTAAAGCTTACGACTTCGTAAACAAACAAATAAGCGCGTCTCCCATACAAAGGATACTTCCCCTTAATTTGATCCACAACCATCAGCAAGCGTTCTTGCACTTCTTGCATACTTTCTTAATATGACAAATTGAACATCCAATCAAGGCAAAATTGAACAAAGATGGCAGGATTGTACAGAGACGAAAAAATTACCTATTCAAGTTCTTTGAAGTACGCCAATGGATACAATACCACTAATATGTAAACATCAATTGCTAAAGACGCAATCGATGGCTTGTACGTTTGTAAGCCAGCACACGAATTTGATCTATCGTATGGCGATTACATTTGAGTATTTTAGCTTAACTCGCATGCCAACAGTATAACCCTTGTTAGAGAACCCCGCTTTTACGGATTTGCTCCATTATTTAACCATACGATTTTTCTTTTCGTAATAGGCGTCGGCACGCTCGACGCACTCTTGTAAATCAAAAGACAACAACCTGACACTAAAATATTGGCCTAAATTTGTTTTTATCAATTCATTTTTATCCAAAAAACGATTGTAACTATATACACCAAAGTGTTGTGAAGCAATGAAATGTACGGGACTAACGCACATTTTGATGGCCTTATTCAGGCTTTTCACCGCTCTTAAAATGTGATAATCACGCTTTATCGTGGAAAACCAGCCACCTTCTCTGTGAGCGTAAAAATATTCCTCTTGCGTCTCTTTGATGAACGTATCCAAATTGCCTACATTTTTGGCATTATTAACGAAACTTTCGAAATTCTTTTTTTCTTCCAACAAAGATTTTGTATACTTTGCTTCATCGTCCACAACAATTTTTCCAGCTTTTGCGTCTTTCACGAAAGTGTCGATTGCTTCAACATTGAGTCGGCAATACTTTGAAAAAATATCTACAGGATCCTCAAAAGCCCAATGTGTTAACGTTTCATAGCTGTTTTTGCTGTTACAAACCAACTTTGCCAGATCAACGTAAGGGTCTCCAAAAAGTTTAGCAATTCCTCTCAAAACAAGCTTTCCAATCTCAAATATCGCGGCTTTACCTTTGTCTTTTTCAATATTGTGGCCTAGTGGCATACTCGTTACAACATCCATAACGGTGCTGTATCCTACCATATTGTTTACGCCCACAACATTTTCGTAAGCAATGCGCGTATGCTCACTACCCCAAGCACGTGCTGGAGATAAAAACACACCGTAGACTAGGTTGAATACCTTATTATCAAAATTGGGTCCATACAGATATTCACCTATGTAGGTCGTCAAAAATGCAGCCGAAATCTGTGCGATCCCACCGCCTTGGCTATGTCCCGTACAATACACTTGAAATGTACATTTACGTTTATCATCCACATGCGACCTGAGGGCGGTACCTTCTAGGTATTTATCTTCATCCGAAAAGTTATCTGATAACGTGTTGTATGAAACCAGAGTTAAATCCTTCTGAAATAACTCCATTAAATGACTACTTAAACTTGACTTAAAGGACATAAATTTTCGTGCGTAGCCTTGATGTAAGCTGAGCTGCCGATCGCTATTGGATGTAAAATATTTGTTTGAAATTCCTAATTCGGATCCATTGCAATTCAATTTATCGGCATCCAAATTGGTCAACCAACTAGCACCTGCAAGTCCACCTAATGCTTGAAAACCTTCTCCTTGAGATCCACGAAATGTAACGAATATATCCACATGTTTCCATCCGCCTGCTTTTTCATAAATACGGTAAGCTACAAATCCGGGATAATCCAATTCTTTATTTTCACCCGCGCCGTGTAATCCAACAAACGGTTTTTTTGCAATAATTCCTTGCTTGCTTAGCCACTGACTAGCTGCAGAAGTATCTCCTCCACCTACACCATACAGATCCTCATTAAACACGTACTGATCTTTCGACAGTCGTTTTGTATTGCCGTAAGCTTTAGCATTTAAGTAAGCCAATATTTGACATATTTCTTTGTTCGCCAACGAACTTACAATACTCTTCCCCGATCGTTGTTGAATGAGTGGTTCCGATTTGGAAAGAGGATTAATTTTATGTTCGTTGATTTTGGCAACGACCTCAGTAAGCTTTTTAGTCACACGTTTTTCGTTGAGACCGGGCGAAAAACTATTTGACTCCGAATCTTTCCATACCGATGCTTGATCATCAAACACATGGTCGATAGAAACTTCAGGTTTTGCCTGTTGATAGAAATATTCAACATCACTCTCTTTAAATGGATTTATAGTTCCTAAACACGTCCATGAAAAGTTTACAAATATTAGCAAGTGCAAGGTTGTGTATCTCATAATAACCAGCTTAAAAAGCACTTTCAGTGCCAAAAAACGCACTTGCATCCACAATCTTTAGTTGATTTTCAAAAAGGGAAATCATACTTTGTGAGCTTTACAAGACACTCAACGAGAGGTTTGCCTTGTATACTTACCTAAAATTTTGAGTCTTTACTTTTTTCTTGTTACACTCAGTGTTATACGAGTGCATGCAACGGATTATTTGTTGATTGACGGAACCAATTTAGCCTTCCGATGTTTTTACGGCGTTAAATATTTGTCAAACGCGGGTACTTTACCAACAAACGCAATTTATGGATTCGTTAATACACTGTGGTCTCTTGAACAGTGGATTCAATACAGTCATTTATGGGTTTTCTTCGACTGCAGTCGATCTCTCCGTCGTACACAACTTTTACCTTCTTATAAGGCAAATCGAACGGCCACCCCAGAAGTCTTTAAGCAACAATTACCCTTTATAAAACAGCTCATTCCACATTTGGGAGGATATGTGCTTGAAAAAATGGATGTGGAAGCGGATGACTTGTTGGGGGCATTGGCCCAAAAAATTTCTCAAAACAATGGCAAAGCAATTATTGTTAGCGCCGACAAAGACTTAATGCAATGCGTTAACGAACGCGTGCACCAACTTATACCGACGCAGCAGGGTTGGCAGCTACTGGATGCAAAGGGTGTATACGAAAAAATGGGGATTTGGCCCAAGCAGATTGTTGATTACTTGGCACTCATGGGAGACACTGTCGACAATTTCGAAGGAATCCACGGTGTTGGCCCTAAAACTGCCACTCGTTGGTTGCAAAAATACGCATCCATCGACACTATTTTTTCCAACATTGATCACATAACTCCAGAACGACTTCGTGACCGTCTTGCACAAGAAAAACACACACTCGACAGAAACCGACGGTTAGCGCAATTGGATTGTCCGGAAGATTTAATCGATAATGTGGATATTTTTAACGCAAAGCAAATTCAACCCAATCCCGCCGAACTCATACGTGTTTTCAACGAACTGAACTTAACTGCTTTAATCAAAAGAACCCGCGAACGATATCGTGTAAATCAAACTTTCCAAAACTCACAAACGGAATTTCAATTTTAATGCGTTCGATTAGTATGGGTATTTAGGCTCGTTTTTAACCCTTTACCTTGATAGCTAATAAGATAATCGAACTTTCGTGCAAACACAGGCCACATCTTTTTTAATCAAAATTATTCCCAACATCCTGCGTCCAACACGGTTACTTATTTTTCTCGACTGCTGTCTTTAGAAAATAGACCAAAGAGAACAGTTCCTAGGATTAAGAACAGGACTATAACGCATAGAGACAGTTGATAAGTTCGCTGTAAACTGCAATAAGGTTTAAATAAATCGATCAAATAACCTGTAAATGTTTGCACAAATCCGCATAACCACATGATAACCATGTTAACTACAGCAATTGAACTACCACTTGCTTGCTTTGTATTTAATTCCACACAAGCAATAAAGCCGACGACTTGCCCACTGGAACAAAGCCCTAAAACGAACAATAGGCAAGCAATTGTAGAAAAACTGGCCGCAGGCATACAAATAACCCAAGTAAATACAAAGCTACTTAGGATTCCACTTACGAACAGAGGAATCTTGCGTGTTTTAAACCTGTCGGAAATCCATCCAACAAACGGTGAACCCAATGTCCATCCTAAGTACAATAACGCCGTTAACTTTACAGCTTGGCTATTGGTAAAATGAGAAACGTTCACAAAATAAGATATACCCCAAAAATCGGCAAACACGGCCAATGGCATAAATAAAACACTCGATAAAAATCCAATTAACCAGGTTTGTTTGTTTTTAAACACTTGCCTCAAGTTACTTTTACAAGAAATCCAAATATGTTTACCTCTCGGTTTAGGTAACCAATCCGGATGTTTAGGGATGCAAAACATTAACAAGCATGTTACAAAAATTCCAAAAGCTGCCGATAAATACCACGTTGCATGCCAACCTAATTGTGCATTAAGAGACGATAGGCAAGTTTGAGCCGTAATGGCTCCCAACATACCCAAAGCTGTTGTGAGACCCGATAACATTGCCAAACGTTTGGCCGGAAACCAAACGGTACATAAATACATCACTCCAACAAACCCAAATGCCGAAGAAAAGCCCATCAGGAGCCTGCCGAGCCCAAAGTACCCCAGATGGTTACTCGGCACTAAAGGGAGTAAACAACTGAACGTTAAAATAAAACTGGCCGGTACTAACAATTTGCGCGTTCCAAAAACGTCAAACAACGGCCCCACAACCAATTGCATGGGTGAATAGATCATCAAATACATACCCACCGCCGTTGCTATCTGCGCTGCACTGGCGCCAAATGCAAATTCCAGGTCACTTTCCATGACACTGGGTACAACGCGTACAAAATACTCGTACAAGTAAAATAGGGACCCAACTGCCCAAATGAAATACGCATGTGCACCTCCTTTTTTCATAACCACTTGATAGCTAATATATGTTCAAAAATGAATTTGTAGGTTTTAAATAGGTTTATGTCAAGAACTATGATCAATAAGTTTACACAGTGGATTGAAATACAAACTTTTGCAAATGAAATAAGTGTATTACATTGCATAAAAACAGTTTCAATGAATATGTATATGTCACAAAATTCATTTTTCAGGCAAAGAAGATTTTTGTTGCTATTTATAACCTCAGATGGTATCATAAAGATGCAAGGAGTGAATATGGATTCCCCTAATACTGCTACAAGTATTGCTTTAGGTAAAATTGTTCTTTATTTCTTTAAGAAAAATATTGATAGCATCTTAAAATGTTGAAACGTCATCATCCCATGAAAACAATAAATTATATTATTGCACTTGGAATAGCCTGTTGTCTGCAAAATACCTGTTTTGGAGCAATACAATTGTCATCGGAGCCATCGAAGGACAAGGTGAAGTTTCTTTATCAAATGAAACTTACCAACGATATGTTTACTTGGAACTGCGAGGGTAGACATAACACGTTAAATTCATTCGGAAGCAACGTGCTTAGGGAAATAAACGTCCAAATGGAGTCGCACAAGCAACAAATTCCCCCCAGATTACAAACCGTATTCTCCAGTTATAGAACATATAATTTTTCAGCTTAAACAATGCCCTCGAGATGAAAATATAGAGGCTGCTATGAACAATCTCATGTACCTTGATTTTGGTTTTCTGATGCCAACATGTGTGCAGTTTATACCTGAAGAATATTTACCCGTAAGCGGAGCAATAGCCGGCAAACCCTTTGTGCAAATTTTTGGAGAATGTATGCGGACAGCTTCCATGGGTATGATTATGCGTCCCCCATACAACTGTCAAGAACGTACACGAAAAGGAGAAAGCTGTGACATTACGGCCTTAGATCGTTCTATTGTTAATAGGATACTCCATCAACCCATCGGCGATAAAACGGTCCTGTTTGTGGGTTTTGATCAAACGTTTAATACGGAAGGTGGAAACATTTATGCCGATACCCCGGGTTACACGCGGTCGTTATTCTTGAGCGCCTGGGAAAATCGCCCTTCAGAGGATTACAATCAAATAAAAACCTGCTTTTGCAAAATGCCGCGGTTATTGGAAATGTGTCCGGACATGCTCAATGCTTTCGATTACATCATCGTTGGAGGCCAGACGCGTGAATACGTTTATCCGGA
>JAITJL010000022.1 GCA_031278975.1 Puniceicoccales bacterium
AAGACCCAAGACCCAAGACCCAAGACCCAAGACCCAAGACCCAAGACCCAAGACCCAAGACCCAAGACCCAAGACCCAAGACCCAAGACCCAAGACCCAAGACCCAAGACCCAAGACCTCAAGGCGTCTAAGCGCTTAATCACAGCAGAGAGTCGTAGAACATCGATTCCCCTCCGAACGCCGGGTCCATTCCACACATCTGAGTATTTATCCGCATCCGTAGGCCAAAACGGTTTTACGCTCATTGAAATCATCGTTGCGCTGTGCATTGTGGCGATTCTGGCCACCATCGCCGTTCCGGGGTTTAAAAAAGCCACGGAAGATTTTCGCCTCAACGCAACGCTCGAGGATACCGTGGATATCCTCAAAGCTTTTCGCGCTTACTATCTCATCTTTAATGAATTCCCTTCAGATATGAGTAGTAGTGCCATACCGAATCGCCTGTTATCATTTGTCCCAAGTCGTCTCATTAATCCTGTAACGCATAAATGGAATGTCATTCCATTAGGCAATAAAGCCTATAGCTATGACATCGATAATTGGATGGGGCATTCCAACAAACCACATAGTATTGGTATATCGTTGTGTGGCATTAGAAAAAATACTACGGATTGGAATAAATGTTATAATAAATTTAAATCGTGTATAGGAGAGAGGTATATTACACCCTGGTTGCATGTCAACGGTTATATGATGTGCCTTCTGCCCGAATGCCCTGGTTCAACAACTCCTAACAGTAATACGACTTGGGAAAATCGGTACTACTAAAACAGATTGCTCGTTTACTTGAACTTTCTCTTATAGGGCATAGTTTTCTAGCAGTATACTATATATTGTTTTGCAAAACTGCATGAAATGAAAAGGAAACTGTGGGTTGTCACTAAACGCAGGAGATTATACCGTAAATGAATGTGCAACCCGTTCAAATCAAACTGAAAGAAAAGTGTATTACAGGTAACACGAACATCGGAGGAAAATGTTTTCCATAACACTTGGCTCATTGGAATACTCCAGCGGATAAAATTTAGGTCCTTTCCCCTTGCTAATGGATAAGTCCTCATGCGCCTCTTTCCTCTTTAAGTAGGTGTTTTATCGCTCCTGCTTAGCATCTTTCACACAGCTTTATCGTTCGAGGTCATCGATACGACTAATACGAAGTACTGACGTTGTGCAACATGCGTCGAAAGGATTTTTACGTTCGTGCATTTTGAAATATCATTTGTGCTCCAATGTAATGGCAAAAATATTTTTGCCAAAAAAAGCTTGCTATCCACAAACCATGCTAAGCAGTATAAATCAAAGAAAATTTGCCTGGATGGCGGAATTGGCAGACGCGCTGGACTCAAAATCCAGTTCTTGAACAGAGTGAGGGTTCGACCCCCTCTCCAGGTACCACTCAAACAAGTGGGTTTGGGGCGTGTGCTGTGTTAACGGAGGGTTGTAAGTTTATCGGATTGAAAAAGGCAAATGTAAAGGTGTTTGTGGGTCGTGTACGTTTACTGCAGTGCTTATCGTTCGGTACTATTTATCGCAATTTTGTTTAAAGTGCAGCGTACAAAAACGCACATTAAAATATGTGCAGGTCCATGGATCTTGCAAAGGGCCTGCGTAATATCTACAGCAACATATTGACAAGATTGTTTAGAAACGCTTTCCTGATAATAATTCTATGAGTAACGAATTATTGTCTGTTTTGGAATACATGGAAAAAGAAAAGGGCATCAGTCGCAAAGATATGATTGAATCTATTTCTATGGCCATAAGCAGCGCTGCAAAAAAAGGATTAAATGCCGGACAAGATGTTCGCGTAGAAATTGATCCAAAAACGGGATCTTTACGAGCGTGGACGTTGCTAAAAGTAGTCGACTTTGTGACCAATCCTTCTCAGGAAATACACATTATCAAAGCAAAGCAAGCAAACCCGCACGTGACGCTGGGTGACATTTTCGAACAAGTCATAGATCCTTCTTTGTTAGGACGCATTGCTGCTCAAACAGCTCGTCAACTAATCATGCAACGTATCCGGCGTTTTGAAAAAGAGCACGTTTATGAACAATTTCAGGATCGTATAGGTACCATCATTACAGGCATCGTTCGTCGACAAGAAAAAGGAGATCTCTATATTGACTTCGGTAAAGCGGAAGATGTTTTGCGGCGTCAGGATGCTATTTGGAGTGACAATTATGGTCCAGGTGAACGTATCTGCTGTTTGCTACTGGACATAAAAACGACGGCGCACGGTCCCGAATTAATTTTAAGTCGAAGTCACGTTGATTTTGTAAAATGTCTCTTGTTATGTGAGGTCGCAGAACTCACGGAAGGAACTGTCTTTATTCATTCCATTGTTAGAGATCCCGGGTACCGTACCAAAATCTGCGTGGATACACGCGATCCCAAGGTAGATCCTGTAGGCGCTTGCGTAGGTACGCGAGGATCACGTATTAAAAACGTTTTAAAGGAATTAGGTCAAGAAAAAGTGGATATTATTCGTTATTCCGACGACATTGCTGCATTGGTACGCGAGGCTATTCGTCCAGCTATCCCCCAAAGTTTAACCTTGGACCATGAAAATCATACAATTCATTTTGAAGTTGACGAAAAAGATTTTGCATCCGTTGTAGGTCGTAAAGGGCAGAATGCTCGTTTAACATCTCGATTGTTGGGATGGAAGGTAGAGGTAAATCGTATCCTCCAACATTCCGAATTAGGATTCGAAGAAAAACGTACCCGAGCCATGCAAGTATTAAACCAATTGCCTTCCGTTACAAATCAAATTGCATCTACTTTGGTTACCATTGGTATTACAAGCTTGGAAGCGTTTGAAGGCGTCACCGAAACGGATTTAATTGAGGTGGGTATTGGAGAGACTGAATCGAAGGCAATTATTCAGGAAGCCAAACAATTATTGGTAAAATAGTGGGATACATAAGAAAGGCAGCATAGGTATGGGAGTCAGAATTTATCAATTAGCGCGTCAACTCAATTTAGATAACAAAGAACTTATTGCAATCCTCCAAAAGAAAGGTCTTGACGTAAAAAGCCCTTCAAGCACCATTCCCCACATTTATGCCGAAGAAATTGTTCGTGACTACCATAATAAGGACAACGCTGTGCTTGCTGGTCAAGACACCCAGGCTAAAAAAGGGGAAGTTGAACAAAACGTAGCAATAGAATCCCAATCCGTATCTTACGCATTACCAAAAATGGTGCAAAAAAATTTACCCAACGTCCAGCCAGCACGTGCAATGGGTTCTTTTGTAAAAAGTGCAGCACAGGTATATGCGGAAAAAAAACTTCTGTCGGATCAAAAAAAAGCTGTCGTTATTGACACGCAAATTCAAAAGGCCGCCCCAGAAACACCGCCATTGAAACCTGTCCTCCCCAAAGTCATGATGGCACCTAAAGTTGCCCCAATACCAACCGCATTCAAGTCATCTGCGGAAGGTACTCCTATGCCCGAAGATAAAGCGAATGAGTCTTGCGTCGCGGAGAAAAAGCAGCTTGTTATCAAGCCACCTATCGTCGTAAGTGAATTTGCAACCATGCTCGACATAAAACCTTTTCGTTTGATCTCTGAGCTCATGGAAATGGGTATTTTTGCCTTCATGAGCCAAGCTATCGACGAAGAGATTGCACAAAAGATTGCTTCTAAATACGGTATTGATGTTGTATTTAAGCACAGAACCCAAGTGCCGACAACTACACACGATAAGCAGCCAACAAAAGCACCTGAAGAAGAAAGTAAGTTTTTAGAGCTGCGTCCTCCGATTGTTTGTATTTTAGGTCACGTGGACCATGGGAAGACAACTTTATTAGATTTTATAAGAAAAAGTAATGTTGTTGCCAAAGAGGCAGGAGGCATTACACAGCATGTAGGTGCTTATCAGATCGAACACGCAGGTAAAAAAATAACCTTTTTGGACACGCCGGGACACGCAGCTTTTTCAAAAATTAGGCAGCGCGGAGCGACGGTGACTGACATTGCAATTTTGGTGGTTGCCGCAGACGATGGTTTTATGCCGCAGACCGATGAAGCATTATCGTTTGCCCAAAAAGAAAATGTACCTGTGGTGGTAGCCATTAATAAAATAGATGCCAAAGGTGCCAATGTAGATCGCGTCAAACAGCAGATGCAAAAACGAGGGATTGCCTCCGAAGATTGGGGAGGGGAAACGTTATGCGTTGATATCTCTGCTCTGAAAGGTACGCACGTGACCGATCTTTTAGAAGCTGTTTTGTTGCAGGCTGAGATGATGGAATTAAAGGCGAATCCTCGGTGTGCTGCCGAAGGCGTCGTAATCGAATCTAAAGTTGAAGTTGGGAAAGGTCCCACGGCTACCGTGATTATCTATAAAGGTACGCTTAAAACGGGTGATGCTTTAGTGTGCGGCGATTGCTACTGTAAAACGCGCGCCTTACTGAATGAAAATGGAGATCCAATCAAGGAGGCAACTCCAGCTACACCCGTGCAAATTTTAGGTTGGTCCGGTGCTCCTAATGCGGGTGCTAATTTCAAAGTTGTCAAAAACGAAAAAGAAGCTAAGCGGGAAGCCGAAGCTTATACACGACAATTGAAACAAATGCAGCCAACAGAAGATGCGAATAAAGTGACGAATATCAATGAGCTTATGGCCGCCATTGAATCAAATAAACAAAAGACTTTAAAAGTCATGATTCATGCCGACGTCCATGGCAGTGTTGAGGCTATCGCAGATTGTCTAAAGGCCATCAAAAGCGATAAAGTAACTTTGGAAATGATCACTGCCGATGTGGGCCCCATAAGCTTAAACGACATTTATTTAGCGCACGCGGCACAAGCAACTTTAGTTGGATTTAACACACGTTTAGAAACGGGTGTTTTAAGTGCGGCAAAACACCATCAAGTAAGAATTGTGCAGCATAACATTATTTACGAATTAGTTCAACAGGTTACGGATTTGATGCGTGAGCTATTGGATCCAGAGTGGGTGGAAAGCAAGTTGGGCTCTGCCGAAGTGCGTCAAATATTTCCACTGGCAAAAGGACAGGTTGCGGGATGCATGGTTGTAGCCGGCCGTATTGTACGGGATGCATCGGCGCGCTTAATTCGCAACAACAAAGTCGTAGCTGAAACAAAAATTCAAATGCTAAAGCGTTTCAAAGAGGATGTTACCGAAGTAAAATCTGGATACGAATGCGGTATTCAGCTACACAACGCGCCTACAAGCTATCTGGAAGGAGATTTCATAGAATGTTTTGAAATAGTCGCAAAACTTGCCTCTCTATAAAAACTATGGACAATTTTCGCATTGTACGTGTGAACGAACTGCTGAAACGAATCGTCAGCGAATATCTCCACAATACTTTTACGTCAGAGGCTGTTTCCATTACAATTACGAAGGTCGAGACAGCTTCAAATTTACGGATGGCAAGCGTATTTTTCTCAGTTTATAACGCTTCAGCACGCAAAGACGCTTTAGGATTTCTCAAAAAAATTCGACATTCAATTCAATTGAATGTCAGTAAAACAGTCCGACTAAAATATATACCTCAATTAACATTTATTTGGGATGCTTCTGTGGAGAAAGCACACCAGGCTCTTGTATTCATGGACCAACTTTCCGAAGAGGCGTCAAAACGTCTGTAAATAAGACAGATACTAAGGCGTGTTGACATATAAAGAGTCTTAGAGGGTTAAACATATTTTATAATTAGTAAAGTTCCTAAATGTTGAATGTATGCGTATTTACAATTGCATTAAAGTTTTTGAAAATAACGTGCCAGTTTTAGGCGATGGATTTTTGCGTTGTGACGCACGTCAACTGGGAAATTTTTGTGTAAGAAAAATTTCTCAATATCGCAAGTAAGCATACATTGTTTGCTCCATTGTTGTATATGCTCTAGAAGAATTTTTTTATCCTTTCCACGCATGGGCATTATCTTGGGTTCAATAACAATCGCCGGAGATGTCGTACTTCCCTGCCGGTAGCTAATCAGCGCCGATCTAAAAACCTCTGGACAGGCATTAAAAATGGCTTCGCAACATTCCGTATAGTAAATTTTTCCCGAATTGGCAACGACACACTCTGCTTTTCGACCACAAAACCACAAACGTCCTTTTTCGTCCAAATATCCTAGGTCTCCCATCCTATGCCATACAATACCGTCGGCAACAATTTTAGCTTTTTTTATTGCAGGAAGATCATTGATGTAAACTTCACTCACATACGATGCCTGAACGATAATTTCTCCCACACTATGGACTGGTAGTGGATCTGGCAAAGTTGTTAAGGGTAACTCTGTAATGGGAATAATACGTATGCGAACGTTGGATAGAGGAAATCCAACGCAAGTTCCCCCTCCTTGCAAGGTCTGCGCGTACGTTTCTTCCATAACTTCCTTTGCACTTATGCAAGCAACGGGTAAAGCTTCCGTTGCACCATAGGGAGTGTACACTTCCCCGCTGGGTAACAAATCTTGCACACGCTTTAACAAAAGCGGATGTACGGGAGCCCCCGCCAAGAACGCACGTTTGAGCGAAGGTAACATAATCTGTTTACTTTCGCAATAATCGGCAATGTATGTCCATAAACGAGGTGATCCAAAAATATTCGTCACATGACAACGATGGATGGCTTCAACAATGTACGCTGGATTAAGAGTACTCGGGTGCGATGGATCCATTTCCGGAACCACCGTAGTCATTTTTAATATAGGATTAAATAGCGAAAATATGGGTAAAAGCGGCAGATCCACTTCGTCCGGTTGAAAATTAAAAGCTTTCTGTAAGGCTTCCACTTGCGCATTTAATTGCCGGTAAGTGTACAAAGCCCCCTTGGGATAACCTGTGGAGCCGGAAGTAAATACAATAGCGGCCGGACTATCCAAATTACAATGCTTCTGCAAGTTGCAAACGAATCCTTTTGTCTCAAGTTGCTTTTTTAAAGAACGGGTGAGAATAATTTTTTTACGTAACGTCCTAACACTTAAAGATAAAAACGGCAATAAATAACGTACTTTAGGGCATCCTACCAGTACCTTAGGTTGCGTCTTTTTAGCACAATTAAGAAAGTTTCTTACACCCATACCTGGATCGATAATAGTAGGAATGGCTTCTATATTTAGAAGTGAAAATATGAGTACCAATAAATCTTCTCCCGGGGGAACCATGACCAGTACTTTATCGCCATGTGCAATACCTTGACCAAATAAATATGTACTCAGTTTCCCTACGCAATCCCTCAATGCTTCAAAGGAAATTGTTTTGTAATGAACGTTATTAAGACCGTACCTTTGCGGTATTTTAATGGCGGGATGCAGCGGATATTCTGCAGCAACCTTTTCGATGGCATCTTTAACATTCATGCGTGCATAATTGGTATTTATTTTATCTTCTCATAGCAATTATTTTCCAACAAAAAACTTTTATGCAAGATCAAATCTAAAAAACTTGCTTTCATAAAAAACGCCGTACGGTACTTTATACATATGCTAAAACGAATGCGTGAAATGCTTTTATAAAGGGTGACTCAAAGATGGAGGAAAGGCTGCTTTAGACGGTACACTCAACAGGCACGAGCAATTGTTCCAAGTCGTTAACAATCAACGTTGTTGCATCTTCACAGTTTAATTGTTTCATATTATAACGCATATTTTCCAATAAGCATTCATCTGCAATCAGGTGAATTACTTCATTAAACAAGTTATGCGACATGGCTTCTTGCGATAACATAAGGCAAGCGCCCTTACGTTCAAAAAATAGGGCATTGGCGTATTGATGATTATCGGTGGCAAATGGGTAAGGGATAAGTATAGAAGGGGTCTCACAGCGCGTCAATTCGGCAATAGTTCCTGCTCCAGCCCGACTTATAACTAAATTCGCAGCCGAAAATAACACGTGCATGTTTAACGCAAAAGGAATTAAAATCAACTTTGTCTTTTGTCCATCCGCCTGATACTTTTCTACTTCTCTTTCACTTCCTTGCCCAATGCCTGTCACACAAACGACATTGATGTTTTTTTCCCCAAGCGCTTCAAAATTATCGATAACCCATTTGTTAAGTACTTTAGCTCCTTGACTGCCGCCCACAACCACTAAAACGTACTGATCTTGAGATAAATTCAATTGTTTTCTAGCATTCCACCGATCGATTTTTTGAATTTCTTTACGTACGGGGAAACCAAAATTTCTAACCATTTTTACAGAAACTTTCTTCAAGTGGACGCCTTGCGGTAGATAAATACGCTTGGCAAAATGACTTAAAAAACGGATTGCTTTCCCTGGACATTGATTGGCTTCGTGAAGCACACGGAATTTTCCCAATAAAATTGCAGCTCCAAAAACGCCCACGCTTATGAACCCTCCAAAAGCCAACACTAAATCTACTTGAAATTTTTTTAAAAACCATATTGAAGCAAAGAAATTTTTTAACTGAAAAAATAAAAACTTTGGCCACAGCCAAAACTTTTTTGACCAACCAATACCACGGAAATGTACAAATGAAATGTCGGGGTACGCTTGCGACAACTTTTTATCCACCATCTTCTGCGTTATAATCAGTACGCATGTGTGTCCACGTGCAGTGAGCTCTTGCGCTAATGCAATCCCGGGAGACAAGTGTCCACCGGTTCCTCCGCAAGCAATCAAAAAATGACTCATGTATATTGTCTCAAATTTTGAGGTAAGTGGTATCGACCCCGACCCAAGTTAATGAGAATTCCAATAAAGCAGTAGCTCGTCAACAAATTTGAACCCCCGTAACTTAAGAAGGGCAAAGCTAGACCCTTTGTAGGCAACAGGCCGGTTACGACCCCCATATTAAAAAAAGCCTGGAAAATCAGAAAACTTAAAGCACCAACCCCCACAAAAAATAAAAAAGGATTCCCCATACTTCGAACAATTTTTAATCCATGAAAGGTAATGATGGCAAATAAGCACAGAACGATTAAAACGTGCAATATCCCCAATTCTTCAGCCAGAATGGCAAAAATGAAATCCGTGTGCGCTTCCGGTAAAAAAAAGTATTGCTGGCGTCCTTGCCCCAATCCAACCCCCGTTAATCCGCCGGCACTAAAACCGATTAAACTTTGCCACAACTGGTAAGCTCCCGACAGCCGATTCCCTTCAACATCTAAAAAAGCTGTAATACGTCTCAAACGTATAGGATTCAAATATACCGCCAACATAAAAAGCAGTAGCGCACAAAAACACGAAGGTATTATAAACTTAAGTTGGGCACCCTTTAGAAACAGTAAAACAAGGCCAATCCATCCAAATAAAAAGGCTGTTCCAAAGTCAGGTTCCACGATGACCAAACTCACAAATATGGCAATCATACCCAAAGGTTTCAAAAAACCTTTAAACCAATAGCGTACTTCTTGAACATACTCGGCTAGAAAATGAGCGAAAAAGATTACGAAACCTATTTTTGCCAGTTCTGATGGTTGAATCCTTAATCCACACAGGGAAATCCAACGACGAGTTCCATGAATCCACAAACCTATACCGGGTACCAATACAATACAGAGGGCAAGGAGGGTAATCACTCCTAAAATAGGGGCTATCGTTTTTAATTTTTCTAAATTTACAAATGCAAAAATACACAAACCCACAAAAGCAATACACAACCAAACACACTGCTTTTTAAACAAAAGCATATCGGGCCCAAAAGGTTGAGATGCACTGTACAAAATTAGTAAGCCATAAAGTGTTAAACAAACGCTGGCACTTAAAATTAAACCGTTACTTTTTCGCAACTGGCTCATATTTTTTGCAAACGAGTTACTTAACCTCTTCTAAAGGAACCACAGAAATACTTTCATCTTCATCGAACAAACTTTCAAAGTCCTCGTCATTTCCAGGAAGCGTTGTAGGTACTGAGGAGGGTTCTGTGGACCTGAGTGCATGATTTTCAGTTGCTTTAAAAAAATCACTGTTTACGGTAGAAGCTTTTCCTTCCAAATTGGCATTGTGAATATTGAACGAAGAAGGAACTTCATTTTTAGCTTCTACTCCCAAATAAATTACTTGACCAATTTGTAGAGCTTTTGGATTCTTAATGTTGTTTATTTGAATCAAATCATCCACCTTAAGTCCAGCACGCATTGCGATTGCAGAAAGCGTGTCCCCCGCTTGAACAACGTATTTTTCACCCTTGATTAACGGCATTTTATGCGCAATACCCAATTTCTTTTCCTCCGATACGGGTTGTACTACCCCTTGCAATTTTAACTTTTGTCCTACAAAAATCACATCGCTCTTTAAATGATTGTACGCTTTAATTTCATTGACTGTCAGATGATATTGTTGCCCAATGCGTGATAAAGTATCTCCCTTTTGTACAACGTACTCGGTAATCGGCAAAAGGCTTTTGCCCGCTGTTGATGCGTACACCATCGGAATGGTTAAGTGCATACCTTCTTGTAAAATTGATTTTCCATTCAAATGGTTCATTTCCATCAATTGCTGCAAACCTACACGATGTTTACGTGCGATGGACCACAGTGAATCACCCTTGCGAACTACGTAAACATTTTCTGCCGCTGGACCAAATTTTACATTTTCATCGATTTCGTCCTCTTCTTCAAAATCTTCTTCAACGGGTACTAAAGGTCTCCTTGGCAGTGCACGTATACCACTCGAGATGGGAATATCCTTTTTTATGAATGCTTCTGTCAACGGATGCGTGGCTATATTTTCATTGACTTGCGTATCTTGAAGCGAACGATCAACTTTGACAATGGTACTTTGTTCCATTGCATTGCTTGCAGGGATGTCTTTTTTGCTCCAAAGAGAAGAAGAACAACCTTGAAACCAAAAGCCTTGTCCACTTAACAACAAGCAAACAAAACCCTGTTTTATTTTTAGAATCCTTTGTGTCATATGTACATCTATACTAAGAGTTGTCACATCTACCTGTAAAAACATTTTTTAAGAAAAATCAATGCTAAATGCTATTCTACGAAGCATAACGTTGTTTTTCATTATTTCATGAAAAATAAACAAATCTTGCCTTGCAAAATTTTTATGCCAATCGTGCACGAAAAACTAAAAAATGACATTGCAAAAAAAATAGAGTCATTAAGTGTAGATGCGAACGGATCGTAGAAACTTTTTATGTTACTTTATGCTGGATTTTATCCAAAATCATCCGATTGCAAAACAACTCGACCAATATACGCTGGACGAACTGGATGAACATTTGGAAAGTCCACTTAAGTCTTTGGATTTAGACAAATTGGCAAGAACGTCGCCTTATATTGTAAGTAATTTCCTCGAACGTTTGACGGTAAACGAACGCCGGAATATTTTGAAAAGACTGTCCAACGAACACGCATCTCATGTCCTGGCCGAAATGGATGTTGAAGATTCCGCAGAAGTTTTGGGTGCAATGCGTGAATTTCGTGCCGCACGCATTATTGAATTGATGGATGCGGATGATGCGGCCGACTTAATAGGTCAACTGGATGAAGGTAATAAAATACGACTGTTGGCATATATCCATCCGGAAACAGCATTTGCATTGCGTAAATTATTGCGTTACGACCCAAACACAGCCGGAGGTGTAATGAATCCTGCAGTAGCTACGCTTCGACAATCTTGGACTTTAAACGAAGCGCTCAGCGATATTCGACAACATAAAGAAAAAGTAGAAAATTTGTACGATTTGTATGTTTTAGACGATAAAAATCGCCTTGTGGGTATAACATCTTTGAAAGACCTCGTTTTTTCTCAACCAACGCAGCGTATTGGCGACATTATGCGCACCAATATTCGAAATGCCTGCTTGCCTGAAGTTAACAAAGAAATCGTCGCCAACACGATGGCCGCTTATAATTTGTTTTCGATTCCAGTCGTTGACGAAAAAAACCGTTTATTAGGTATCGTGACTCACGATGATGTTTTAGACATCGTTCAGGAGGCGGCTACGGCCGATTTACAACAACTGCACGGTGCCGGTGCCGACGAAAGTATTCACGATACCGTGTGGTATAGCTTAAAAAAACGTAATCCGTGGCTCCTAATTAATTTATTAACGGCTTGTTTATCCGCCTTTGTCATTTCTAAGTTTGGGTACGCCATTGAGAGAATGAGCTGGATGGCCGCATTTATGACGGTGATAGCAAGCATTGGTGGAAGTACGGGAGCACAAACGTTGGCGGTAGCCATACGTGGGTTAGCCTTAGACGAATTTCGAAAAGGAGAAGGGATATTTATTTGTGCCAAAGAGCTTTTAAAGGGAGCTCTTAATGGACTACTTGTGGGATTTTTAGGAGGCTTAGTGGCCATGCAAATGTCAAAAAACTTCCTCCTGGGCTTAACGGTA
Source organism: Puniceicoccales bacterium (assembly GCA_031278975.1). Taxonomy (GTDB): domain Bacteria; phylum Verrucomicrobiota; class Verrucomicrobiia; order Opitutales; family UBA9783; genus CABUVL01. The sequence goes on from JAITJL010000022.1 coordinate 12,306, forward strand.
TTTCTTTCGATGGCGCTCACGATGTTACTTTCTGGCTTGGTCGCTGCCATTATTCCATTGGTACTCAAAAGGCTTCGCTTCGATCCCGCCCAAAGTTCATACATTTTTCTAACCGCTATCACCGATGTGGCTGGACTGTTTATTTTTTTAGCCATAGGCACTCGATTATTGTTATCCAAATGACAGAAGATCACACTTATTTATCCGTCAAAGAAATTAAGCAACTCGATGCGAATGCAGGGTTTGAAACCGTTGTCTTGGTTCGAAAAGTAAATACAAAGGTAGGTCGCAACGGAGGGGTATTTATGCAAGTGGAAGTTGGAGATGCGGTGGACACATTTACCTTCAATTGTTTTGAAGGGACGCAAGCTTTTAGTTTTTTTCAAACCGAAACACGCAAATTTCCGCAGATTGTTTACCTGCAGGGACATATTGAATTTTACGCAGAAAAACTGAGTCCACGCATAAAACACGTTGCGGAGGTTAAAGATGAATCTTACGAAGATTGGTTAGGGCGTGTTCTGGAGAAACCCGAGGAGCCGGTGGAGTTGTTAAAAAAGGAACTGTACGATTTTGTCAATCAAATCCAACAGCCTAAATTATCGGCAACCGTGCAACAGGTGTTTGAAGATGTGGGAGAAAAATTTTTTACAAGCGTAGCCGCCTCCTCCATGCACCACGCCTACTGGCACGGTTTATTGGAACACAGCGTGCACGTAACGCGTATCGTTCACACCTTGTTGCCTTTGTACCCGCAGGTAAATAAGGATTTGTCCATCGCGGGAGCCCTTTTGCACGACGTGGGAAAAGTGTTGGAATACCGTTACGAAAGCATTGAAGGTATTGATCGAACACGCCTGGGACGTTTGGAAGGGCACGTCGTTTTGGGCTACCGTTTGGTTCGCAGTGCGGCTTTACGTCACCAATTGGAATCCGAATGGTTGGAACGCTTGGAACACATCTTACTTTCTCATCAAGGGGAACTGGAATGGGGCGCTGCCGTTTATCCTTCAACACCGGAAGCTATTTTCATCGCGCTGGCCGACAACTTTGACGCGAAAATGGCCATGGTCCAGCAGCAATTGAAAAAAGCGCTTCCGCAACAGATATTTTCCGACTTTGTTCCCGGACTGCAGACGCGATTGATGACGCAATCCGTTACCGATCTGCATTAAAACAAAAAATAAGCTTGACAACGTTTAAAAACTATCCAGTTCTTAAGATGTCATGAAGATAAAACATTATTGTTACATTATCGTAGGGGTGTTCTGCTTGTGTCTTGAAAATCAAACACTATTTGGTACCAAGGTCCAAATTCCAGAGCCAGTTATGCAAATTTTACAAGATGAAAATTATAACGGGCAGTACGCTCAGATTATAGGGCAGTATCAGCCAGAAATACAAGAAGGTTACAAAGCTTATCTGTGTAAAACTTACAATATCGAAAGCTTAACTGATGACGAGCTGTCAGCGTGGATCCAAGAAGATTTAAGGGAAGGTATAAAAATTGGGCCTGAATATTATGCTCTTACTCGTGTAAGGCAATATCATGTAGAGAATTCAAATTGGGCTCAAAAGTCTAAAAATGCCTTTTATGCAGATAATGGAAAAGGTTGTTATGTTAACGACGTACGATTTAAAGACTTTAAAAGTCCCGCCGGAGAAACAAATGTTTATTGGGCTTTGTATCAAGCAGGTCTTATTTTTATGCAAGTAGACTCCGAATTTGCAATGTTTTGTTTCAAGCATCTATTAGTATTAAGTCATGGTCAAATTCCTGCTTTTTTGTTTGGTCCTGACCCTGATCCAGAAAGTAATGCTATTAGACGTTTGCAGGCTGGTCTAAGGATGTTGTCAAATCATTATTTTTACCAAGGCTACATCGATAATAATCAGGCATTAGAAATACAGGCACGTACCTTAGGAAAAGCAGTTCACGAAATAGTGAAGTATTAAAAACTAAAGTTTACATGATTTATATGTCATTGTTAAGGTATTTGAGGGGTGCTTTTTTAGTGTTTGTTTATTTCTTTTCACTTGATCTTTCAGGAAAAATGATAGCAGTAGGCGATATATTTGATGTTACATCACAAAAATTATCGCCGGCAGCTTTACTAACTATACCGGAAATTTGTGAAGTCTTTGCTACGAGACCAAAAGAATTGTTGACTCCGACAGACAGAACATTACAATTATTGACGCAAGCTTTTAATGAGCTCCAAAGACTAGAAAATGGAAAAATAATTATTAATAAACTATATGCATTAATAACAGAAAAAAGGATAAAGATAAAAGAAGGCGGATCTATCAGTGTCGGTATAGAAAATGGAATCCCCTATATAAAAGGTATCCATGAACTTGCGAATCCAAAAGAATGTTGTTTATTGGGACCATGGGATGAAAAAATAAGAGGATATCAGGTTGGTCTTGGGAAAATACCTCCATGCGTTACTTTAGGACACGAGTTGATACATTTAGTAGATGGCCTGCAAAATACAGACGCCTTCATAAATCACAGCCGTTCTTTGGAACAATGGATAATAGATAATAAAGATAACCAATCTATTATGAAATTAGTAAAGATGCCTTATTTTAAAGAGATTTTCTTGTTTATAAAAGAAGTGAATATTTATGAAGAATTATTTGTTCATTTTGGAACTAGTGCTAGTCGGAATGATAAGATTCCAACGGAAAACCGTTTACTGTTAGACGCAAAATTAGGATTAAAAATTGGATATAGTCCTAAGTCAACGAGCTTTTTCATAAGTGATGAATCAGTACGATATTTGACTAGTCTCTATAATGTAAACATAAAAGATATTTTAAATATGTCAGGGACGAAAAGTATTAAGTTTGACAAAATGTGTGCACTACAAAATTCTCCTTCGTTTTTCCGGAATCAAGGAATGTATAAAACATCCCAGTTAAGTAAACAAATGTCTTCTCTAGCAGATTTTTTATCTAATCATTTCCCAGCTCAACAAAACCGCCAAAGGCAAGGAAGACAATTCCTAGAGCAACGAAGACAACACGCGAAACTTGTTACATCTTTCACAAAGGCTTATCAAGAGATGGCTCAAGAAATAGATGGTATGTGCCAAAAATTACCCTACTCTATAGTTCAGCAGGGTATTACTTTAGCTTATTACTATGGAGCAAAGGTTATCGTTAAATTTAATCAACTAGTGCCTTTTCTAGAACGAGAGGCTCCAAAAATTACCTTTCAATTAGATAATTCACAACCCTACAAAATTCCTTTTCGCCCGAATCAATCAGAGATCGTCTGTGATCTAGGTTGGATAAAGAATAGTCCTCCTCACAAGATTGCTATTTTTCTCAATAAGCAACAATTGGGTACACTAGGTCTTGATTCTCCAACAAGTAGTTACAAATTTGGAGAGATCACCTTCGACTTTGTTACCAATGCTCCTTTCTTGTCGATGAATAGCCTCCCACAGCTAGCACCAGAAGCTCCTAAAACCGTTCTAGGTCTCATACGATACGAACAATTTTATAACAAGCACCAAAAGCTACTTTTACAGGTAGGCAAAGGAACATCGTTAGAAGAAACAATTCAACTTCATAACCAAATATATCCTGAACATAGGACCGAATGGGATGACGACTTTGTTATCATTGATATTTTCAAACCTGCTACTATGACTGACGTAAATACTATTGCTGCCGGTGTTGCTAGCACTGCTATTAATTTTGATGACGGCGTTGCTGAAATTATCACCAAGAATAGTATAAGTCCTGATGATTTTAGTCGCTATTTGGCTCCTCGTAAGCACAGTTTTGTTGATCTTGATGGTGTTTTTCCTACCTTTGTTAAGTCCTCCAAAATTGATGATGCTCTCAGTGCCAGGGCTGACGCTCTTAAGGCTAAGCTCGATGCTAAATCTGCGATCAGGGCTTTTGCCAATAATATTGCTAAACAACTTGACGTTAATCTTCGTCTGTATCTGTGTGATTCTCAAGGACGAGAAGTACATCGGCCACTTCTGTTTCCATATGGTAGCCCTAGAGATAGAGGTCAACCTATTGAAATCGTGCAAGATATTACTTCAGTTCCTAATGTCTATTTTTTAGTGGTTGATACAGGTTCTTTACTACCTTCTCCTGTTGCTCAAAAAGGGAGATCTGTTACTCCAAGAAAGCGCGCAATCCCACCTTCTCCATCTCTTGCTGAAGCTAAATCACCAGCCAAACCAGCACCCAAGCCTTCTCCGAGTTCTACTACTTCAGCCAAACGTGACTCTACTCCAAAATAGAATAAATAATTAAAAATAACGCTTGGCATTATTGAAAAAACACATTTACTTTGCCTGTGCATAAGTAATTGAAGAGGGTAAATGATGTCTAAAACGGTTAAACTTAAAGATACGCTCAACTTGCCGAGAACAAAGTTTCCCATGCAAGCCAAGTTGGTTGAGCGTGAACGTGAGCGACTGACTCGCTGGGAATCCGATTGCCTTTACGAGAAAATTCAAAATAAAAATGCCGATAAACCTCTCTTCGTGCTTCACGACGGCCCTCCGTTTACCAATGGTGATGTACACATTGGAACGGCCTTAAATAAAATTTTAAAAGACATTGTTTTGCGTTTCAAAAGCATGCAAGGGTTTTCAACACCTTATATTCCTGGGTGGGATTGTCATGGTTTACCCATTGAACATAAAGTATCCAAAGAACATCCAGAACTACTGCAAGACCCTGTAAAACTGCGTACCGCTTGCGCGCAATTTTCAGAAAAGTTTATAAAAATTCAAGAAGGTCAATTTAGACGCTTAGGGGTTCTAGCCGATTGGGAACACGCTTATAAAACCAAAAATGCCTCTTACGAAGCAAGTGTTCTAAAGACTTTTTCAAAATTTGTAAAAGCCGGCTTGGTTTACCGAAGTAAAAAGCCTGTTTATTGGTCTGTTCCATGCAAAACCGCTTTAGCGGAAGCCGAAATTGAGTACAAAAATCATGTGAGTACCACCGTATGGGTAAAGTTCTTGCTCGAAAATGCCGCTCAGTTGGACCTTCCCGATAACGCATACGTGGTGATTTGGACAACGACTCCCTGGACATTGCCTGCCAATCGCGCTATCGCCCTTTCTCCTGGCCTGACCTACGTTGAAGTAAAAACTCAACAGGCGAGCTATTTGGTGGCCAAAGATCTCGCCGATAACTTTATTAAGACATGTCAGCTTGAAAATGCTTCTCTGGGAAAAATATTTGAAGGAAAATCTTTAGAAGGGAAATTAACGCAACATCCCTTTTTACCGCTTAAAAGTCCGATCGTGTTGGCCGACTACGTGACTTTGGATGTGGGAACAGGATGCGTGCACACGGCTCCAGGTCACGGCATAGATGATTACCTCACGGGTTTAAAGTATGAATTAGACGTTGCGTGTCCGGTGGATGATGAGGGTTGTTTTATGGATGATGATCTCATGCCACAAAGTTTGGTCGGAAAAGCTGTCATCGACAGTCAAGGAAGATCTCCAGCCAACGACCACGTGATAGATCTTCTAAAAGCAAAAGGAGCATTACTGCATCGATCCGCTTACGAGCATGCTTACCCTCACTGTTGGCGTTCCAAAACGCCCGTAATTGCCCGTGCACTCCCACAATGGTTTATTCACCTCGATACATTAAAACAGAAAGCTATCAAAGTTATTGATCAAGTGACATGGTTGCCTTCTTGGGGTAAAAAGCGCATTCAAGGTTCGGTACAGGCACGTCCCGATTGGTGCATCAGTCGACAGCGTACGTGGGGAATTCCGCTGCCCGTGTTTTATGACGCGCAAAACCAACCTCTCTTAGATGCAACGGTCATCGACCACGTTGCGGAAAAAATAGGTCAATATGGATCGCAATGGTGGTTTGAATCGAATGAGAAAACTTTATTGGAGGACATTCCGCTTCCCCAAGCATGGGTAGGAAAGACTTTATATAAAAGCGAGGATACACTCGACGTTTGGATAGATTCAGGCTGCAGTCATATAGTTGTTCTCAAACAACGCGGCTTAAATCACCCCGCAGACCTTTACTTGGAAGGCAGCGACCAACATCGAGGTTGGTTCCAGTCTTCTCTCATGACTTCTCTTATAGAGGGTGATTGCGCCCCTTACAAAAGCGTTTTGACGCATGGATTTTTCGTCGATGAAAATCGCAAAAAAGTTTCTAAAAGTGATGGAAGTCCTCAAACGGCAGAATTTTACACCAACAAATACGGAGCCGACATTCTTCGCTTGTGGGTTGCTTCCGAAGACTATCGCAACGATATTCCCGTATCCGAAAATATTTTGCAACATGTGATCAGCGCCTACAGAACCTTACGCAATACGATAAGATTTCAAATAGGTAACCTTTTCGATTTCGATCACAATCGGCACGCTTGCTCCATCGAAAAATTGACCCCTATAGATCGTTGGGTTTTACACGAAACAAATGTACTCATTCAAGAGGTTGCAGAGGCCTACGAAGCTTACGAGTTTCATAAAGTGTATCAGGCGATTAGCCGCTTCTGTTCGGTCACTTTATCCGCACGTTATCACGACATTCTAAAAGATCGGCTTTACACGTTGGGAGCTGATTGGCCCGAGCGGCGGTCATCTCAAACCGCCTTATATTTGGTTTGCAATACCTTACTTCGCTTGTTGGCCCCTCTCTTGACTTTCACTGCCGATGAAGCTTGGGGGTACTTACAAGGCGACGAAGACTTCGGATACGATCAATCCATACACTTGTCAGATTTTCCCGTGCCACAAAAAACATGGTATGCCGGAGACATTTGCACCGATTTCAATGAATTGTTTAAAATACGAGAATATGTTCAAATAGAGTTAGAAAAATTACGTCAGCAGAAAATCATAGGTCAATCGTTGGACGCAAAGGTTGAAATAACGCTTGGTAAACAACATCCATGGACAGTACTTTTACAGAAATATCAAACGCAATTGACGGAATATTTTATCGTTTCTGCCATTAAAATAAAAAACATTGACGACGATTCTGCAGTTCAGATTTGTGTAGAGCATGCGGATGGCGTACGCTGCCCACGCACTTGGCGTTGGGTAAATCGTTTGGTTGAAGTCGATGGTTTTGGATACGTTTCAGAACGCTGTGAAAAAGTTTTAAAAAATTGGCACCTCTATATTTAACACCGGATTTATATGGAACAAGAACATTCAATTTCCAAAAAAAATATTAACACCATCTTAAAAGCGGCTTGTTTACGCAATAAGAATAAAAAATTGTCGCACATTCAACGCGATGATCACTTTACAATGGAAGATGTGGACAGAATTTTAAAAGAATACCGTACTTCCACACCCATAAGTGAAAAAACGACTTCTGAAACTTGTATCCCTAAAAAAATACCTGCGAACCTTGTGCAAGGGAAGCGTGTTTTGAAGGCCGCTTCATTGAGTGACATTTTAGGATTTAATCTCCAACAGGATCAAACGGCAATGCATTCGTCTCAATCGTCTATTGATAAAGTACCTGAAGAATGGAAAGCTTACTACACTAAATTAGTACAACTGAGAGACAAATTAAGAAAATCTACCAGCTCTTTGACTCAGAGTCGTCCTATCAAAAATATGCAAGAACAAGAATCCGAAGATCATTTAACATTTCTCGCATCCAGTGACAAAGAAATTCTTAAAGAAGTGGAAGCGGCCATCGAACGCATTTTTGAAGGGACTTACGGCATATGTGAAATTACCGGGAAACCTATCTTAAAAAAACGTTTAGAATCCATTCCCTACACCCGATATTCTGTAGAAGGGCAAGAACGTATAGAAACTATTAGACGTTCTAGACAATTGGCACAATTCGCTGGGAATAGTGTGCGTATTGCCGATGATGAAGTGGGTTCATCCGATAGTTATTACGAAACGGATTCAGATGCTGAAGTTTGAACAATTTATCACCGCATGCCTTTTTTTGTTTACTGTGAAGATACAAGTTCTTTAGTAACTCAAAATGAAGTTATCCTTTCCAAAGAAGAATCACACCATTTGCTCGTATTGAGAGAGCATGAGGGTGCGTATGTTATTACCTTTGACGGGTTAGGCAATATACGCCAAGGTATTTTAAAACGGAAAAATCGTAATACGTATGTGCAGTTTACGCAATCTGTTGAACATTGTAAAATGCCGTTGCCATACGTTTCACTTGCACAAGTATTACCTAATGAACCTGCAACATTTGAGAGTATATTGAAAAAATCCTGCGAATTAGGTGTATACGCTATTTATCCTATTTTAGGGGAACGTACGGAACGTAAACGCTGGACGCAAGATATATGGCATGGCAAAATGGAAAGATTTCAACGCATCCTAGTTGATGCTTGCAAACAAGCCAAAAATCCAATTTTGCCTATACTTAGCAGTGAAATCCATGCCTTTCACAACATTCCTTGGAAGTCTTTTAATCAATGTTTCTATGGAAGTTTATTCCCCTCAAAACCTATCAAAAAGGTAACCATCGATGCGACTGCAAAGTCAATTGTTTGTGCCGTAGGTCCTGAAGGTGGATTTTCTCCAGAAGAGGAAAAATTGCTCTCAATGCATGCACAACCCATGCGGTTGAGTCCTTATATCTTACGCGTAGAAACAGCCACCGTAAGCGCTCTTGCCTATTTACGAAATCTGTAGTCAATATGTACACATTTGAATCGCCATTGGAAGTAGGAAGCATTGCTGCACGCCCAAATCGTTTCGTTATGTATGTAAAAAAAGATGGAATTACGTTACAGTGTCACTGTCCGAATACCGGAAAAATTGGAAATATGCCCCTGGAGGGACTACCTTGCCTTTTATCGAAATCTCACGATAAGAAAAGAAAAACTAATTACACCGTTGAAGCAATTTCTTTCAATAAGGCAAAATCTTTTGTGGGTATCAATCAAAATGCCGTCAATCGGTATGTGGAATATTTTTTTAAAAATGGGTCTTTGGAAAAAGTAGCAAGCAATGGATACAGTATTTTGCGGGAGCAAAAGGTTGGAAATGCGAAACTGGATTTCAAGATCGGTTATACGTATATAGAAGTCAAAACGCCTCTAAAATTCCTTATGCTGGCCAATCAGACTCATCAGCGCGGCGATCGGGAATGCTTAACTTCCTACGATCGATTGGTAAAACACATGACGGAATTGGTGGAACGTCTTAGGGAAAATGAAAACGCCATTTTACTAACCTGCTTTGTGTATGATGCGCCCATGTTTCAGGTCCCTACACTAACGAAAAAGAATAAAATCATTCGTGACGCCGTCCAACGTGCGGCAAGGTCTGGAGTTAAAATGTGGCAGGTGAATATGCACATAGATATGTATGGTGTAAAACTCCTCAAGTATTTTGAGATCACCCACCTATTTCTGTAGACAAGATTTTGTACCTAGGATGATTTCACCTATTGGTTGATGATCATGCAGTTTTTCCAAGAGCTGCCTACGTTTTTATTGTAAAACAGCGCCTAAAGATCCAAGTTTTTAGCGTCTTTATGTTTTCGTCAAAAAACGTATGTTTTGATACGATTTGGTATTTTTTATGCTTTGATTTACTGTGTAGATATGAGTATAGGTGAGTCAACGTCAGCGCAAGTAAATGCAGCTTTTATGGGAGCAAATCCGGAAGTCTCCGCGGGCACTTCCGGAGTAAAAACTGGCAGTCTTGATGGGCAAACCGTCACCGTCTCAGCCGACGTAGATCCAACCACCAAAGACGACGAGGTGATGTCAGGCGTTCAATCGGAACAGAAAACCAAGAAAGAGCAAGCTAAAAAAGCAGAGAAAAAAACTCAAAAAGGTTTGAATAGTGCGGTTGGGGAGACTAATCAAGTTAAGTCGACGGAAGGTGCAACGGAGCAAAATGCGTACGTAAAGCGAATGGCTAAACAAATAAGCCAACGTCTTGAAAAACAATCTCAAGAACGCGTTGAATACAACGCTTCCGACCGTTCCAGTAAACTATTTCCGGAATCCGAAGAAGTTTACAAACAAGCTTTCAAGGCATTGAATGAATTGCCAGCCAATACATCTGCACAGACATTTTTACAAAACGTATTTGAATTATTTGCGGACGTTGCGGAACAACACAATGCCTTTCAAGTAGCACTACAATCTTGGACGGAAGAATTGGCCTTACTTCAAGGAGGACAAATTGCCGATACTCAAAATCCTGGGCATTATCGCTCCGTTCAAGGTCGGTTGAGAGAAGTTAATGACCGGTTAAGCGCCTTAAGTAAAGATCCGTCCGCATCGAGTTCGCAAGAGAGAGAAGGCCTGCAGGTAGAACGCGATGTCATTTCTGCGCGCATCGCAGAATTGGAAGCAAAATTGGCAACTCTCAATAAGGCCAGTGGTCACTTGATGGATACTCAGGGTGCGCGCATCACCGACAGTTACCGTTTAGCTCCAGAATTGAGAAAGAATGCGGGTATTTCCCCCAACAGGCAGTTGGATACCCCTAAAGACCTAAATGCAATTATTTTGGATAAAATTTTACCCTTTGGAAAGGACATGGGTAAACTGTTCAACAGCGTTTCGAACGAATTTCTTAATGATCCATCCAATGGGGGTGACACACATTCTCAAGTAGAACACTTTACAGCCAATTTGTGGCTCATAGAAAAGACACTCACAAACGAATTAAACAATTTGCAAAGCATCAATCAATACGGTGATAGCAAAGATATTTCGAAAGCCATCATGGATTCCATTCAAGCGATGCGAGAATTGGGTAGTGTTTGTGCGAGTAACGAAAGTATGTTGCAGAATATGCAGAAAGCGCAATTTGTATCTTAATTATGTTTACCGCTACGCAAATTCCAGAATTATCCCTGTTGATGACAAAAACGCTCATGCAAGCGGCTTTTCGCGAGTGGATTGATTCCAAACAATTGGCACAGCTCATGTCGCAATTATCCATTGCTACCAATCAAGAAAAGATGTACTTTTTGACGAGCCTTTCACTTACCATTCGCAAATATCCGGACGCACTTTTCCCAAAACCCGATGTACGTACTAACATTTTGCAAGTCGTACAAGAGTGTCTGGACGAATGCGTATTGGAAGATAATACTTAAAAGGAATAGTAATCATGATCGAAAATTATTTGTTACAATTTGGAGAAAGTATGGGCATCACCGGCTTAAAATTTGGGCAAACAGGTTGCCTACGTTTTGAAGTTGAAAATGCAGGCACAATTTATCTAGAACGTGTTGAAGAAGAAATCTTTTTTTACATATTGAAGGACTTTAATTTATTAAATTTGCCTTATTCTTACTATAAAGAAGCATTGGTCATGACGGCCAATCAAGAAACATATTCATTTTTAATTCACCCCATTGCCAAGGAAAATAACTTGCTCGGATTTTTTTTACGCCTTCCCGAGCTATCATGTGATTTACCGATGCTCAATAAGGTTTTTAATTTTTTAATGCAACTGGTACAAACTCTGGAAACGCGCGCCCAAGAGGCCATTAAACAAGCTTTTAATCCTTTAAAATAATAGGACAAATTTTTCACCATAAAAACCGTAGGGTGAAAAATTTGTTCGGATTTTTTAACGTTCAATAAACGTGAACGTTACCGAGGAAGTAATCTTCTTCGGTCTTTAAATATATAACAGTACAACCATTACAATAATCTTAACCATTACTTTAAGCATGCGATGTTTTTGAGCGCATTCAAAAAATCCTCGTCGATTGCACCCATTTAAGCCGTTGACGAATTTGTAAGGATGCTTTAAGTTCGATGCTTATGAAAAAATTTTTATACTTCGGTGTAACGATTGCCAGTTTACATTTTACGGGCTGTACGAAGACGGAATCCGGGCTCGTTGGATGCGGTTTGGGAACGGCGGCGGGCGCAGGTGTTGGATACGCCATAGATGGCGGTGCTGGAGGTGCTGTTCTGGGAGGCGTTTTGGGCGCCATCGGAGGCGGTGCCATTGGGAGCATGGTTCATAAAGAAGAGGAAGAAACTACATATCCCAAGGATATTCCAGCCAATACGCAGCCGGAATTACGACAACAAATCCGTCAGGAGCAATACAATGTAGAACAAGAAAAGATTGATTGGCGTAAGCAAGAATTGGAAAACAAACGCCTAGAAATTGAAAAAAAACGTCTAGAATTGCAAGAAAAAGAGTTGCAACGTCAGCAATTGGAATTGGAGTTAAAACTCAGGGAGCATAAACAATAACCCATTTTTTAGCCGAATAAAACTTTTTGGACAGAGGCGAGATGTGCCGGTGGAAGTGTGTTTGCTCTTACGAAGGCAGTGCATTTTGTGGTTGGCAGAGTCAACCGCATCACCAGGGTGTGCAGGATATTCTAGAAGATCGCCTGCAAAAAATTTTTAAACATCTTGTGCGCATTCATGGAAGCAGCCGAACGGATGCCGGTGTGCATGCCAAAGGTCAGGTGTTTCATTTTGATGCCGAATGGAATTACGGTGCGGCAACGTTGCTCAGGGCCATGAATGCTAATTTGGGTCCTTATCTTCAAATTAAAGATGTTCAAACAACGGATCCAAATTTTCATGCGCGATTTTCCGCATGTGGCAAACGTTACCGTTATTATTTGTTGTTACGGAAGCCTACGCCTTTTGAATGGCGATATTGTTGGGGAATTCCCGGCATAAATTTCCAATTGGACCGCATGCAAGAAGCCGCCAAATTATTTGAAGGCACGCATCTTTTCAGCGCATTTGCCGGAAAAATTTCATCCCGCGAATGTTCCACAAAACACTTATCTCGCGTCGAAGTTATACCTCAACTCCCAGACGAGGTGTATGTAGAAATGGTAGGTTCAGGCTATTTGTATCGTATGGCCAGAAGAATTGTTGGGGCCTTAGTTACCGTCGCCTACGGAAAATTGTCGCTAGAGCAAATAACACGTCTGCTAGAAACGGGCCAAAAAGAACTGCAAATTGTAACCGCACCCGCCCAAGGTCTTTTTTTAGAAGAAGTTCTATACAAGTAAATGAGTTCCTTTGCAAAAGCCTTTTAAACAGAACCTGATGTTTCAAGACCCAGGCTTACAACCTTGAGAGAACTGCATTGCGATTACCTGCAGGATTGATCGTTCGTTTAGCACATTTGAACGATGAATGCTTGTGCCATTAACAAGGATCTCATCCAACTTTTTACACTTAAACATTGTTACTTTTACTGCTGTTGGGTAACCGAACGGTTTTTAAATTCAAATATAACACCGATAACAATAAAACACGGTGAGTAAACCATGACATAACATATATAATGACTTGAAATCAATGGTTTAATTTGAATGCTTACCATACTTTCGGCAATATTTGCGCCAAACGCATCGCAATATAACCGTTAAAAGATCGTTGCAATACATGCGATAGAGACATGAATCAACTATTTCTCAAATGATATGTAAGTTAGGTTATGAGATCAAAATGTAAACATATCTAAAAGGCAGCCGTCGATATTCTTTAAAAATTTGTAGCGAATCAATAAAACCTATTTTCGTTACTTGTTTGGGGAATATCCGGGAATTGATAGAAAATATCATTATTTTGAGTGAGATGTGCATCTTGAATGTTATAAAAATAATTTTTGTGATCTCTGAAC
>JAITJL010000026.1 GCA_031278975.1 Puniceicoccales bacterium
TGATTACATTTAGATGGAGTATGTACAATGGTTTCCCTACATTTCAATTTGACGATTATAGCCATTTAATTGAAACGAATACCAAAGCGTGCATTCCTAAAATAGCCATCTCTAAATGACTTTAAAATCGACACTTAGAAATTTTATACGTTAGAAATCTTACGCGTCGATGGATTCTAAATGTGTATATGCTTTCTCTTTACACCTAAGAGAAAAAGATTCTATCTTCCTCATAAATCATCCCGGAGGCCATTGCAATGCGCGGCCACCCAGTAAATGTACATGCAAGTGAGGAACCGATTCTCCACCGTCCTTACCGTGATTTATGACGATGCGGAAACCGGTATCGTAGATTTTCAATTGATGGGCAACTTGAGTGGCGATAAGCAGCAGATGCCCCAACAAGTTCTCGTCTTGTGCGCTGGCTTCACCCACGCGGACAATGTGCTTTTTGGGGACAAGCAAGCAATGAATGGGTGCCTGAGAGTCTATGTCTTTGAATGCGATGCATCGTTCATCTTCAAAGACAATGTGGGCTGGAATTTCTTTATCGATAATTTTTTGAAAGATAGTTTTTTGCATTATTTAACGGAATAGATGTTGTTCTCTTTCAAAGAGCGTGGGATGTGAGTAATGAAAAGCGCTAAACCATGGATGTGGCGAAAGGTTACTTAAATTCTTTTTGTGTAATTTCTTGAGTGCCTGCATTAGGTGAAGGGCGCACGTGGGAGACTGTTTTTTTGCAAACATATCCGCTTCATATTCGTAACGGCGAGAAAAGTAATTGTTTATGGGGTGAAACCAGTAGGTGAACAGTGGTGCGCAAATGCACAGCAAAGTGAGCAAAGGTAAGGATGTCGTCGCCGTTGGAATCCCCAGTTGAGAGTTGAACCAATTATTCTGCAATAACGTATCGCAAGCTTTTAATCCAACCAGGGTTGAAAATGTGGAAAATGCGATCATTTTTAGGATATGTTTGCATTTATAATGGCCGATTTCGTGGGCTAAAATGGCTTCAATTTCTTCGTCCGTAAAATCTTTTAAAAGCGTATCATACAAAACAATGCGTTGCATGCGACCTAGGCTACTGCAATACGCATTGGCATGTAAAGAGCGTTTGCTGGAATCTAAAACCTGAATGGCTGCTGCCTTAAATCCTGCTTTTTGCGCTAAGGCATCCAGTTTTGTTTTCAAACTACCATCTTCCAAGGGTGTCAATTTATTGAATAGAGGTAAAATGAGTTTTGGGTAGAGCCACATAAAGGTAATTTGTAACACAAAACTTCCCAAGGTACCCAAAATCCACCACGTGTGTGGAAACGTTTGAATGCAGTAGAATAGCAGAGCAAAAATGGGAATATGGATACATGCGTTGATAACGATACTTTTTACCTGATCGGAAATCCACAATTGCTTTGTAGACCTATTAAATCCAAAACTCTTTTCTAGAGAAAACTGATAGAAATAATCTAAAGGCAAAAAACAAAGGCCAAAACCGGTTACCCATAAAAATAGTGTGCAACTCTGTTTAAAAGTTGAAGATAATAGTAGATTGTGTTGACTTAAAAGCCATGGAATAAGGCCCGAAAACAGGATGCAAGTTATCAATAAGGCCTCGTAATACAGGTGCAAAAGTGCAAATTGATTTTTTGCCAGCGTATAGGCAATGGTACGTTGTAAGGTTCTCGTATCCATAAACTTGCCGCATTGTTTTGCTATTTTCGTATTATTTTGGGTATAAGAGGCATTAAGTTTTCTCAAGACCGTTTCACAGATTACGCGTGCTAAAAGTAGGACTAACAGAACACCGTTTAACAAAGTCATGATTTTTCCGATGAATATTATATTTTAACCTTCACTTATAAATACCTTGATTGTAACTTAACCTTTATGCGTATGAAGAAAAGCAAAAAAACGCCCTCTTTTGAAGTCGCTTTGAAAAAATTAGAGGACACCGTTACAGCTTTGGAACAAGGTGATGTCTCTTTATCGGATTTGGTGGATCGTTACAAAGAAGGTCTCTATTACCAACAAACTTGCCAGGAGCATTTGGATCGTGCAGCATTATTATTGGATGAATTGACTTCGAATGGAGGAGTGCAGAAATTGCAAATCGAGACCGATAAAGGTTTAGAGTAGAAAATAGCTTGGCCTTTAGTTTTGCAGATGGATGGTTATATTTAAGTTGTCCTGGGGAGGTAGGTTGCGCTTTTTGATATCCGCATAACAAAATCGTTGTTATATCGCTCACTATAAATTAAATGGGATCACGCTTAATATCTGGATTATCCAGTGAAATTATCAAATGGAAATTACCTCGGAGGTAGGTATTTTTACACTGTATTTTTCGCAATCAAACACACTTGACAAAGGCATGCATTTGTTGCTTTATAATGAGAGGGGTGTACATTTTTACATTGAAAGATAGTTGTAAAATTTAATTATAGTTAATTGTATGGCATTAAAAATAAGGTTGCAACGTTATGGTTCGAAGGGTAATCCATCTTATCGTGTCGTGGTTGCCGAAGCATCGGCTAAGCGGGATGGGCGTTTTGTAGAAGTGTTGGGATTTTATAATCCAATTGTTAAAGGGAATGCAGAAAAGGTTCGTATCAATGCAGAACGTGCCGGTTATTGGTTGTCTAAAGGAGCCCAGCCAACGGATACAACGCGGTATTTGTTGAAACTTGCTTGCCAAAAAATCTAGGAATTTTTAGAGGGTATGAAAATTGACATCCTGACGCTTTTCCCAAAAATATTGGAAGGTTTTGTGTCTGAAAGCATGGTAGGTCGCGCTGTGCGTTCCGGGTGTGTAGATTTACGCGTACATAACCTTAGAGATTGGTCAAAAGATCCTCACAAGGCCGTTGACGATCGTCCTTTTGGCGGTGGTGCAGGTATGATTTTGAAACCTGAACCTTTGTGCGATGCGGTGAATGCCTTAAAAACGCAGGGATCAAAAGTTATTTATCTGTGTCCCGATGGTCAAAGGTTAACGACTTCTGTCGCGAGACGATTAGCGGGAGAATCGCATTTAATTTTGGTTTCTGGACATTATGAAGGTGTTGATGAACGTTTTCGTGAACATTGCGTTCACGAAGAAATTTCGATAGGAGATTATGTGTTAACAAACGGAACCTTACCTGCAGCTGTTCTTGTGGATACCATTATTCGTTATATCCCGGGTGTTTTGGGAGATGAACAGTCTTTAGAACAGGATAGTTTTCATCACGAACTGCTTGCATTTCCTCAATACACGCGTCCTTGTAATTTTCAAGATTGGCAAGTTCCAGAGATTTTATTTTCGGGAAATCATGATGAAATTGCCTTTTGGCGTTTAAAACAACAACTCGTCAGGACGTTGTGGCGTAGATCTGACTTAATTTTTAATAGATAATTAATAAAATGAGCCAAATTATTCTTAAAGAGGTAAGTGCTGAACAAATAAGAACGGATCGCAACCATTTTAAAGTGGGAGATGAAGTCTCGGTATACATCCGTGTACGTGAGGGCGATAAAGAACGGATCCAAACATTTACAGGTATTGTAATTTCTCGAAAGGGGTCAGGGATTTCCGAAACATTTACGGTACGTCGTGTTGATTCGGGATACGGCATGGAACGTGTATTTCCATTGCATTCACCCGTGATCGAAAAAATTAGAGTTACCAAGGAAAGCGTCGTACTACGTGCTGCCAAGATGTATTACCTCCGGCGCCGGATTGGTAAGGAAGCAAGTAAGGTGAAAGAAAAACGCCTCGTTGTTTCCCAAAAAAATGTTTAGAATCCTGTTATTTTTTCTTTTGTATAAAGAAGGTTTTGCCGAAGTTTGTAAAATCAGACCTTTTACGTTTAACCCTATGAGAGTAGATTTTTTTAGTAATGTTTTTAAATATTTTCCTTACGCAATAAAACTTGCGCTTTAAAAATGTGAAAAAAATAAGTGCCAACACATTTCTAGAATTGCACCGTATTTAGTTGAGGGGCTACGTTTTTTTGGTTTGGCTCAATGGATTGCCCATTCAAGCAAAAGTGAATGGGCAAGGTTCCTTGTCGAATTTTATTCAACAAGTTACGAGAATTGTCGTTTAGATAATTTTCAGATATTTCTAATTCTTTTAAATTGGGTAAAACGCATTGCATTCCAGTGGGAGTTGCTTGAAATAAGCTTTCTATGGTTTGTATGTGGGGACAATTTTTTAGCCTTAATGTTTCCAGCGATTTTAAATCCAAAATGGATGAAATACTATTTAAATGCGTTTCACTGCAATTTAGCTCCTTTAAACGCGGAGCGTGAAATTTATTTGGGAATTGAATCAATGGGTTGCTGGATAAATCTAAATGTGTTAGAAACTTGTTAAAATCGTCCCCTTGCCCATGAATTTGTTGGATTGAATTGTTGGCTAAATTGAGTATTTGTAAACGCGGGAACGTACAAAAAAAACAATATTTAATTTGGTTATTAGCCAGGTCTAAACATTCCAATGTGGGCAACTGTATAAGTGGAGAGGCTACTTTAATCAGATTATAGGACAGATTTAATTCTTTGAGTTCTTTGAGAGTAACTAAAGGATAAACGTTGCTAATTAGGTTTTTTGACAACGATAAGTGTCGTAATTTCGTTAATTTTTCAAAACCGCTTAAATCTGAGATTTGTACGTTGTCTGCTTGCAGTTGATCAATAGCTTCTATTTTGAGTGATTCGTTGCTAGCATATTTACTAAATACGCGTTGAACCTGAGGGTCTTTAAAAACAAAATGCCTACCTTGGCCAAAAGCAATACATGCAGCATTCACCAGGATAAATATAAAAATCGAACGTAACATGCATGTATCTCTCACGTAATGGTGATATGGTTTTTAATTATGCGTCGCACAGTTTATTTTGATATTTGTATAAAGTTACCATTGGAAAGCGAGCCGACGCTGGTCAAAATGCTGGCTGTAATTTTTGTATATACCGTTTCTAGAGAGGTAAATTCAAGTAAACTGTCTTGCTGTTCTTTGGGAAGATTAAAGCAGACGTTGGAAAATGAGTAATTTTTGTTAACCCTACTCTCTTGTGATTTGATTTCATTTTGCGAATAGTAGCGAAAACCAACAAATCCATTTAATTTGACCGTGAGTTCATCAATAATAACGCCTTTTGGAGGCGATGATTTCGTATTGTGAGAGGAAATGTCCAAGGTGCGTGAAAAGTTTGCAGCAAATTGTTGCATATTGTTTTTTGTATCTTCATTGATGCAAGTAAAGCCGCGAAAATCCAAGGTCATTCGTTCGAACTCTAAAGTTTTTTGAAAAAATTTTGTGATTGGAATGCGGCAGCAAATTTCTCTAATTTTAATCCAATCCGAAGAATTGAAGTCACGTGAATTATTCAATACGATATTTTTAAATGTGAATTCTCCTTGCATTAAATTAAGTTCACAGCTCTCGATATTGCATTGAAAACCTGTTTTGTTGTAAATCCATTGATTCAATACCCATGGGATCCAATGATTTGACGTGTACAAAGCTGCAATTACCCAAATGGGTAAAGAGAACAATAGTCCCATTAACATTGACCACAAGCCGCGAAATGGAAACAAAAGTAAATTAAATATAAACATAGTTTAAATATTATGTTATCAAATGACACAGAATGCAAGACTTTATTTTACGTTTCAATATCAGCTCATTTTGCCATAGAATCTTATTTTAACAAACAATCATTTATACCCATGACGTCATTGTTGCCGAACTTAAATTTTGTCTTTTGATGATACCACGGTTTTAGTGGGAAAAGTGAACGTATCCAACGTTCCGTTTTTTTATGCATCAAGGTGTCTTTTGCTTACGCGTTTCCATTTTGGTCATGTTGCTTTTAACGAAGTTTGAAAAGTAAGTACCCTTTGAATAGATTAATTGCGGTATTTTTTAAGGCAGTTTCATTAAGCTATTTACAGTTAAAAATTGCTGTCAAAATTATTGCATAATTTGTCGTAATATTCGACAAAGCACTTGCGTAGATGTAAAATAAATGTTGTAAAAACTTGACCTCAATTGTTTTATATATTCTCTTAAAAAATCACCGAGGGGGTTGTAGCTCAGTTGGAAGAGCATCACAATGGCATTGTGGGGGTCGTCGGTTCGAATCCGATCAACTCCACCATTTTTTAAAACAACTACCTTTTTTAATTGTAAGCTGAAATGGTGAAATGGCAGACACGCATGATTCAGGTTCATGTGCCGTAAGGCATGGGGGTTCAAGTCCCCCTTTCAGCACCAAATGATGCACTTTAATTAAGGCAAAGGGTTCTTACCTGAAGGAAAGACAAGAAAATAAATGTTAATTTCAACAAGTGACTTAAAAGCAAGTACAAACGCTTGTTTTTAGCCTGTGACTTTTCAATACAAAATCTACAGAAGTTTATACGCGTTTGCATTATTAATGACAAAAAGAGAAATTGACAAGATTTTTGTCTACCTACTTGACTACAAAGTTGAAGTAAGTTACCCTAACAATACCATGCAGAAGAAGGGTGGATTTACGGTGTTGGAAGTTTTGATTTCGGCGGGTTTATTTACAATCGTTGTGTTGGGAATTTCGCAGACGGTGTTGACCATGCACCGTTACGCTCGGTCCAATCTTTGTAAGATGCAGGCGCATTTATTTGCCGTAAGTATTTTTGAGCAATTGCTCTGCGATACGCATCCCTATGAAGTAGACACTGCGACGGATGCCAGTATCTCTTTGAGAGACTTGGGAAATCCAAGTAACAGGACCGTTGTTTTGAAAGCCGATAATGCGACCAGCAACACTTCGTTTACGCGTTCGGTTTATGAGGCGAATGACTTGTCGATTGAATTGAAATTAACGGTTCAAAACTCACCCTTGTACAACGACTATGGAACCAACAGTCGTACGGAAATTAATCCTCCTGAAGGTTTTCAGTCATTGCGATTGGTTTACAGTTGGGCTACGCCTACCGTGACGAATCTGGCCGACAAATCCACTTGGTTTTCGAATGAATTATACGCCATTCGTCCAATAAACCCAGATGATCCCAATTACGATGTGTAAATGACATTTGAGCCTTATTAAGAGGCCTGTGGTGGAAATTATTTTGTCAAAATTAAAATATTACCTGTGAAAAAATTTGCGGTGACTTGAGTGAAATCTTCATATTTTTGCCTTTACAACTCAATAGGGATGCTTACATGATAACTGGCTTATGCAAAAGACAAAAAAATCGATTGCTAAAAAGTTTAAGATAACGGGCACTGGAAAAGTGTTGCACCGTAAACCTGGGTTTAGGCATTTTTTGCGCCGTAAGTCCACGGTTTGTTTGCGTAAGGCGTGCAGCGATCAAGCATTAGGGAGCACGGCCTTAGTGAAACAAGTGAAAGCCTGTCTGCCTTTTGCTTAAAAACTTTCGAAGTATAAAACGCTTGAGGTAGGGTATTTTTTTTGAACGACGACCTTACATCGGCAGTAAAGAGAGGTAAAGATTATGACAAGAGTAACGAACGGAGTTGCAACGAAAAAACGTCGTAAACGAGTATTAAAACAAACAAGAGGGTTTTTTGGCAATAAATCGCGTTTGTTTCGATACGCCCACGATGCCGTTTTGCGCGCTGGCGCATTTGCTTTTCGCGATCGTCGAAAGAAAAAAACTGTATTTCGTCAACTATGGATTGTACGTATTAATGCGGCGTGTCGGGCTGCCAATATCAACTATAGTCGTTTTATGAATGGTCTCAAGAAGTTGAATATCGGCTTGGATCGTAAGCAGCTGAGTGAATTGGCAATGCGGAATGAGATTGGGTTTAATCAGCTAGTGGAACAGGTTAAAAAGGGTTTAGTCTAAAGATGAGCGATGTGGATGCATTGACGCAGCTGCACAAGAAAGCTTTAGTTGCCATAGAAGAAGTTGATTCCATGCATGCTTTGCAACTTGTTAAGACGCAATATTTGGGCCCTAAAAGCGCTTTGATGCGTCAATTGAAAACGCTCAGTACCTTATCAAACGAGCAAAAAGTTGCGGTTGGACAAACAATTAATCGAATTAAGCAAGATTTAGAGCAAAGCTTAACGAGAAAAGGAGGTGCGTTGCAGGAAAAAGTGCAGCTAACCCGTTTGGGGAATCCACCGGATCCTTCTTTGGTGAGTCCAGTGCATTTGCAAGTGCCACTGCATCCATTGACGCAGACACGCGATAAAATGTTATCTATCTTTACGCAATTGGGTTTTTCCATTGTGGAAGGCCCGGAGATTGATACCGAATGGTTTTGTTTTGATGCACTCAATATGCCCAAAAATCATCCGGCACGCAATGAGCAAGATACATTCTTCTTGCATCAAAATGCACGTGTTAGTTCAACCTCCAAAAGGATGGATGAGAATTATTTATTGCGTACGCACACATCCACCGTACAGATTCGCACCCTGCTGAAACATAAACCTCCGCTAAAAATTGTTTCGTCGGGACGCGTATTTCGTCGGGATACCGTAGACGCAACTCACAACTTCAACTTCCATCAGACCGAAGGTTTGTGCGTGAGTTTAGAAGCTAATTTGTTGGATTTAAAAGGAACGCTCGACTTTTTTGTGAAAACATTTTTTGGCGAAACTTACAAAATGCGCCTACGTCCGAGTTTTTTTCCGTTTACGGAACCTAGTTTCGAAATGGATATTTTTGTTCCAAACTTGGGAAAAATCAAGGATACTTGGATTGAAGTTTGCGGCTGTGGGATGGTGAATCCGAAAGTATTTGAGGCCGTGGGACTTAATGGGCAAGAATGGCAAGGATTTGCATTTGGATTTGGCGTTGAACGCCTTGCAATGCTTTTGTATGGCATTGATGATGTACGTCGTTTTTATCAAAATGACGAACGCTTCCTAAAACAATTTTAATAAGCTTTGCCCATCATTTTTAAACCAAGAGATGACGATGGAAGAGGTTATTATTGTCAGCTCAGAGGTATGTTATCTATCCAATGTTATAAGTTTTGTGGAAACAACATGTAAACAAGCAGGTCTTTCTGAGAAAAATTTTATTCCCATTGCGGTTATTATTGAAGAAGTTTTTACAAATATTGTTCGTTACGCTTACGGTGAAGGCATCGTGGGTACGATTGAAATCAACTGTCGCATACATCTAGATGCTCGAAAAATAGAGATCGTATTTGTGGATGACGGAAAGGCTTACAATCCACTGGAACAAAAAGATCCAGATATTACTTTACCGGTTGAAGAACGTACTGTGGGAGGGCTTGGCATACTGATCGTCAAAAAATGGGTGGATGACATTCGGTATGTGTACGAGCATGGTCGCAATCATTTGAGCATTGAAAAAACTCTAGAATGCGTGAGTTCTATCGATCATGGATAAGGCAGAACCGGTTTAGAAATTAATAGTAGAACCGAATAACCTGCGAAGCTGTCTTCTTATGTCTCGCATATTTGCTCATTTTTCTTTCGTAAAGATGTTCACTTAGGACTAGAAGTGGAGGATCGCTGAATGTATTTTAATAAACAAAACAATGAGGCAAATTAATATAAAGAATAAAGAGGGAAGATAAGATTCACGTCATGCTTTGACCTCATCTGGTCTTGTGGCCCGCAGGAGTGCCCTTGAAGTCAATAGTATCTTCAATAATATGTCTACGCCCATGATAGCAATATCCGACGCACGGTGCAACTTGGATTGAGTGTAATAGAGCGATGAAATATATCTTTAAAGCTACTGAAATGCCGTAGATAAGCAATAAAGCATAAGAGCTAAGTTATCTTATAGTCCATAATAAGCTGTGGTAAGTCTCCAAGAAGCTAGGTACAAAAGAAAGGGCTGCATAAGCTTTATCACTATCAATCTTAGCCGATAGTAAGTGGCTTTGCCGTAAGGTTAACTTGCTGTTGATTACTCCAATTGTAATCGAAGAACTTGCAAAAGTACTTTCTTATACCATTTATTGCTTACTAATTTTTTTAATACTTTGACGAAAACGGCAGCATGTTCATACAGCATCCGAGGGATCGTTGTTCGACATAAGACTCAGTACTTGCTACCGTTGACCCCTTATCCGACCTTGCTGATGGAATTAAATTATATAGCCCCTACGTTCCATTGAACCCATTTTACACCAATATCCGTTTACACCCGGTGAAACATCTCTAAAGGTTAATGCGTGAAGAAATTTTAACAAAGGATGACCTCCAATCCCCCCGAAAAACCCTTGACAGAGGTAGTAAAGAAAGGCTATAATAACTCAGTAGTGAAGGCCCAAGGCGTCTAAGCGCTTAGTTGCCAATAGCATTCCG
>JAITJL010000017.1 GCA_031278975.1 Puniceicoccales bacterium
TTTTAACAAAATGGGAAATATAAATTCCCTAGGGGCATCAGTTACCAATAACTATTTATATAAATATTCACACATAAACACACCCATAATCTACGGGTAGAGTCTATTTTGGGTGAAGCCGGGACCGCTTTGCAATTTTTGTGTTGCACGGAAGAGCGATTTTATGCATAAAACTTTTTAAAACACGGAGAGGTGACAAAATTTTAATTATCGGCTGCGTAATTGAGAATTTCACGAGCCAGTGCGTCTACCAGCAGTAATCCTTTGTCGGTACACGTTAATTGATTTTTGCGTATATTGACAAGTCCTTCCTGTGCAAATTGCTGCCATAGGGGTACGTATTTTGCCACATCCGCAAGAGGAAATCGTTTTTGTAAGGTATCCAAACAAATGCCTTCACGCATTCTTAACCCAAAAATGAGACAATCTGCACACAAAATTTCTTCCGATAAATTCATACAATGTACACGGCCTTTACTTAACCAATCATGCGCATTATTGGCATTTTGAAAACGCTGCTTATTCCATTGGGAAGCCGCACTGGGACCTAACCCTATCCACTCTTGCATTTTCCAAGTATTCAAATTGTGGAGACAAGCGTGTCCATCACGCGCAAAATTTGAAACTTCATAATGCTGATAGCCATGATTTTTTAACCAATTCCACGTGTACAGGTAAAATAAAGCTTCTCGATTTTCATCTACATACTGGCCTCGTCTAAAGGGTCCTTCTAACCGCTCAAACGACAGGCAATAGGTGGAGATATGTTCTGGATTCAAATGGATCGCTTCCTTTAAGTCCATTTCCCAAAGTTTAAAATCAGCAAAATTGGGATGGAAAATAAGATCCAAGTTGACGTTATTAAACCCTGTCGTGCGAATCCAATCGTACGCTCGATACACCTGCACGCGCGTTTGTTTTCTACCTAAATACCTCAAAACATCCTTTTGAAAACTTTGAACTCCCATGGAAATGCGCGTTACCCCGCCTTCTTTCAAAACTTTCAACTTTTCAAGATTAACCGTTGTCGGAGATACTTCAACCGTCCATTCAGCAATATGCGGCAGAAGAGGTTGCATATGCGCACATAAGGTTTCCAAATTTCGATGGGATAAACTACTTGGACTACCGCCGCCAAAAAAAATGGTACTTACGCTTCGCTGCAATAAAATATTTTTCCATCGTTCTAATTCATGACTTATTTCAATCAGATAAGATTGCACCAAAGGTTTAGTGGGAGATTCTCTATAAAAATTACAGTAAGCACAGAAGTTTGCACAAAAAGGAACGTGGACGTAAAGACCTAAAGATAAAGCTTGTAAGCTCATAAATTTTTATTGATTATTTTGGACATGAAAATAACTGCGCCAATGAAAAAAAGTATCTTTTATGCATGTATTGGAAGTTTGGGAACTTTGTTATTTCACGGATGTTCGCCTATTTTGAACAATCTAACACCTCCAACAATGCAAAGAAATGCATCCAATCGTTACCGTTTGACTGTACGCAGCCAATTGTTAGAAAAACAAGTGGTCGCTCATTCTTTTAAACCTTCTATCGTCATCGATGGCGAAACGCACGCGTTACAACAGGAATCTTTTGATGAACACTTTTTCTTTTACGATCATACCATCCATCCACAGCGTACCGAAGCGGATTACTACTTTGCTTTAAGCTACGACAAAAATTCTCGTGGACGCATTCAGTCAAAAACAACGAAAAGTCCGCTTGCAAAGCTCATTATTCAAGAACGTTGCGTTTTTTCCCTAGATACGGATAGGGCGCCGATTGGAGCCGACGTAAACGTATTGGGACGTGGATTTACGTCCAGCGATCGCATTGTGGTGGGAGATTGCAATGCACCTACCCAATGTATTTCAGAAAATGTCCTATCGTTTAAAGTACCATTACTCGTAGCAAATAAGTCTTACCCCGTGTGGCTATTGAGTAACGAATTCAAGGTATTTATTGGAAATTTGCTGCTGGACAATAGTACACTCAGTGTAGACATGGATTTTATTGAACTTGAAAGCGGAAAATCCATAGAAATTACTTTTTCCACCAGTCAAACGGTTTCAGGATCTGGACTCTACATAAACGTCACGACCAATATTCCCGACAGTGTTATTATGCCTGAAGTTATCATACCGGCCAACGAAGACCATGTTACCGTTCAAATAGAAGGAGGGGAAGTTGGACAAGGGCATTTATTCGTCAACGCAATAGGGCATGACGATTTATCAATTCCAATTCAAGTCACCGCTGCAGATGTGACGAAGGGTGCCGAATCAGCCTTCGAAGATGTTGACACAAAACACCCAAAATAGATTAGGCCGCAAGTATTTCGTGTGTTTGGATTTACTTTGAAGATTTCTACTCCTATGTAACATCTCGACGTTAAGGTAAGAAGGCTTTCTACTTTAAGGTTGCTTAAGTGAATAGAAATGGTTAAAATCGTTCACATTAAGGAAATGAGTCACTTATGAATGTTCCAACCTACTACAACAATAAGAATTTTTGCAGCAGTGCCGATGCACGCGCTTTGAGAATCCTGAGTGAATACTTAGGGCCACAACAACGTCTCGGCCAATATAATGTCAACCACACCATCGTATTCTTTGGATCGGCGCGCATATGTTCTCCAGAAAATTTAAATAACCATGACGGAAATCCGTGCTTTTTATCCGCTAAACACGCTGAAAAAGCAGCCATTTATTATGAAAAAGCACGCTTACTGGCATACAAAATTACCCAATGGTCCTCGCAATTATCTGAAAATTCACGCCCTTATTTGATTACAGGAGGAGGTCCTGGAATTATGGAGGCAGGTAATCGAGGTGCCCAAGAAGCCGGAGGTATTTCCATCGGCATGGCAATTACTTTGCCGTGGGAACAAGAAATAAATGCTTATTGTACTCCCGGAGTGAGCATGAAATTTCACTATTTTTTCATGCGTAAGTATTGGCTTTTGTTTAAAACAAGAGCTTTTATTGCATTTCCTGGCGGCATAGGAACTTTGGATGAGTTATTTGAAATTTTGACACTGATGCAAACTCAAAAAGTGCGCAAATTTCCAATTTTATTGTTTGGAAGCGAATTTTGGGATAAATTGATCAATTTTCAAATACTGATTGATTGGGGCGTAATGTCCCCTAAAGACGTCGAATTATTTCGAATTTTCGACGATGTGGACGAAGCTTCAAAGTACCTACAAAATATCTTAACCCCCGATTACTTGGCAAACGCAAGTAACCGCTAGTAAATGCGGAAATAGTGATGGTAGGAATTTACGCTTATAGCTAAGATTTTAGGAAAAAGATTTATAAGTCCTAATCTCTCAAGCATCATAAGGTTGACGCAATAAAAACTTTTTTGAAGTTAAAGCATGTGTGTACTTTTGTTCAATGAAACCAATCAAAGCAAGCTAGGTTTACGGAATAATTAGAAAAAATCACGAATACGCCATTCACAAAGCAACAAACATCACTATCTTAAAGCATTGCTAAAAGGTGAACCTAAAAATAAAGTTATTAAAGATACTAAAAGTATGGCAAGATAGGGTAGGTACTTTTACCTTTTATACATCAGAATTTTTTAAATAGTAGAGCTGCATTTTGTCCACCGAAACCCAAGTTGTTGGTGATAGCCACGTGTACAGGTTTAGTAACTGCTTTGTTGGGAGTATAGTTTAGATCGCATTCTGGATCTTGCGTTTCGTAATTTATGGTAGGTGGAATAGTATTTGTACTCAAAGTTTTTACGGTCGCGATAGCTTCTACGGCTCCTGCAGCTCCCAGTAAATGTCCCAACATAGACTTGATGGAACTAATATTGAGTTTATAGGCGTGCGGGCCAAAAACGTGTTTAATAGCCTTTGTTTCTACCAAATCGTTGTAATAAGTAGATGTCCCGTGCACATTAATGTAATCAACTTCATGAGGATTTAGATGCGCTTTTTGAAGTAAGTTTTCGTAACATTGAACAAGAGCTCTGCCGGATGGATCTGGACGTGTTATGTGAAATGCATCGCATGTGGCCGCGTACTCAATCAACTCGCAGTAGATTTTTGCACCCCGTTTTTGTGCATGCTCCAATGTTTCCAGTACCAAAATACCAGCCCCTTCTCCCATAATAAATCCGTCACGGTGAGCATCAAAAGGTCGACTTGCCAATTCTGGCGTGTCGTTAAAGTGAGTGCTCATGGCTTTCATGGCACAAAATCCGGAAAATGCTAAGGTTTGGATAGCCGCCTCGCTACCTCCCGCAATCATAACTTCTGCATTATCAAAACGCAGCAAGTTAAAAGCCTCACCTATGGCGTGAGCTCCCGATGTGCAAGCACTCACAACGCCGAAATTGGGTCCACGAGCCCCAACTTCAATGGCTACGGTTCCAGCAGCTATATTGCAGATGGTGGACGGTATCATGAAAGGAGAAACTTTACGCGGCCCTTTAGAAAACAAAGTGAACGCTTGTTCTTGAATGTTGGCCATCCCTCCAATTCCGGTTCCTATGAGGACTCCACACCGATCTGCCTCCTCCTCTGTAATGGAAAATTTTGCATCCTGCAATGCCATACGAGAAGCGGCAACGGCGAAATGTACATAAGGATCCGTACGTTTTGCCTCTTTTGTATCCATGTAACGCGATGGGTCAAAATTGACCACTTCTGAGGCAATTTGGGTAGGCAACTCGGAAACATCAAATTTTGTCAAATGTCGAATGCCTGAACAACCCTCAACCAATGCTACCCAAAAGTCCTCGACGTTATGTCCTAAGGCATTGATAGTTCCCAGGCCCGTAACTACCACCCGCTTTGGTTGCATTCTTTCCATGCGCCTCTATTTTATCTATTATTAGCTTTGTCCGAAATATATTGAATAACTTCGCCTACGGTTTTTAATTTTTCGGCATCCGCTTCCGGAATTTCGCCTTCCATTAAATCCTTAAATTCCTCTTCCAAGTCCATAATTAATTGAACTTGATCTAGGGAATCAGCGCTCAAATCGTTTGTAAAGGAAGCTTCCGGCGTCACCTGTTCTTCTTTGACACTGAAAGTATTTGCTATAACACGTTTAACTCTTTGTTCGATTGTTTCTGTCATAATAAAAAGAATTAATTTTTACACGGTAAGGGTTTTTTAAAGAAAATCAAGATCAAAGATTTTACATTACCATACCACCATCCACACGCATTACCTGTCCCGTTATGTAATTGGCCTCATCGGAAGCCAAAAACGCAGCCATGGCGGCAACTTCGTCCGGAAGGCCAAAGCGTCTGAGTGGAATGCATTTTTTTGCCTGTTCCACGATGGTTTCATGCAAGCTTTGCGTCATATCGGTGGTAACAAATCCTGGAGCAATGGCATTTACGGTGATGTTGCGTCCAGCCAATTCTTTCGCCAAAGATTTTGTAAAACCCAATAAACCCGCCTTGGCGGCCGAATAGTTCACTTGCCCCGCATTGCCGGTAATACCCGCAACAGAAGATACGTTAATGATACGCCCCCAACGTTTTTGCACCATGGGTTGAATAAAGGATTTGCACACGTAAAATGCGCTGAATAAATTGGTTAAGAGGACTTGTTCCCAATCCTCATCCCTCATTTTAACAAATAATTTATCACACGTAATACCTGCGTTGTTTACTAAAATATCGACCGCTTTGTATTGACTCAAAATTTGATGAGCAACTTCATAGACAGCGTTTTTAGATGCAACGTCCACTGCAAAAGCTTCAGCCTTGTTCCCCTGTTGTCGGATACCTTCAGCTACCTGTTGGCAATTGGCCACTGTTCGACTCATACAAATGACTTGAGCGCCTTCTTTGGCAAAACGTTCTGCGATTGCCCTTCCAATACCTCGTCCAGCACCCGTCACCAAAGCAACTTTATCCGTCAATTTTTTCATGGATGACTTACTATGTTTGAATAAATTTTTCAAAAAACAAGACGGAAATTCAAAAAAGAGGTTTTGTATGACGCTGCACGTATTCAATGATGACTATTTTTAAATAATTTCTGTTTGGGTAATTCCAAGATTTATTCAGTATTGGCAATAGAACGTTCGACTTAGGTTAAGTTATTTTAATGTGCAAGTGCGACTAGGCATTGACAAACGTATTCATGAAATCTAAAGTGAATTTCATGATTGAAAGGACTTTGGTCATTCTTAAGCCAGATTGTATGCAAAAAAATTTGGCCAGTACAGTGATAGAGAGATTCACTCAAGCAGGATTATCTTTAGTTGCCTGCAAAATGATGCGTTTACAAGAATCTTTGTTGCGAGAACATTACGATTTTTTGATAGATAAACCTTTTTTCCCAAGCATTGTGAGTTATATGATGGAATGTCCAGTGTTGGTGTTGGTTCTTCGCGGAGAAAATGCGATTGCGGTCGTACGCGGTTTATTAGGTCCTACGGATTCGTCCACAGCGCCTAAAGGAACGATTCGGGGAGACTTTGGTCAAGATAAATCGAGAAACATAGCGCATGCATCCGATAGTCAAGAAGTTGCTGTCAAAGAAATTGCAAGGTTTTTTACAACGAACGAAGTTTTTGCCTAATTTACATTATGTTGACTGAATGTTTACCGTGTTGTTGCTATCCAACCGAAGTTGTTTTTCTGGACGATAGTCAATCGTATCTTCAGATGTTAGGATTGTTTTTTCAACAATCGCATTTACCCATCTCTTTTAAACTATTTTCCAACGCAAATGAAGCCTTGGACTACATCAATGCAAGCGATAAAATGACCCATCGACAAGCCTTGTTTGCGCATCTGCTAAAGCATGTAGACACATTTCAAATCAATAATTACGCTTTGACGGTGAACGTATTTGATTTGCATCGCGTAGCATACAATCCCAATCGTTTGTCTCAAATTTCCGTAGTTGTTGCCGATTACGATTTGGGTGGTCAAGGTACCGGCATTGATTTTTGTAAGGCAATTGTGGATAAAAATATTCAAAGAGTTCTTCTTACGGGGCAATCGGAACACGACTTTGCGATAAAAGCTTTCAATAAAGGCTTTATCCAGCAATTTGTGCATAAGCAAGAAATAAGTGATTTTGACGATATTGTGCAGATGCTCACGAAAGCGCAAAAAGCCTATTTTCAGCAGATTACAAAAACAATTATCGAAGCCATAGGCAGTCGACCCCATTTCCCGCTTGCGGTTTATTACTTGCAATTTCAAACGTTTTTTGAAAATTTATTAAAAAATTACGACATTGTAGAATATTATTTGCTGGACCCCGTAGGCAGTTACTTATTGTTGGATAAAGAGGGCGTTTCAAGGATTTTGTTCGTTCAAAATCAAGATCAACATCAGGCAAATTTGTTGGACTTAAAGGATGAAATTGGGCAGTCAATCCCTCAAGAAATGGAAGCTCCATTACGTCGAGGCGAATATATCGTGTGTAATCCTACCTATTTGGACGGTGTAAAGAGAACGTTGGATGTAGCACATTCCATTTTCCCTGCCGTTACAATTAGCGATGATACGGATGGCATTTCTTTTTACTGTGCACTTACAAATGACAATTGGTTGTTGGATACCCAAAAGTACAAAGTGCCACAATTATTTAAGCAATGAATTTAATTAAAACCTTATTTGTATGTACCGGCAACACGTGTCGCAGTCCTTTTGCTGCAGCAGCTTTAACAGATTTCTTGAAAAAGCATTATCCGCAGCAAGAAGATTATTTCTCGGTGAAATCAGCTGGGACTTACGCCCGTGAAGGCCGGCCAGCATCCACTTTAGCATTCGAGGTTGCACGCGAATACAGTTTAGATTTATCCATGCATAGGTCTACTGCACTGACAGCGGCGTCCGTACGCGCATCGCACGTAATTTTGACGATGACGCAGGAGCATTTAGACTATTTAAAAGATCAATTTTCTGCACCTTCAAATAAAACATTTCTAATGAGTAAATGGTTGGACGGTCAAGAAATTCTTGATCCGTTTGCCGGCAATGGAGATACGTATACGCAAGTTTTTAAACAAATATTGCTTTGTATCCCTTCCATTGCGGCCTATTTATTGCGTTTGATGAAGACATAAATAATTTAGAAAAAAGTTGCTTAACAGAGCGGTTTTTGTCGTGCATCTTTACAATCGGATATTTGATAACATTTATAAGAGAATTGTAGCATAGATAAGGAGAGACGGTTGACGTGAATCAAGTAAATGATACGGGTAGAACAAAAGCAAACTTCGAGGCTTTAAACAAGTATGCCAAAGATGTAACACAGCTTGCCAATGAAGGTAAATTGGATCCCGTTATCGGCAGAGATGAAGAGATTCGAAGAACCATTCAGGTGTTGTCGAGGCGTACAAAAAATAATCCTATTTTAATTGGTGAACCCGGTGTAGGCAAGACGGCCATTGCGGAAGGGTTGGCTTGCCGGATTATCAATCGCGATGTTCCGGATTCCATTAAAGATAAAAAAGTCATGGCATTGGATATGGGATTACTGATCGCCGGAGCCAAGTATCGAGGAGAATTCGAAGAGCGGTTAAAGGCTGTTTTAAAGGAAGTCTCTGAACATAATGACGTTATTTTGTTCATCGACGAAATTCATGCGCTTATGGGGGTAGGACAGATGGATGGTGCTATGGATGCCTCTAATATGTTAAAACCTGCTTTGGCAAGGGGAGAATTGCGTTGCATAGGTTCAACAACTCTAAACGAATATCGCCAATACATTGAAAAAGATTTTGCGTTTGCGAGGCGATTTCAACCTGTATTTGTGAGTGAACCGAGCGTATTGGATTCGATTTCGATTTTGCGGGGACTCAAGGAAAAATACGAGTTACACCATGGTGTTAGAATTAGTGACGCGGCCGTCATTGCCGCCTGTACTTACTCGCATCGGTACATAAGTGATCGGTTTTTGCCGGATAAGGCTATTGACCTCATGGACGAAGCGGCAAGTCGATTAAAGATGACAATGGATTCAAAACCGGAAGAAATCGATGAGTTGGACCGTAAGATTATGCAGCTGAAGATTGAACAAGAAGTTTTGAAAAAAGAGTCGGACAGCGCTTCCAAAGAAAGACTTACAAAGATTCAAGCTGAACTTGAGGTGCTGGGAAAACAATCTTTTGAACTTAATGCGCGATGGAATCTGGAGAAAAAGAGTATTGAGGAAATAAAGCGTATCAAAGGTCAAATTGAAGAAACTAAAAATAACGCTGAAATTGCCCAACGTAATGCCGATTTTTCAAAAGCAGGCGAAATGTTATACAGTAAACTTCCAGCATTGCAGAAGCGGTTGCAGGAGCTTCAAAAGGGCGAGCACTTAACTCAAAAGCACCACGAGGTAACGGAAGATGACATCGCCACCGTGGTGTCCCGTTGGACAGGTATTCCCGTTGAAAAAATGCTTGTGGGGGAAAAAGAACGCCTGTTGACGATGGAATCTAAACTCACGGAGTATGTCGTTGGCCAAGATCAAGCCGTGAACACCGTAGCCGATTGTATTCGAAGATCAAGAGCCGGCATTGCGGATCCGCGTAGGCCCATAGGCTCATTTTTATTTCTAGGTCCAACGGGTGTTGGAAAAACGGAATTGTCAAAGGCACTTGCTCAATTTTTATTCGACGACAAAAATAACATGATTCGAATCGATATGTCGGAATACATGGAAAAACATTCCGTATCGAGATTAATTGGAGCTCCTCCGGGATATGTTGGATACGAACAAGGAGGTGAATTGACGGAAGCAGTTAAGAGACGTCCCTATTCCGTTGTGTTGTTTGATGAGGTTGAGAAAGCGCACAACGATGTTTTTAACATTTTACTGCAGGTATTGGACGAAGGCCATTTAACGGATGGCTTGGGACGCAATATCAATTTTAAAAACACAATCATCATCTTGACCTCCAATCTGGGTTCGGAATTTTTTCTCACCCCATCTCTATCAAAAGAATCCGTACACGCGGAGGTGATGAAAATTGTAAGGACAAGTTTTAGGCCCGAGCTACTCAATCGACTGGACGAGATACTGGTTTTCAACAATCTGTCCACGCAAGAGATGCGAGGTATTGTAGAAATTCAGCTGCAAGATCTTGCCAAAAGATTGGAAGAGAAAAAGGTTTCCATAGTCTTTGGTGATCCGTTAAAGGCATGGTTATGTGAAGTAGGATACGATCCCGTTTACGGTGCACGTCCGTTGAAAAGAGCCATTCAAAAACATGTTTGCGATTTGATTGCACGTAAGATCATCGCCGGAGAATTGACCGAGGGCGCCCATGTAAAGATCGATTATCAAGACGAGCAAGTGATTGTGTCACCTACGCCTCAGCGAGTTTTTTAAGTAAACTGTTAGAGGAGAATTATTATCCTTTAAGCGGGTTGCTCTTGTTTAGCAGGTCTATCTGCTTTAGCCCGTGCCATGACGTCTTGGTAAGAAGGTAGCGTAACTCTTGCAAGCGGGTGATCTCTGTTTTCTGGCTTCGCATTATGCGCTTTAATTCTGGCATTATCGTCCATACAGGCTGCAAAAATCTCCAAAACATACCCGACTTGCGCTGCCGTAGGTCTAAGATTTGGATCAGGATTTAGGCAGTCTCTGATGAGTCCGCAGAGAAACTGTAATTCATCATGCGAATATTTTCCATCTTTATCGAAAAGAGCTCTGTAACGCTCAGGAGCTGCCAATATATTGTCAAAGAAATTTTGTCTATTAAAAGAATTGAGCGTTAATCTAAGCCTAGGATGCTTGGTAGCAAGCTGTCGATTGAATTGTGCAATTTGCGCCTCATCCATAACCGGAGCTGTTGGTAGCCGATCATGCACGCATGGTTCATAAAAAAATGCAGTGCGCATGCATGTATTAACGCTTTCAGATTGAAAAAAATTGTTTACGAGCGTTGCTCCAAGTGCATAGACGTCTGCTGCACTAGAAACAGGAGAAGGAGGATTGGTAAAATATTCGGGAGCCATATAGTCAGGGGTGCCCAGTGTTTTAATCAATTTTTCACTTTCGTTTGCCCGGCATGCTAATCCTTGATCAATCAATCTGACTGTAACGCTACCATCTTCTGCCACATGTACCATTGTATTTTCAGGTTTGACGTCGCGGTTAACTAATCCAGCTTCGTGTGTAACAGCAACGGTATTGGCAAGTGCTGCACACATTCTAGCACGTACTTGACAAGCTTCATTCCAATCTGTTTTATCGTTTTTCAAATAGGCAGCCATCTCTTGTCCTGGAGCTTTTGCAAACACAAGAATTGTTTCCCCATTATCCGCCTGAAAAGTACCACAGAATCTAGTAATATTATCTCCATTTCGTTGGCAAAAGGCTTGCTCACCTTGTTGCATGTTGTTAAGTTCAAACATTATGTTTTGGTTGGCAGTGACTTCCTGTTGAGTAAGATGTTCTTTCCCTTGTTTCATTTGTTTAAATACGTATTGCCCATCTGAACTAACATAGACTGTCCCACACCCGCCTTCACCCACCTGAGTAGGATTGCAACCATCATAGATAGACTTTAAAGTGGCACTGTCTAATTGTTGAAATTTAGGTAAACTAATTGCTGCTCGGAGTGATTCGAGGCAAGCTAACGTACTTTTAGGTAAATATTTTTTGTATTTATCATCAAGTTTTAAGTTCACGTATTCAATGTTTGTTGAATTGAAGAAATCAGAGACCTTATTTAAAGCAATCTTACGCTTCCCAGATGAAAAAGCATTGGCTAACCATGACTTTACTCCGGTGGACTTTTTTGCAAGGTTGCTCTTTAATGCTTCACATGCTTGATTTATTTGTACTGTTCTCCCTGCAGGCGTTTTGCCTTCCTTAGCATTCGGTAAGCCTGAATTGCCTGTAGGTGGCGTAGGAGGAATATCTGGATTATTTGAAATTGCCATACTTGACAACAGAGCAAGTTAAATGCCAATTTATAATCCCAATATGGAACATCAGGTTATAAACCAAAGAAAGCTTTACTTATTCTAAATAACTGTAAATACCGCCACCCACAAGGCGGGTGCCTCTATAGAAAGCGACCGCTTGGCCAACGGCCAGTGCGCGTTGAGGTTGAACGAAATATATTGCTGCACGTGACGTATCTAACCATTTCCAAACAATGTTTTGGGATGCATCTCGATAGCGCGGTTTGGCCAATAATCGTTCTCCATGCGCAGGTTTTTTTTCTAAAAAATTCAAAGAATGTAGCCGGGCATCCTGCTGGTAAAGTCCTTGCGTATTTACATGATCAAATCCGACTAACAAACGATTACGTTCGTAATCCTTAGAAATCACCACGTAATGTTCATCATCTTTGTTGGACGGAAGGCAAATTCCTTTTCTCTGTCCAATGGTAAAAAAGTGCAACCCTGGGTGCGTACCAAGGACATTTCCTTTGAGATCAATGATCTCTCCTGGTTTATGGGGTAAATATTGTTCGAGAAAATGATGAATGTTGGTTTTTTTACTGCCTAAAAAACATATGCCTTGACTATCTTTTCTTAAAGCATTGGGTAATCGGATAGCTTGCGCGATCGCACGAACGGCCTCTTTGGTCCTATGACCTAGAGGAAACAAAACGTTCTCCAAGTTTTCTTTTTTCACCAAACATAAAAAGTAGCTTTGGTCTTTATTTTTATCGACGCCTTCATGGAGAGAAAATGTATTTGCACATACTTTTTTTTTACAATAATGACCCGTTGCCATACCTTTAAATCCATTCTTTTTCATGTGCTCCACGAGAGCTCCAAATTTAATATAACGGTTGCACATGATATCCGGATTAGGAGTTTGACCAAATCGATAGCCTTCAATGAGGTAATTAACCACTTGTCGTCGATAGTTTTCAATAAAATTGACGACTTCAAAAGGAATGGCGAGGTGATTGGCAACTGACTGCGCGGACGCTAAATCTTCTTTCCATGGGCACGCTTTCCAAAGTTCCGTTTCGTTCTGCCAAGATCGGAAAAATATTCCGTGCACATCGTATTTTTCTTTTTTCAATAAATATGCGGATACGGCACTATCCACTCCCCCCGATAAGGCAACCAAAATTTTGCCCCTTGACATCGTTTAGTCCGCTTGTACCTTACAAAAACGATTCATTCCCAAATACACGACAGGCGTAATAAACAACGTAAGTACTTGAGCAAATATAAGTCCGCCCACTACACTAAGCCCTAAAGAAATGCGAGATGCACCGTCGGCACCAAATCCGAGGGCAATGGGAAGAATTCCAAATATGGTACTGACCGTTGTCATCAAAATGGGTCTGAAACGTTCACAGCACGCCTCCATAATGGCTTCTTCAGAAGTCTTGCCAACGCGTTCTTTTTCAACCGCAAAGTCAATGAGAATAATGCCGTTTTTCTTAATGATACCCATGAGCATAAACAAACCGATGAATGTGTACAAAGAAAAGTCGGCATTAAACATGCGTACGGTCAACAATCCTCCGGCCAAAGCAACGGGTATCGTTGAAAGTACCGTCAATGGATGAATCCAATGTTCGTAAAGGCATCCCAACACAACATACATAACAAAAACGGCCAGCAGCAATGACCAACTTAAGCTGCGTATGGACGATAAAAATTCTTTAGACTCACCACCTAATTCCCCTTGTATATCCGCCGATAAATGTTTCTGAGCTACTTCTTCAACTTGTTTGACAGTTGTTCCAAGAGCGGCATTGCCCTTTAAGTTAAAGAATATGCTGGCGGATGGAAAATTATTTTTGTGAAAGACACTTGTGGGGCCTATTTTTTCTTGGATATTTATGAGCGTATCTATGGGAACAACTTTTCCACTTGCATTGGGAATACTGAGCAAGGATAAATCTTCCACTCCAGTTCTCTGCTGATCTTGAGCCGAGATTAAAACTTGATACTGTTCGTAATCACCCTTGATGAGATAGGCGTAGTTCAGGGAATAAGCTTCCTTCAGCGTACTTTCCAAAGACAAGGGTGTTAATCCAAATTGAAACAAACGGTTTCTATTGTAATTAATAAATAACTGCGGATTATTGAGTTCGACATTGGAATTGATGGAATTGGGGTCAATCCCCGGAATTTGATAAAAAGCTTCTTTCAAAACGTTTGCCATTTCGTAAACTTTTTGAGTATCCATACCCGTAAGCGTGTAAACGTATTTACCTCGTTTGCTGTCAGCAGAGCTGGTTTGAATGTTGAGGACCGGCATAAGTTTCACAAGAGGCAAAATGCCTGGAACTTGAAATAACATGCCTTGCAATTCTTGTGCAATGGCTGCAATGGACACATCTTTACTGCCTCGTATTGAGGTACGTTCCTTGGGGACCTTGAGCATTATGACCGCCATCCCCTGGTTCCCAGCCATAAAATCTCCAATACCACTGACATTGAGTGTATATTTTACCGCAGGGTGTTGGGATAAAACCGCTCTTACTTTATGCTGGTATTGATGCATTTGTTGCGGTGAAGTTCCACTTTGCGCCATGAACATACCCATAATGGCAGAACTATCGCCAGTGGGTAAAAAAGTTTTTGGAATAGAAATAAATAGACTTACCATGAGGACGATGCACATGGTCCAAGCCCACCAAGAAATCCAACGATGTTGAAAAAACCATTGCAAACGCTGACGATACCATCCGATAAAAGTATGCTCCAAATGGTTTGCAAAACGTTCCACACGCGTTTTTTCGTTTAAATTATGCTTTTTTAGAAATCGAGCGCACATAACCGGCGTAACCGTCAAAGATACGAGGCCGGATGCAAAAATTGCAACCACGATCGTCACGGAAAATTCCCTAAAAATCCTGCCCATTTGCCCATCCATAAAAATAATGGGTAAAAATGTAGCCATCAGCGAAAATGTCATGGACAAGATGGTGAAACTGATCTCGCGAGCCCCTTTGAAAGCTGCATCTAAAGGCCCCATTCCCGTCTCCATGTGTCGTACAACGTTTTCCAAAAATACGATGGCATCATCCACTAAAAAACCAATTGCCAAGGTAAGGGCCATGAGAGACAAATTGTCCAAACTATACCCCAATCCATGCATAACCGTACACGTAAGCAGCAAGGATAACGGCATAGCAATGACCGGAATAAGCGTTTCTCGAGCGCGGCCTAAAAATAGAAAAATGACGATTGAAACCAACAAAAATGCGATAAAAATGGTTTCCTTAACCTCGTTAATGGAGTCGAGAATACTCTTTGATTTGTCATAAATAGGAATTAATTTTACAGATGGTGGCAGAGATTTGTACAAATCGGGGAGCATAGCTTTAATTCTTTGAGAGACTTCGACGGTATTTGCTCCGGGAGCTTGACTAACGGCGAGCATGATATTTGTATCAAAATTTTGGGCATCTTCTCCCCAAAAAGTTGCCAAGAAATCATCGTTTTCCAGGGCGTCTTCACATTTTGCAATATCTTTTAAATAAATGGGCCTTCCTTTTGTTTCTCTGACAACAATATTTCCATAGTCCTTAGATTGATCCAACTGACCGTTAGACGTTAAGGTTAACGTACGGGTTACACCTTTAAATTTCCCCATACTCAGTATGAGAGAATTTTTCTGCACAGCATGCGTTATATCTTCAATCGATAAGCCCAAAACTTTTAATTTTCTCAAATCTAAGTGGATCCGCACAGCTTTGGGAATTCCGTATACTTGAACTTGCGAAACGCCTTCTACTTTATTGATAAGCTGTGCAATTTTCGTTTTAGCGTAGTCGTACAAAGCACCCGACGTAAGACTATTGCTGATAAGGCCTAGAAAAAAAATGGGATCGCTGTTGGGATCTTTTTTTCTGTACGTAGGAGAGGATGGGATATCATTGGGTAACTTGCCACTTGCGCGCGTTATGGCAGCCTGCACATCCATTGCAGCCGCATCAATGGATTTATCTAAATCGAAATTAAGCGTTAAGGAAGTAAAACCAAGTCGGCTTTCCGATAAGACTTCGGTCAGTCCATCGATTTCCATAAATTCTTTCTCCAACGGACTTGCAATTGCATTTGCCATCATTTCTGCGTTCATACCTGGGAAGCTTGCAAACACATTGATAACGGGATAATCAACCTTCGGGAGTGCACCCACAGGTAGTTTTTGATAACAAGCGATTCCCAAGAATGTTACGCTAAGCGTTAGTAATATTGTAGCAATTGGCCGACGAATGAATGGATCACAAATACTTTTCATACAAAAAACGACACATGCCTATTGTTTACATCGAATTCAGTTGAGGCACAGGTAGTGTAGAAGAAACCACCACATGAGAGCCGGGTGCCAATAAGGCATGTCCGTCGGCAATAATTTTTTCATTACCTTCAAGTCCAGAATGAATGACCACCCATTCTTGATAATTTTGACCCACGTTGACATAGCGCATTTCGGCCACATTTTCAGCATTGATAACGTACACAAA
Source organism: Puniceicoccales bacterium (assembly GCA_031278975.1). GTDB lineage: Bacteria > Verrucomicrobiota > Verrucomicrobiia > Opitutales > UBA9783 > CABUVL01. Next base: position 16,395 of record JAITJL010000017.1, read on the forward strand.
AGAACCTTTATTGCCCATGTGAACGGAAGCCTCGGGAACTAAAAAAATATTGTCGAGTACCGCGTAATAAATTTTTAAATCGACCGCGCGACCTTCCCAAAATCCCCAGTCCTCATTTCTAAACTCAGAGCGTGCACAAAAACTGCCCGTCGTTTTATCAACGACGTTATCGACGTATACCAGTTCTCCGTACTGCACAACAGAATTGTCGTCCAATAAACGAGCCTCCACAACAATACGATTGTTATGGGTGTTTTTTGCATTCCAAAGAGGACTAAAATATTTTTCAGACAAGAAACAATCTGCGTAAATGGGCTGTACTTGATTAAGTATCGCAAGCGTCGTTCCTTTACTTACAAAGCTGTGCGCATTGACGGTTGATTTGCCAAGTTCACCGTCGAAAGGCGCCCTAATAAAGCAATGTTCCAAGTCAACTTGTTTAAGCGCACACGCAGCCTCATCCAATTTTACACGACCTTCGTACATGGCGACATTTGCTTTGTAGGTATCGTATTCTTGCTGTGAAACGAAGTCGCCCGTTTTTAACGTTTCGGATCGTTGTAATTGAGATTGATGCAGTTGCAATTGCGCCTTATCGATTATCAGTTGAGCTTCCGCCTGCTTTAAATTAGCCATTAGACTTCTAGGATCGATCTCAAACAAGAGGTCACCTTTTTTTACGGTACCTCCATTTTTACGTGAAACTGTTATCAATTCTCCCTCTACTTGAGGTACCAAGGTAAGACTTTCGAAAGCGGTACATTGCCCAACCGCATCGATATAACGCTGAACGGATGTTTTAAAAGGAATGGCAGCCTTGACAGACAATTGCATCGGTGGCCTTATTTCTGGTTTTTTGTGAAATAGCGTACTTACCACTTTACACGATATTAAAAAGGCAATGGATACGGCAGTTACGATTACGTAATAAAACCACTGTTTATTTTTGCTGTGCATAAAAATTTTATAAATCAAATTGGGTGGGTATTTTTAAATCCAGTTGCCCTGTAATGTAAGCCAATTGCACTAAGTTTAATTTTATGTTCGTTTTGGCTTGAATGGAGTTAAGGCGAGCGTTTGCCAAACTCTTTTGCGCAGAGAGGAGGTCAAGTAGGCTGTTGATGCCCGTATTATACCCCGTACGAATGGCATTGAGTGCTTCTTGGGCAGCCTCTTCAAGGGCTTTGGAAGCTTCAGAAAGCTGAAGGGAAGATTGGAATGCATGAAAAGCTGCCCATGTTTGGCGTAGCGCTTCCAACTTTTGTTGACGCAGCGTATACTTCTGTTCTTTCCACTGCGTATAACTGGCTAATTCGCTGTATTGGCTGTCGAATCCAGAAAATACATTCCATTGTATCCCCGCCGATAATCCGTAATTTCTTTGCCAATGAGAATTATGCTTATATTTTAACGCATTCGTTTGGGCACGCAATGAAAGTGAGGGTAAAGAACTTCGATGCGTAGCTTTTTGGGACCATTTTTTAGCCTCCAACGTTTCTTCGTTTGCCAATAAGTCTGCACGTTTGCTAAGTACCCCCTGCATCAGATCTTCGATATCACGCACAGGCTTTTGCGTCTCGGTGTTTAAATAATCCGTTTCGATGGAAAAATCTGCAGCAATAGGTACACCCACTGCCGTTGCCAAGGTAGCGCGACAGCTTTCCAAATCCGCTTTTGCGGCCTGTAATTCGTACTCTGCTTGTAATTTATCCGCTTTGGCGAGCAATACGTCCTGTATACGCGCTAAGCCGTTTTCTTTTCTTTGCGAGACGGCTTCAAAAGATAACGTTGCATCCTGCAGGCAGCTTTCTCGGGCTTCTATTTTTGCATAAGCAGAAGAGAAATTGTAAAATGCCCGTTGTATTTCGAAAACAGTTGTTTGAAGTTGTCGATTAAACGCGTAATTGGCCGCGTACAACAAATGGGCTGCACTTTTGGCAGCCGCAGCATCGGTTCCAAATTGAAACACTTTGTAAGTCAACGTCACCGCGGGTCCCCAATTGTCAATTCGCTGCGTAGGTTGGGATGCCTTTTCCCCGACTTGTTCTCGGTTAACATTTGCAGACACATCTAGGTGAGGAAAAAAACTAGCTTCTGCTCGCCCTTGATTGGCAAAAGCTTCCTTAGCATGCCACCATGCATGTTTTGTTTGCGGATTAAACTTAAGGCCAATTTCAATAAGTTCCGCTAAAGAATATTTCCCAACAAGTGTTTTTCGCGGCGATAAAAAGTCATTATTAAGAGTCATGCTGCGAGCAGACACCCACGGTGTACGTGCATCGACACTGACCTCTTTTTGAATCGAATGGCAACCATTAAGGCATAACAAACTACTTATAATGGAAATTGTTTTTTTGCGACACATTGCTTTAATAGGTTAGACAAATATACGGTTTTGTAAAGCGTTTTCAAACAAGCTTAAATAAACACTTCACGACTATTTAAGCGTACAATGCGCTTTTTCTAGTTCCAGTAGGTATCGCTTGGCATATAATCCACCTCTGTAACCTGTTAACCGCCCATCGGAGCCAAGGACGCGATGACAAGGGATAAAAATAGGAAGCGGATTTTTATTGCACGCACACCCTACGGCACGAACTGCACGCGGATGTTGAACGGCAATGGCGAGTGTTTTGTACGAAATGGTAGTTCCGTAGGGAATTGTTTGCATATAATTGAGCGTTGCCGTAAAAAATGAAGACTGCTTAAATGATAACGGAATTGTAAATGACGTCCTTTTCCCACTGAAGTAGTCCAGCAATTGTTGTTTGGCTAAATCAAGTAGAGGAGTCTCACGAACGACCGTATCATCCACAGAAGGCGCATTAGGTAGCAAAACTTGCGTTAAGTGACTTTGCGTAGATTTTAGAACAATGACACCGATGGGTGTTTCAACGTGTGTACAATAAATTGTTGGATCCACCTGAAGTTAAAAATTAGTTTTACTGTAGCGGGACTGGAGTTGGAGAGACGTGTTGAAAAATTCCAAAAATTTTATCGGCCCAAGTGGTCGGAATAGGTGCATGGGTATAAATACTCTCGATGCGTTTATTGGCTTGCATTGCAATGTCGGTAGAAGGAGCGATGAGTTGGGCTTCGTTGTAAAATTGAACAGCTCCGGCACCGTAGTGGCGCCTGTATAAGAAAAAGTCTCCCAGGACTAAACGACTTTGGGCAAATAATTCTTGTGCGTGCCGTAAGCTATCTTGAGCACGTTGTATAAGTTTAGGCAAAAGGGAAGATTTTTCAAAAAGTATCAAAAAGTTTTCGTAACATTGTATGGCCTTTTGCGTAGCCCCTTGATCGTTTTGCGGGCTATAAACTAAAGATAAATAAATATCTCCCTTCAGTAGATAAGATTCAGGCACCAACCGATGACCCGGATAGTCTTCAATTAAGCGATCTAGAGCTTCAATGGCTTTCACCTTGTGATTATCTTCGAATTCCAACTGCGCTGTACAAAATAAGGCTCGAGGTGCATAATCAGTGTACGGAGCCATAGATATTACACCTTGAAAAAACGCGACTGCAGTTGAAGTGTCTTTGCCCCAAGGTAAAAATTTAAAGCGGTGCTTTTCTCGCCCCTGCATGAAAATTTCCGCCACTTCAAATTGTTCTTTAATCACGTCGTCGTAGCGTTCATACTGAGTATAATTGTGAGCAATAAATTGAAAGTGTTCGATGCCTTTGGCGTATTGTCCCGCTTGAACATATAGATGTCCCATGATGTGACGTGCCCGAGGAGCAATGTCCGTTTCTGCGTATTTTTTGCAGATAATTTGGTATTTTTTTACAGCTTCAGCAGTGCGACCCTGCATTTGTGCTTGCTCCGCTTGTCTAAAAATTTCTTTGGCAATTTGTTCCCGTTGGGGTGACTTCAATGCCAATTGCTGCGGAGAAATCGGATCGTGCACACGATTTACACAACCCCCCATTAATATTAAAAGACTCAGTAGACAGATAGATTTTTTATTCATTGGAAGGACTAAATTTTTTGTAACATGTTACCATTTGATGAGTGTTGCTCCCCAAGTGAGTCCACCGCCAAAAGCAACGAGCACGATGTAATCACCCGAACGAAAATAATGGGCACTTTTAGCCTGCGTGAAAGCGACGGGAATGGAGGCGGAAGATGTGTTACCCGTGACCTCCAAATTGCAGAAGACGCGATCCATGGATAAACCTATGGATTGAGCCAAAGATTGAATGATGCGCAAATTGGCTTGGTGCGGTATAAGACAAGCAATGTCGGCCTTGGTAAGGTGATTCCGTTCCAATAATTCTTCAATGACCTTTCCCATCAAACGCACGGACGTTTTAAACAATTCTCTACCATTCATTTTGATAAAATGTTGCCTTTGAGTTACCGTATCCGTAGTTGCTGGATGCAGAGAACCCCCTGCAGGAATATACAGTATTCCAGGGGAGAAACTACCATCGGCCCTCAAAATGGCATCGAGAATGCCAACCTGTTCCGTCGATGTATGTTCCAAAACGGATGCACCTGCCGCATCCCCGAACAATACACAGGTGGATCGATCTTCCCAGTCGATGAGGGAAGACATTTTTTCGGCCCCGATAACCAGTGCACGTTTGTAAAAATTTCCGTTTTGCAGCAGACGCGTGGCAACTTCAAGGGCGTATAAAAATCCAGAGCAAGCAGCATTGATATCAAAACTCATTACCTTGCGCAAACCTAATTTGGCTTGTAAAATTGCGGCTAAAGAAGGACATATCATGTCGGGTGTCATGGTTGCCACAACGAGCAAGTCAATATCTTGTGCCTTCAATTGTGCATTTTCAAGGGCACTTTTTGCAGCTACGTAAGCCAAATCAGAGCAAGTTTCGTGAGCGTCCGCAATATGTCTTTGGGAAATACCCGTGCGTGTCCGAATCCATTCGTCAGAAGTGTCAACCATTGAAGCGAGATCGTGATTGGTAAGAATCTTGCGCGGCAGATAAGAACCAACACCGCGAATAATAACAGACCCTTGTTGCATTTACTCCTCTCCTTTTAATTTTTCTATCGTTAGGTTCGCAGTCGCAATGTCATTTTGTATGCTTTTCAGATCATACGCTTCTAAGCATCTTAAGCATGTACGAAGAGCTCCGGCAATGGATTTCTCCCTGCTAGAACCGTGCGACTTAAAAACCCATCCATTCAATCCCAAAAGTGGAGCCCCGCTAAAATGCTCCGGAGAAAATTGTTTTTTCATATCGAGAAAAACACCTTGCGATAAAAAGGCCCCCATTTTTCTCATGTAATTCTTTTGCAGTTCTTCTTTTAAATATTCCTTCAAATGATAGAAGAGAGATTCGCAAGTTTTAAGTAAAATGTTACCCACAAAGCCATCGCACACAACCACGTCAACGGTGTTATTGAATAGGTGAAAACCTTCGATGAGGCCCTGATAATTAAAATTTGGAAGCGACAAATTTTTCAAAATTGAATGCGCCGCATGTATAATTTCATTTCCTTTACCTTCCTCTGTACCGATCGTAAGCAAACCTATCCGCGGATTGGTTTGCTCCAAAATGGCCTGCGCGTAATGTGAACCTAAAATTGCATTGTGGGCCAAATGTTTTGCCGTAGAAGATGGATTAGCTCCCACATCTATCAATATAAATCGCTGCTGCCTCGTCGGAATGACACTTGCCAGTGCAGGACGCTCGATACCCGCAATAGGTCCTAACTTTAATGTACCGCCAGCCATAAGACTGCCCGTATTGCCACAACTTAAGATGGCATCCGCTGTCCCATTTTTCACCAGATCGATGGCGCGAAACATGGAAGCATCTTTTTTGTGTTTTAGGGTATAAATGGGTTTTTCCTGCATTTCAATAACTTGCGGAGCATGAATAAATTCCACAACCGAAGAATCGTTAAACCCATAATGATCCAAGAGGGGCGTCAAAACGGTTGTATCACCCACTAAATATATTTTCTCAAAGCGGTGCCCATCGGTTTGCAATGCAGAATAAATACCGGAAAACATCTCTTTAGGTCCAAAATCTAACCCCATTACATCCACGGCAATTCTTGGCAAATGCCGCTGTAATTTACTAGAAATTTCCTGCATTGGAAAATAAGTTACAAGTCCACTTCAACGACTTGCCGGTTGCGATATGTTCCCGTATGCACGCTGACGCGATGACGCATCACCCAGTTACCTTCGGTGGAATCTTTGACCAATTGGGGCATTTTAAAATTGCTGGCACCGCGTCTTAATCGGCTGCGCATCTTAGACTGTTTTCTTTTTGGCTGTCCCATGTATAAAAATCTCCATTAACGCATTAAATGGTACAGTAGTTAAACATTCCATTCTTTCACGTCAAGTTTTATTCCGTCTGAATTATAAAATTTACTCAGGCAGAAAAATACTACAAAGGGTTGCTGTAGGTGGCTTTGGGTTCAAAATTTATGCGGAGGAATTTAAGGTCATAAGATTTCTTGCACATACAATTTCACAGGAAAGTTTCACTGTTTTTCACATTGAAAAAAAAATGAGATGATACAATATGACTACCTATGTTAATGGATCCACTTTTGAATACGCGCGTACAAAGTTTGTTAGAAAAAGCTGGTCACCTGTGGAGGTTTCTTTAAAGTAACCGAAAAAGAAGATCGGTTAAGGTTTTTGGAGAGTAAGATGGCCGAAGTTGATTTCTGGTCATTGGGCGAGGAAGCGCAAAAGATTCTTATAGAAATTAAAGGAATTAAAAAGTTGCTTATTGAATGGGATACACTTGCCAAAGAAGTGGATGAGCTAAAGAGTTTATGCGAGATTTGTAAGGATGCTTCCACAGAAGATGGAGAAGCGTGGATGCCAGAATTGTTACGGATGGTTGCTCAAGTTGAACAATCCATCGATCAAATGGAATTGCGATCATTTTTATCAGGTCCCATGGACGGCAACAATGCCATTATGACCATCCATTCGGGTGCCGGCGGTACAGAAGCGTGCGATTGGGCAAACATGGTACTGCGAATGTACGTGCGCTGGGCTGAAAAGAGCAATTTTATCACGGATATCCAAAATTTGCAAGAAGGCGAGGAGGCCGGCATCAGTCGGGTCACATTTCGCTTGGAAGGGTCAAATGCGTACGGTTACGCAAAGGCCGAAAGAGGTGTGCATCGTTTGGTTAGAATAAGTCCTTTCGATGCCAATAAAAAAAGGCATACATCGTTTTGTTCCGTGGATGTCATTGCGGAATTAGAAGATGAAGTGGATGTGCCTTTGGACGAAAAAGATCTGCGCATAGATACTTACCGCGCAAGCGGCAAAGGTGGGCAACACGTCAACAAAACGGAATCTGCCATCCGCATCACGCATTTACCCACAGGTCTTGTGGTTACCTGTCAGAATGAACGGTCGCAAATCAAAAATCGCGCTACGGCAATGAAAATTTTGAAATCTCGTTTATACGAAAAAATGCAAGATGAGAAACGTTCGGAAATGGAACGCTTTTATGGAGAAAAAGGTGAAATCGGCTGGGGATATCAGATCCGTAGCTACGTATTCCAACCTTATCAAATGGTTAAAGATTTGCGCACAGGTGTCGAAACAAGCAACGTACAAGCCGTCATGGATGGTGATTTGGATATGTTTATTCAAGCTTGGTTGAGAGCCGGGGGACCACGTTCAAGAAAGTAAAACGTTATGCACGTACTTGGATTAGGAAACGATATTATTGAAATAGAACGTGTACGTCGATTTGTCGAAAAGTTTACAGATCGATGCATCGGTCGGATCTACACGCTGGCCGAATGGAATTATTGTTGGAATCGAGGCAATCCCTTCGCCTCATTGGCGGTTCGTTTCGCAGCCAAAGAAGCCGTTTTAAAAGCTTTGGGTGTAGGTATCGGAGCCACCTTGTCTTTAACGTCCGTGGAAGTTTACAACAATGCTCTAGGTGCCCCAAATATACATCTAGATTTGAAAGCCGATGCATTGTTGTCCCAAAAAGGTGGAAAACAAATCAGCATTGCCCTGTCGCATTGCCGAACCTTTGCCTCAGCCGTAGCGGTCATTGTGTAGAGGATATCTGTTAAGGAAGTTCAAGTAGTTTTAATTTTTCCTTGACACAAATTTGTGTGAAGTGTGTAAAAATTACGGTACGAAAGAGACTTATGAAATCCACAAATAATACGGCATCTAAAATTGGATTTTTAGGATTAGTTTCTATGGTTATTGGAGCGCAATTGGGGGCATCTGCTTTTCTAATGCCTGCGCAAATGGCACAATTCAGAACAATAGGATTGGGTGGATGGTGCTTAGGATGTTTGGGTGCCATTTTAATTACTTTGGTATTTTCGTTGCTTTGTATAAAAACAACAAAGGTCGGAGGGCCTCATATATATGCTAGAATGTTTTTTGGAGAAAAAGTTGGTTTTTTTGTCACCTGGGTATACTGGTGTGGTGCCTGGGCGTGCAACCCGATCGTTATCTCAATAGCGGTCAATTACTTAATGTCCATAACGGGCGTTTTATCTCCCATGGAAAAATTGACGTTGGAAATAACGATCATCGTGTTGTTAACGCTATTGAACACAAGAGGTATTAAGGTAACCAGCAACGTGGAGGTCATATTGACGACTATCAAAATCATTCCGCTGATTGTTGTGCCGATTATTGCTCTTACAAGAATAAATTTTGAAAATTTCGCAGAGCTTACACCTGCGAATTCTTCTGTGGCGGATACACTCATAAAAGCAACAATTTTATCATTTTGGGGATTTGTTGGGCTTGAAGAGGGGACATCGCCGGCATCGGTGGTCAATAATCCCAGAAAAACCATACCTTTAGCCATTGTTTTGGGCACCGCATGCGTGGCGATGATTTGTATACTTAACACGGTTGCGGCATTTGGTGTGATCCACCCAGCACAATTGGAAAATGAAGCGGCTCCATTTGCAAAAATTTTACTGATATTGTTCGGAGGGACGTACAACAACTTAATAGGCATAATAACATTTTTGATATGCATAGGCTCTTTGAATGCTTGGGTATTTTTTAGTGGCCAGATTGCGCAATCTGCGGCAAGGGAAGGCATATTTCCAGGGGTTTTTGCAAAGCTTAATCACCATGGAGCTCCGGGATGCGCGTTGTGGATAAGTGCCATCGGTACGGTGGTGATATTACTTTTGCAAAAGTCGTCTTTGTTCGCCGACAAAATAAATGCATTTCTCGATATGTCGATTGTCGTTTACATAGCTCTTTACACGACTACCATTGTGGCACATATGAAATTTATGCGCCAAACGAAAGTAAAATCAGTTTTGCAGGTATCCATCAGCACTTTGGCTTTAATTTTTTGCTGTTTTGTTTTGTACAATTCTGACTGGTTTAACTTTTCGGCTTTAGGCATAATGATTGTAAGCGGAATTCCCATTTATTTTTTCAGGCATCGGAAAGTAGCAAACTAAAAAAATAAATTGGAATTTGGTAAGTGGTAGGCAGTCGGTATTAAAGGAGAGTATGTACATATTATGAAAAATAAAACTAGACATAATATATATTATGCGAAATTAAATTGAAAGGATTTAAGATTTTAAATAAAGCTTTATGAAACTAAAAGTGTTAACTACTTTAAGTGCAATTGCGCTTAGCATACAAAGTAAATGCGTATGGTGTGACATAACAAGTGACGTGCAGCAGGCAAACGATTCCATCAGCCAAGGTGCCGCTTGGCAAGAAAGTGCCCAACTTTTTATCGATGCCTTTAATCATTTCAGAGGTGGTCTGGAAGACGCTTATAGAAATTGTGGCGGTGGTGGTGTCGCCGGTTTAGATGGCCAAAGAACGGAAGCCGTACCGCGCGCAGCATGGGGGCCACGTGGCAATACGCGCTTAGGCTCACCGGTCGTTATGGGTTGTTGGTTAACGGATAAATTTTGTTGTCGTAAGCCTGGTTCAATTAGTTGCTGGGCAACGGGTCATGAACCTTGGTTGGGATTACCTACAGAAATGCTAAACACATATCTTTCATGTATTTGTTGTGGCGATGAACTACCTCATATGCCCTATTATTACCAAGCTTGGTCATACATGATACACTCGCAAGAACATGTGGAAAGGTATCTTGAATCTTGTTGTACGTGCGACGAAGCTGCTCTCGAGGCGTGTTGTTGTTCTGGCTGGGGATGGTTTCGCACGTGGGCCGATGTATTCAGCTGTGGCCTGACAAGATGTATGTTTAATGAAAAAATGTTTACTTTCCCGGAGTATGTGGATAGATGCGTCGGCAGACACATCAAAAGTCACATTATGGCTACCTTGCATGTTGCATCCTTGAGGGAAGCCGGAGAGTATTGGCAAATCAATTTTTGCCAACCGGTTTCCGAATTACTCGTGCACATTTGTCAAATGCGAGAAGTGTCTTTGAACGACGTTCTACGGTTGCTTGATTTATATCGTTGCTACGTTGAGTCCGATTTTGGAAATACGATTCAATTTGATTTTTCACAAACGAATTACACTAATGTACGTCATCAGGTACACGGTTTTATTGCAGAAATTTTTGGACGTATAGGCCACAACAGCCCCATATATAAGTTTTTTGAAAGTAGCGTAGCGAATTACGACCGCAATGTGTATACTTTTGTGGATAGAGAAACATTACCCACAGTTGAGATTCGACCCATAGGATATTATCAAATTGAACTGCCCATGTTAACGGGAAGAGATGCCATTTTCGGAAGGATTAATTTAACCGGCAGTAATTCCAATGGAAATCCGTTGCTAAATTTGGTAGCCGAAAAAGCTCAGACCATATCCAACAACCAAAGGCCTGTCTACAATGTGACTAGTGAACGTATCGGGAATGGTACGCTATACACCACAACTTTTTCACCTTCGACAATTCCCTACCATACTTGCAGAAATCCAATGTACCCTCAAACGAATCATATAGAGTTTAATTTCTGATAATTCTGAATTCAAAAGTGATTCACCATAGTCATCATTCAACATGCAACGCCTCTTTTTAAGAGGCGTTTTTAAATTATGTAACGATTATGTCCGATTTAGGGATGCTTTTAGCATCCTTACTTGACTTCCCATAAGGAATCAAACAACATCGTATCCTACATGTTGTGGGTAAAAAAACAAAATTTGATTTAGGTATCGTCTTCTGTGGATTATTTTTCGTTCTCGCTGCCATTTATCCCGCAAGAAGATTTGTGCTGGAATACGCTTATTTATTTAAAGCATTTTACTTAGTCATTGTTGCGCTAGCAACTGGTTGGATATGCGTTTCTTCGAGTTCTTTTCCTAAATCCCTCGTCATTGGCTTTAATCTCCTTTTGTTTGCCTTTTTGGCTTCCGTCTTTGGTGGACCCTATCCGGTTCGATCCGCTTCCGAACTCGACATTCCGCTTGCCTCCATGTCTCTGGCATACCTCTTTTGCTCCTGCCTAAAATACAATTTTAAAGCTTTCATCCGTTTGTTGGGTATTACATTTGTTTTTTTTATGTACTTCAGTATTTGCCTCTATCTCGCCTGCGATGAACTCAAGGCTGGCCCCCATTACCCTTGGCAATACATGACTTCGAATTTTCTGATGAATCCCGTAAAATTTCTCACTATTTGGAATAAATGGAAAATGCGACATCCTTTCGACTATGCGAATTATACGGGATTATTTGCGGCACTTACCTACCCATTTTTTGCAGGACTATTCATGTGGGAGTCCGTACGCAAGTGGAAAATTTTCTGGAGTGTAGGATTTTTACTCTCTATTTTACTCCTAAAAGCATCTGGATGCAGAATGGCTTATCTATGCGTCATGGCAACCACGATAGCGGCATTGAGTTTGTACATAAAAAGCCATGCTTCAAAATCAAAAATTATCAAGATAAGCATCTGTCTGTTGGTATTATTGCTATTTATGGGATACCGAAGCTCGAAAATTAGAAACTTGTTTGTTAATCCCAAGTATTATTTATTTCAAAACCAACGTTGGCATTTAGCTCAAGACGGTCTCAAAGTCTTTCGAGACAGTCCCTGGATAGGTTGCGGCATTACCACGACACCACTTTTGTATTTAAAATCTTATCCAACCCATTTGCATCATTGTTGGCAATTGCACGTGGCCCCCGTACAGTATTTAATTGAGTGGGGATTATTTGGATTTTTAGGACTGTGCACGTTAGCATTTGCGAGTTTTCAAATGAGTTCTCGCCTCTTAAAAAAGAAAGAAGTGCCCGCTGCGGATAAATTTCTGGTTGCGGGACTTGGTTTATCTTTGTTTGCCTACGTATGTTTTGTCAGCGAATGGTCCTGGGATACATTTGCCGTATCGGCTACCCTTTGCTTAATCGTTGGACTACTTTGGACAATGTACTTCAAATATTTTCCAGCAAAGCGGCATGTTGCTCCCCTAACTACTTTGGGAGTAAAATTATTGCTTCTCATAACGGTGGGTACGGTCTTTTTTTACAGTTATAAAGATATTCAAGGCCGTTATCACTTCCGTAAATTTATTCAACAAACTTATACACAATTGGGGAAAAGTGAAACAGAACTCTCAAAAGCCATTGAAGCGGACCCTACCAACCTTTACTACTACAATCAAGCGGGTAATGTTTTTGCTTTAAAGGGGTATCCTCAATCAAACATGCTCATGCGACATTCCGTTTATTATTTTGAAGCGTCTTTAAAGATCAACCCTTGGCAGCCGTATGTACTGGAAAATTTGGGAGCTTTGTATGCACGATTGGGGGATTACCGACACGCTCTTCAATGTTATTGCGAAGCTATTCGATTACTTCCCTACAATTCGTTGGCTTACATACAACTGGTGGCCGTTTTGTTACATTGCCATCAATTCAGCCTGGCCAGTGAATGGTTAGGATTGGCCGCATACGTTCAACCTCATCTGTTATCGCAACCGGCATTCAACAGTTTTTTAAGGCAAGATACGCTGGCTCAAAAAAAATGCCTTGACTATTACGATTACGTCGAAAATACAATGAATCCAACTCTGAAAAACAATGATTCTTGGATGTTTTCAAAGTACATCTATGCTCGCTTGTTTAAGCAGCCGTTTCACTGGGACGGTTTTACAGACCAACAAAAACAATGGCTACAAAGTAGAAATTGGGTTTATTACCTTAATTGGGATAATTTGCATGAAGAAAGTTTCAAGTCGCGTCCATTTCCACATAGTCGTCATGCCTTAAATAATGGGCAACACAGCTCCTTAAAGGTTATACTCCACGGCCATGACGGTCCCTCGCTTTTTACTTGCACTTTACGGCAAATCTATACACCTGACAATAAGTGTAAACTTTGTGCGACATCTAAATACGCTCATCAACTCATAGAACCCATCATTCAAAAAACAGTCTCAGTTTTCTAATGCATATAAAATTACGTATAATTAGCCAATCTTTCCTTTAAAAATTCCTTAGAGTTACCATTTGTCCCATGTATCATTTTAAGCTTTTTCCAATTTTAAACAATGCATTGCTTATTTACTTAAAACTCTTGCAAGTTATTGATGCCGCGACGGCTTGCCGGTAAAAATCAAAGATTACCTTTGGGAAGGCTTATATGCCGCTCACTTAAAGTTTTCTGAGGAATATCGGATACATGCGTCAGTCCATCCAAATTATGGAGTGAAGACGTTTCAGGGAAGGTCAACGTATGCCCTGCAAGATGACCTACGGATGCACTAGATCCAGGTGCTTCACTTTGCTGAATAGTACTGGACTGAGAAGGAATAACCACCAACATGGTTAATATTAAAACGAAATTTTAGCAAGGCGTCAATACAACAACGCAGAAAAATAGTAGTGACTTTCTCAAACATGTTAAAGTTCTTGTTACATACTACCTATTGACGACCTTTACTTTGAGGGTGTGATTGGTTGTAAATTTTTTGCAAATGCGCAATATCAACGTGCGTGTACTTTTGCGTTGTAGATAAATGTACATGCCCCAACAATTCCTGAACAATTCTTAAATCGGCACCTCTCTGCAACAAGTGCGTTGCGTAACTGTGTCGACAACTATGGGGCGTCATTTCAAGCGGCAAATGTGCATAAATTAAGTAGCGTTTTATAATTAATTGGACGGAACGTTCGGAAATAGCTTCTCCACGTTCGCTAAAAATAAGAGGACTCTGTAACGACTTCGGTGGGTACTTCGCATATAAATTTTGTAGTGCGCGCAAAGCAGGTTCGCCTATAGGAATTAAACGTTCTTTGTGACCTTTACCCAATACGCGTATGAGTCCTTTCGACCATTGAACATTGTCGACGCACAAATGCGTCAATTCTCCAACACGTATGCCGCATCCGTACAGAATTTCCAAAATAGCTTTATCGCGGCGCCACAAAAAGTCTGACAATTGCCCCGCTGAAAACTTTTTGTCTGGCGCTTGCAACAGGATTCGAATTTGTTCTACCGTAAAAAAATTAGGAAGCTTGAATTCAAATTTTGGGCGCAACGCCTTAACTTCTTGCGGTATGGGCATTTCAAAGCGTTCTTCTAAAAAGTAAAAAAATGTTCTCAAAGCCGATAAGTCATTATTCAGCGTTCGTTTACCCACTTTGTTTTGCCGCATATATAAATACTCTGACAAATAGGTTCCGACATTGGGTTGAGTAACATCTTTTGATTTTAGGAACGTCATCCATCGCGTAACGACAGATAAATAATTTCTTAAGGTATACTTTGAATACGCTCGCTGTTTAAGAAACTGTCCAAAATTTTCTAGCATTTAAAAAATCAAATTTTACCCTGATCTAAACAAAATTGGAGAAATTTTTGCGCTACGGGACCGCATACGCGACTTCCCCAAAATTCTTCTACCAAATCTTCTTGCTCAATCACAACGCTAAACACGATTTTGGGTTGTTGCGATGGTGCGAATCCCATTAACCATCCAACGTGTGTGTATCGGTTCGTACCTGCAATCTTCACTTGAGAAGTTCCCGTTTTGACGGCCGATTTTAAACCTTTAACGCGTGAAAAACGCGAAGTTCCCGATTCAACCGCTTTTTCCAAGCATTCCAACAATAAACGCCAATGGTCGTGAGTCATAATGGCTTCTTTGGAATGTTCTGCACAGACAAAATTAGAGCACAAGTGGGGTGTCAAACACCTTTTGTTTTTAGCCAAAGACGCCGCTGCGCATGCCATCTGCAGTGGTGTCACCCTTAAAAATCCTTGTCCTATGGAAAAATTGGCCGTATCTCCATCCGTCCAACTCTCGCGTAAGCGTTTTTTTTTCCATGTTGGAGAAGGAACAAGCATGTTACGCGTTTCGTAAGGCAGATCAATATGCGTCATGCCACCGAGACCCAATTTCCAAGCTTCTTTATAAATTAACGAAGGGCCACAACGCAGTGCGTAGTGATAAAAAAATGGATTACAACTCGTTTGAACGGCTTTATCTAAAGTAATATATCCGTGCCCATGACGATTGTGGCAATGAAAAATATGGTTGCCAATGGTATAACTCCCGGTGCAATTTATTGAACTCTGAGTATTTACGACCTCTGCTCGCAATAAAGCAGCCAACGTAATAATTTTAAATGTTGATCCTGGCGGATACAGTCCTTGAATAGCCCTATTTAACCAAGCCCCTTGCGCCGTAATTTTTTGAAATAATTTTTCAGATATGCGCGGCGTCAAAGCATTTAAATCAAAATCAGGTTTACTGACGAGCGCCAATACTTCTCCGGAATCTACCGCTAAAATAACGATAGCTCCGCGACGACCTTCTAAAGCTTGTTCACATATCTGTTGTAATTGGATATCCAAAGTTAAATGAATGTCGTTACCATCCACGCTGGGTAACGATATCAGGCAAGCTTGTTCCTGCCCTGATGGCGTTACTCTCCATATATCACCACCATTTAAACCACTTAGTTGGTCATCATAGTAGGCTTCTATGCCCGTGGCTCCCTTTTGTTTAGGCAAAAAGAAAGTCCTCAAGTCATTTCCAGGCAAAGCGTCTTGCGTCAACTGAGACGTTTGCGTAATGTGTCCTATAACGTGGCACGCAACGCTACCATAAGGATAATATCTGACTTTTTCCACACCGACCTGAAAAGGCCCCTGGGCAGGTAGTTGCTCTACAAATTTTGCGTACATTATCTCGGGTAAATCTTTTGCAATCGCCAAAGGTAACAAAATATTTTGTAAATAATGCCGATATAAGGTTTTTTTAGATACGGAAAATGGAATTGGACCTATGGTTTTGGCATAGGGAAGTAGAGCATCGTGTACAACCGCCCATAGCTGTTCCGATTGCGTCTCAGTATCTTTGGACTGCTTATTAAATTGTGTTATATCTTTGCGAAAGTAGTTTAAGTCTACGTAAAGACAATAAATATCCCTGTTGGTTGCCAATAATTTCCCCGTTCTATCGTAGATACATCCTCGTGTTCCCGGATACAAAATGCGTCTTAAACATTGCTTTTGCCCCAATTGACTGTATATGCTATGCTCTATCCATTGCCGCCAAATGATGGCAATGCCAAGTAAAACGCATAAAAATATGACAATAAATTGCAAAAAATATAACCGACCCAAATGGGACCGATACGTGTCGAAATGAATCATCCGTTTAACTACTTCGAGCCCAACATTGAATGGTATATGCCGAACACGCCACCACAATACGACTTAATTCAAAACAGGGAGGAATCTCCGGGAAAAACGTGTCCCCTTCCACCGTTTGGTTCACGAGGGTCAACATAATTTCTGAACATATGGGCAGAAACTTCTGATAAATACTGGCTCCTCCGCATATCCAAATAACTCCATCAACGGATTCCAATGCGGCAACATTGTGAACAACAATCACATCTTTGTTGGCCACATCCGATTTGTGGGACATTATGTAATTTATTCTTTGAGGTAACGGCCTACTACCCAGAGATTCGAAGGTTTTACGCCCCATTAAAATACGCTGATTCAATGTTGTTTTTCTAAACCACTGCAATTCTTCTGGCAAGTGCCACGGAATTTTATTTTTCAACCCGATCACACGATTGCGTGACATGGCCGCAATTGCTTTAAAGGTAGCCATTGGATTAGACCGCAACGGGAGCTTTAATCGCCGGATAAGGGTTATAGTTTTCGAGCCCAAAGGACTCAAATGTAAAATCATCAATATTTTTAATCTCAGGATCCAATTTCAACGTAGGTAACGTTTTTGGCACCCGTTCCAACTGTAATTTCACTTGTTCCAAATGATTGGAATAAATGTGTGCATCGCCCAGAGTGTGCACGAATTTACCTGGTTTCAAGTGGCATACTTGTGCCACCATATAGGTTAATAATGCATAGGAAGCGATGTTGAAAGGAACTCCCAAAAATAAGTCTGCACTTCGCTGGTATAACTGACAACTTAATGTACCTGAAGCCCCCACATAAAATTGAAAAAATGTGTGACAAGGGGGTAAAGCCATTTTGGGTAAATCCCCTACGTTCCAAGCAGATACAATATGTCTTCTGCCAAAAGGATCCCTCTTAATATTTTCAATGACTGTTTGAATTTGATCAATGTAATGTCCATCCGTACAATGCCAACGGCGCCATTGTACCCCATACACAGGCCCTAAGTTGCCTTCCCGATTGGCCCATTCATTCCAAATACGTACACCATGATCCTTTAAAAATTGAATATTTGTATCTCCTTTCAAAAACCATAACAATTCATATGCAATTGACTTGAAATGAACATTCTTGGTTGTTAGTAAAGGATAAAATTGAGAAATATCGATGTGCATCTGCATCCCAAAAACACCAATCGTTCCAACACCTGTACGATCATTGCGCCATTCTCCATTGTCTAAAACGAATTGTAAAAGGTCTAAATATTGCTGCATGCTCTAATTTTCAAATTAACAATCAAAATGACAAGTTCAAAAACGGTACACTGTTCTCATTGCTAACCTAATAACTTTTTACGTTAACAAATGCCTTTGTTACAATGGATTATGGGGTCTACATTTCATTCGAAGTAATCACCTGAGCACAATTTAATAACTCACAAAACAGAAATTCAACGCCTTACTCTATTGGTACAGGACACACAAAACTATGGGGTGGTAGACCGGACTTGAACCGGCAACCCCTGGAACCACAATCCAGTGCTCTAACCAATTGAGCTACAACCACCATCGAATGGCTTTAGGCAAATTTTTTTCGGTAACTTTGTCAACGCTTTTTGGGGAAAGTTTTGCATATAAATATAGATAGAAACATTTTGCAAAAGTTAAAAAGAGGGAACAACGCTTCCATTGTATGTACGCAAAATATATTCTCTCATTTTATCAGAGGTTAGGATTTCAGCCAACTTCTGCAGTTGCTGATTATCTTTCATATCTCGACGTACAGCTACGACATTTTTATACGGAGAATCGCTTCCTTCCAAAAGCAGTGCATCTTTTATTGGATTAAATCCAGCTTCCAGTGCGTAGTTACCATTTATGACTGCGCAATCCACGTCTGCCAATACGCGAGGCAGCTGAGCCGCTTCTAGCTCTTTGAATTTTAGTTTTTTAGGATTGCCTATGATGTCAAAAGGGGTACATTTTAGTTCTACTCCAGGTCTTAGTTTTATAAGATCATTATTGTGGAGAAGTAGCAGAGCTCTCCCTTCATTTGTTGGATCGTTTGGAATTGCGATGGTTGCCCCATCCAACAGTTCGCTTATACTTTTTATTTTTTGCGAAAAAACTCCCTGCGGTTCAAGGTGAACGGCAATCAGCGACACAATGTCCATCTTGTGGTCTTTTGCAAAGCTATCTAGATATTGAGCATGCTGAAAAAAATTTGCATCGATTTGCTTTTCATTCAGGGCGATATTAGGTGTAATGTAATCTGTAAACTCGATCACTTCGAGATCTATATTGAATTTTTTCAGATCTTCTTTCACGAAATTAAGCATTTCAGCATGTGGCAGAGGAGACGCTCCTATTTGTAGCTTTTTCGCTTTTGTTTTAGAAAAAAACATAGACGCAAACAGGCAAAATAGAAAAATGGTAATGGCAAGTAATGGTTTTCGAACGGTTTCCTTTGTTTTCATCATAACCCTCTCTGTTGCATTATATTGTTGGATATTTTGTTCCCCAAAAACTGAGTTAATTCTACAATAACTACGATTATTAAAACAGCTCCCAGCATTATATCCGTACGAAATCGCTGATATCCATAGCGAATTGCTAGATCACCTAATCCACCTCCTCCTATGGCGCCAGCCATCGCAGAGTATCCAATGATATTTATTATAGTCAATGTGATGCCATTTATGAGCGTAGGGTAAGCTTCAGGAATCATTACTTTAAAAATAATCTGCCGACGGGAAGAGCCCATTGCTTTAGCTGCCAGAATCAATTCAGGATTTACTTCCTTGAGTGCTCCCTCAATAATCCTGGCGACGAAAGGAGCAGCCGCCACCGACAGGGGTACAATGGCGGCTGCAGTGCCTATGCTTGTCCCGACAATCAGATGAGATAACGGAAATATGAGTATCATCAATATGATGAATGGAAATGCACGGAGTATATTTATAAATCTTCCCAACCCACTGTTTAGCATCGACATTGGGATCAAATTCCCAGGAGATGTCACACATAGCAGCACGCCAAGTGGGAATCCAAGAATTAACGAAAAAATTGTAGATCCGACAGTCATATAAATTGTACTGAGCGTCGGCTCTATTAACATTTGTAATGTATCAATCATCCAATACCTCCACCGTAACTCCAACAGATTCCAGATGAGCTATGCCACGGTTTAGCTCAGTCGCTGATCCAATGAATTTAAGCACAAGCTCTCCTAGCGGTTCCTTATTTACTGTGCGTATCGCTCCAGACAGTATATTTACATCAAGCTGATAATTCCTGATTAAATACGACAGAATCGGCTTTGTCACCGATTCACTGTCGAAATGTAGGCGACAGGTCGCGGAACCTGAAGTAATAGTCTGCAGCGCATTTTTCTCCAACGTATCCAGCGTAGAAATAAATTCACGAGCAATTTTTGTATGAGGAAAACCAACTACCTCTTTTACAGTACCATTTTCAACTATTTTGCCATTATCAATGATCGATACATAATCACATATTTCTTTTACGACTTCCATCTGATGCGTAATTATCACAACGGTCAATCCGATTTTATCACGAATGCTTTTTATTAATCGCAACACTGATTTTGTCGTTTGCGGATCAAGAGCGCTTGTGGCTTCGTCGCAAAATAGAAATTTTGGATGGTTTGCCAATGCACGAGCAATTGCCACTCGCTGTTTTTGTCCACCGGAAAGTTTGCTGATCGGATAATCAAATTTATCGGAGAGTTCCACCATTTTTAGCAACTCAGACACTCTTTTTTTGATTGTTTCTTTGTCTTTACCAACAATTTCCAACGGATATGCGACATTGCCAAACACATTCCTGGACGAAAAAAGATTAAAATGCTGAAAAATCATGCCAAGTTGACGGCGACACCGCGAAAGCTTTTCCCTCTCCAAATTATCCACCCGACAATTGTCGTAGTATATTTCTCCAGTGTCGAGACTTTCCAGCAGGCTCATCATCCTGATCAATGTCGATTTACCGGCGCCACTTTTCCCAATAAGGCCATATATAACATTTTCTCCTATTTCCAGAGACACGTTATCAACAACTCGTAACCCGTTATAATTTTTAGATATATTACCTAATGTGATCATGTTTTTATTTCTAAACGCAGAAAATCGAACGCCTCTGTCGAAAGAATAAGACATCCTGACAACTGACTGTATCACCGGATCCAATAGAGTCAATTGCAAAAAAATTGAGGATTGCCCGATGAATAAAACTCTTGCGAAACTAAAACTACATTCAAGACAACTCAAAATTACATAATCCAGAAATAAGATTACATCGAGGTGTGAATCTCTTTTTTGAGAAAACCGTCTCTACGGTAGCCATTTCTCAAAGCTCCAAGCAATGCATACGATGCATGTTCCACACAGGGCACACCAAACGTGTCTTTGCACAAAACCTATTTGACAAAAAAGAACAAAAACTCCTAGGAGATACATTCCTAGGATGAGTAAGCAGTTGAAGTGCTGTTTAACGATTTTTCTAAAGATAAAGTTAAACAGCACGACGGATATTACAGCGCACAGGACAGCACCCATAACGTCCACAATATGATGAATGTTCCCAGATGCACAATTTTGTTTCTGTAAAAATAAGATAAGCCCTAGATAAAAAATAGCGGCAAAATGCATGTGGCCGCTTGGAAATCCAAAACCGCGTGCAGGACACGTGGGTGGCAAGTCGACTTTAAAAACATTTTTTAAAATAACGTTATACGTCATTGTAAAAAACACAAGGAGCAAACACTATCCAAAACGTTTTCGATCTACGACCAAGAATCCAATTGTAGCAATTACAAAAGTCCCCAAAACATCTAAATGTTTTAAAATGTTCAAACGCAATGTGTCCATAAAATAGATATTAAAAAATTTTTCACATAAGATGACAATGGTTATCCGGCTATAACCTAAAAGTTTTAATATTTTTAATGCTACCTGATGGGTTATCGTAAGCGGTTACATCATTTATCCAATTATACAATGATTACTATTTTCAGCTCAGAGATTTATACGTAGGAAGTTTTCAAAAATCGTAGACTCCCCTGCCCTACTTTTTACTTACTCGTTTGTTTATCGGATCTTTGCGTGGCTTTAAAGAATATGTTTTTGCACGTGCTCCAGCAGTTTGCGAGGATGCAGAGGTTTGGTTAGCAACTCATTCATACCTATGGAAAGACATTGGGCACGCGTTTCCTTTAAAGCGTACGCTGTAAAACCTATAATAGGCAAACCACTTTTTTCAAGTCCACATTCACCAGCGCGAATGCGCTGCGTTGTTTCATATCCATCCATCTCTGGCATGTTAACATCCATCAAAATAAGACTTACTTGATTTTTTTGCAACCACCCTAAACAACGGTACCCATTGTCAACGACATATACATGGTACCCACTTTTTTCTAAAATTGCTTTTGCAACTTTTTGATTATCTTCATTGTCTTCAACCAACAAAATAACTTTCCCTGTCGTTACAACGCTGAGCGTCTCTAGAGGTTTTTCCACAGGTGTACGAGGTAATTTCTCCATTTTTAGCAATAGCGTTAAATAAAATGTCGAACCTCTTTGCGGCTTACTGTACACGTGAATACTGCCTCCCATCAATTCAACAAGCGATTGGGTAATGGACAATCCAAGCCCTGTGCCTCCTTGATTTTGAAAAGGTATTTGCTCAAAAGCTCTAAAGATTTTTTGCTGGTCTTTAAAATCAATTCCTATGCCGCTATCTTTAACCGAAATGAATAATTGGTATAAATTTTTTTTATAAACTCTTCCCGTCAGCCTTATTTGAACACCTCCTTGCGGTGTAAATTTAATGGCATTACTCAACAAATTCATTAATATTTGCCTTAGCCGCTTAGGATCTCCAACAAAATAATTTGGCAATTGGGGATGTTGCCAAACCTGCAAGTGCAAGTCTTTTTTCACTAAAATCGGCTGAAAAAGATCTAACACTTCGCGTAAACATTCGTTAAGATCAAAAAAAGTAAGTTCCAATGTTAATTTATCGGCTTCAATTTTCGAAAAATCAAGAATTTGACTAATTAACTCTAAAAGTAGTTGCGTGCTTGAATAGATACTTTTTACGTAATCCTTCTGCTCGTTTGTCAATTCAGTTTCGTTTAACAAATAAGCGTAACCTAAAATACCGTTAATGGGCGTTCTTATTTCGTGACTCATCGTAGCCAAAAATGTGGACTTTGCTTGCGTTGATTGCAAGGCCGCATCGCGCGCCTTAGACAACTCTTCCGCGTAAAGTTTTAATTGTTCTTCATATTTTTTCCGCTCGGAGATATCGATTAAACAGCAGATATAGCCTTCAAAATACCCATCCGATAAAATTCTCGGTGTACAATGACTCCACATCCAACGATAATTGGATTTATGTCCTCTCAATCGGCATTCCATCGCAAAAGTTTCATGATGCAATTGGGCATTCAAAAAGGCTTTTTTATATTCCATAGCTACTTCCGGATGAAAATAATTAAGCCAGGACCAATCGGTGTATTTTAAACGCGTTTGTCCCGTAAATTCTGCCCACTTTTTACTGAAATAGAAACAAGAATTATCTTCGTTGCTTGTCCACAACAAAACGGGGGCCATATTGGTCAACTGCTGAAATAAATTTTCACTCTTTTCTTGCGTTCGAATCATCTCATTGAGTGTTTGAGCTAGCATCCCAATTTCGTCTTTGCACAATTCGGGTACGAGAGCTTTTGAATCTCCCAATTTCCGTCGATGCATCTGCTTAGTAATAATACTCAAAGGCTTTAAAATCAGTTGATTGATCTGAAACATGCAGCAAAAAACGATTATAAAAGTAATCAGCAGCGAAATGCTGACTATTTTCATACTTTGCTTCAAAAATTCCTTTTGCCAGTGGTGCGTATGCAACTGTATTACAATGTATGCAGGCATATAATTTGTTCGATCGTCATACTGAACCAAATAAACTCCCAGTGCATAATTAAACACATGCCTTTCGGGAAAAAAATCGTAGCATTCTAAATTGTTTGGGAATTCAGGCACGCGAATACCGATTGGTAGAAGGTAGTGTTGCCAAGGTTTTCCAATGAGCGTCTTTTTGTTGCAGGCCAAAATTTTTAGTGGATTTTCTGAAAGAACTGCTAAAAAATTAACGTGAGGTTCACTACCCAAAGCGTAAATAAAACGCTGTAACTCATATGGATAATGCACCAACTGTGTACACATACCTAAAAAGTGGCCGATTTGTTGCGACCGTGCCAATGCGTGTCCGTTAAGATGTTTTTGATATGTGTATCTCGAAAAAAAAACAATTACGCTTGAACACATGACAAGTATGCACAAAAGAGGAAACAAAAACTTTAATTTAAGTGTCCTTTTAACCCGGTGGAAAATTTTTACATTCATTATTTGTGCTGTAATGCCTCATATAGAAATGTTTTGTCAAAAACTTCATCGAAGTTTATGTCTTTTACCGACAAGTTATTATTGGCAAGAAATTCTGAATTAATCGTTTCTATTATACCTGTAAGATATTTATTAAATGTAAATAATTTAACTTGCTCTTCTAATTTCAGTGGAACGACTGCATTAAATATTTTTTCAGATTTATTTCTAGAAACAGATAAATGGTGACTTAGGTACGTATTTCCAAGTTCCGGATTACTTTTGTACAAATCCAATAAATTATCCCAATTGGCAATAAATTTCTGAAAACCTTTCGCATGTTTTTGTAAAATATTTTGATTCATCACCAAAACATTGAGTTTCATTTCTTTGGGCCAATGCGTAGTAGAATAAATGGAATGATAATGAGTAGAATTTTTCATTAAATGTACACTATAAGGAGGATAAGCTATAACACCTTGTACTTTTTGTTTTTGAATGAACGTTTCAAAAGCTGTTGGATCTACAAAACGCAGTTTTACGTCACGCATGGACAATGCGACCGATTTTAAAGCTTTTAATAAAACAAAACCACCAAAAGAATTAATTTCCCCACCAATACATTTACCTCGAATATCAATCATACTTTTTATGCTTTTGTCGACCAATACGTGGCATGCGGCTTCTGGTGTGGCATAAGAAGGAATAAGAATAATTTTGGGTGTAAGCACTTTATTTCTTTGTTGAATCAACATAACATCAATCAAATTACAAATCATGCCGTGAATTTGTCCCCATTCAAAAGCCTGTTGTACATCACTGAAGGAACCAAATTCAATGAGCTGAACACGCAATCCAGCGCGTTTAAAAAACTTTGCCTTTTTTGCTAAAATAAAATATTCAAAACCCGAAGAAGCATTCAAACCAAGGCGTATTGTAGGAATGCATCGAACTCCACAGATGCATCCGTATACAATACATACCAATACGATCAAAAAAACTAATACACCCAACCCTGCCTTATGCTTCACAGACTGTAATTTAATTGGTATTACCGGTGTGAGCAAGCCAATTTTACACTTGGAATACGTTGGTATGCATAAAAAATTACTTTTAAGGTTTACTCTTATTCAATTTTATTTCAAAACCATTGTCATGTCTGTTATTGCTCCAAAACTAAACTGGTGTATAGTGCGTTTAGGGAATGATTATAATTGGTGGGTTAAAGAAATTAGCGACCCCATTCATTGGGATTTGGATGGGCTTAGCATTTTAGACCCTAAGCAAGTTATCTACATACTTGATTTGATGGATACATTGAAAGACTACGGCTTGGACACCGACATTTTAGATCGTGCATTCTTCAAATTCAGAATTGATAAGCGTCTCAAAGAAAATTTAGTCCGCCTAACGCGTGTGGAAGAAAATTTGATCGATTCGGATGAACCTCTTTTCGCATTACCCAATTCTATTGATGAAGAAAAAGGTCCTTACGCGGATCTCATCGATCATGTGACTCGCCTACGCGTTAGGTTACTCAATGACAGCATCGACTTTAAACAGAATATCTTACCCGATGAAATCGTAGATGATTTAAATGAACAATATCAGCAAGAATTTTTTGAAGGATCTGCCATTCACTGTTACCGTGAATTATCGGATATATTAGAATATATCCCCGCAGGATTCGAGTTAGATCGAGAAGAAATTCACGAAAATACGGATAAAGCCGAAGATCTTCTCTATAAAGATTTAGACGTAGACATTGAAGAAGATACCAACGATAAGGAAGAAGTATTGGAGCAAGATGAGACGATGCGTTGGGAGGGTGACGATGAAAATAATTCGACCGTTGGTAATCACAAAAAGAAAACATAATTTTTAACAAGGAGTTACAACAAAAGCTTGCCTTATTTTAACTCTATTCTCTAATAAAATCTTTTGTGGCACGGTAGCCAAGTGGTAAGGCAGGAGTCTGCAAAACTCTTATACGTCGGTTCAATTCCGACCCGTGCCTCCATGATGTTATGGATTTACACGAACAAGAATGGCAAGCCATTAGGCAAAATCGTCTCAACCGAGCAAAAAAGTGGTTACGTTATTTGCCTAAGCGTTCTACTTTTGCGCGGTATAAATTTTTGAGATGGTTTGGCGATGGCTTACTAAAACGACGTTACTTATGGTCATTTAAATATGAAGCTGTAAGACCTGCACTCTATGCGGGGTGGATTTTAACACTACTCCCCGTTATGGGAGCTCAGACACTCATAGCAAGCATACTGGCGGTCATTTTTAGAGCGAATATTATGATCTTAGTCGCATTACAAATGATTTCAAATCCTTTGACGGTAGGCCTATTGTGGCCTTTTGAGTATAAAGTTGGAGAAAAGTTCTTAAAACTTCTCGATGGCAGCAATCAATTGGGATTGAATGTTACAGCGCGAGAAATTCTTGGTCACGGATCCATAGGATATAAAGGTGCTTGTTTCTTAAAAATAACGTTGGCAATTGTCATAGGTGCTATTATTTTAGGCTACATTTGCGGTGCCATTTCCTGCTACTTGTATAAGTATTTTACACAGCGTAACGCAATTACTTACCAACAATTTTTATTGTCGAAAGAAAGAGAAGCTTCCAAAAATCAAAAACACCCTCAATCTTTGCATTCTAATTCTAAAAAGTAATAAAACGTGCAGGCACCTATGTCATTATATTTTATACGCGTTAATTCTTTGTACGTTTGATAAACCTACCCTGTATTCGGCAATAAATACGAAAATTTAAGACGACCGTATACGCTGTTATTTTGATCTAAAGCGTGGGAATGGATTGCAATAATTTTTGAGTGTAAGGATGTTTGGGTGCAACGTATAAATCCTGTGCAAGTGCTTGCTCTACAATACGCCCCTGTTGCATGACGGCCACAACATCGCTCATGTGTTCCACAATGGCTAAATCGTGCGCTATAAAAAGGTATGTTAATCCAAATGCTTTTTGCAAATCCGTCAGTAAGTTAACAATTTGCGCTTGAACAGAGACATCCAATGCACTTACAGGCTCATCGCAAATAAGCAATTCGGGTTCTACCGCTAAAGCTCTCGCGATCCCGATGCGTTGACGCTGCCCACCGCTGAATTCATGCGGATAACGATTTAAACTCGTATGAGGCAATCCAACTTGGTCTAATAATTCCAAGATCCTCGAACGCTTTTGTTGACGATTCCAAGATTTAAAATGGATATCTAAAGGTTCCATTAGAATAGAGGCCACATGCATCCGTGGATTTAAGGAATTAAACGGATCTTGAAATATCATTTGAATTTTTTTACGATAGGGGAAAAACTCGAGGTTCGTTTTACTCGAAATGCAGGTTCCATTAAAAAAAATTTCTCCCGAACACGCGGTTACCAATCGAACAATTGCTTTGCCTACCGTTGATTTTCCACTGCCGCTTTCTCCTACCAAACCTAAAGTGCAACCTTGCTCTAACCTCAATGAAACTCCATCGACAGCTTTTATAACACGCTTAATTTTTCTAAAAAAACCTGTCGTATTCACGTAATAAACGCAAAGGTCCTTTATTTCTAACATACAAGGGCACATTTTGATTTTACACTAATAGAACTTGCTCGTTTGTCAATATGAACCCTCCGTTCACGTTAACGCTTGAAAAAAATACATTTTTGGCTTCAAAAACTTTGTTTTTATATTAATTTAATAACCCTTTAAGGGATGAAATTGTCAGAACGCATTGTAATTACGGGTATTGGACTTACGGCCCCCAACGGAAATTCATTGGCTGAGTTTAGGAAACATCTGTTGGAAGGTTATGCGCGTATACAAAAAATAGACATGCGTTACATGGGAATTGTTCTGGCAGGCGTATGCACATTTAATGCCTTAGAATATCAGTCCAAAAAAGAAGTACGCGTAGGCACGCGGGCCGGTAGCATAGGTATTTACTGTGCCCACAAAGCAATCGAATCCAGCGGTCTCAATTGGCATTTTGTGGATAAAAGTCGTGTTGGCGTTTACATAGGTATCACGGAGCACGGCAATGTGGAAACGGAAAATGAAGTATACCAAATTTCTAAATTCGGATACGATACACGCTTCTGGAGTCACCATCATAACCCAAGAACCGTTGCCAACAATCCTGCCGGAGAAATCACCATCAATTTGGGGATTACGGGCCCCCATTACACTTTGGGAGGCGCTTGCGCAGGAGGCAACATTGGTCTTATCCAAGGTGTTCAAATGCTGCGTTTGGGTGAAGTGGACACGGCTCTTGTCGGCGGTGTTAGCGAAAGCATTCACACATTTGGCATATTTGCCGGATTTAAAGCTCAAGGCGCCTTAGCTTTTCACGAAGATCCCAATAAAGCGAGCCGACCTTTTGATAAACATCGCAATGGCATTGTCATCAGTGAAGGGGGGTGCATGTTTGTTTTAGAACGTCTAGAGGCAGCTTTGACAAGAAAAGCAAAAATTTTTGGGGAAGTCGTAGGATACGGTATTAATTCCGACGCGCAAAATACGGTACTCCCTTGCAGTGAGCAACAAGCAACTTGCATACAACTTGCTTTAAAAAAAGCGAAGATGCAGGCGGCCGACATTGACATTGTAAACACGCACGCAACCGCCACAATTTCCGGCGATATTCGGGAATGCGAAGCCCTAAACAGTGTATTTAAACGAGCCCCCCATACCCATTTTAACAACACGAAAAGTTTTATTGGGCACGCAATGGGTGCAGCGGGTTCTTTAGAATTAGCCGGCAATTTGCCTGCATTCGAGGATCGTTACGTCCATCCAACGATTAATGTTGACGAATTAGATCCTGCATGCAAGCTTAATAATTTAGTGATTAATCACCCAAAGCATTTACCTCAAATACGGACGATATTGAATACTTCATTCGGTATGTTAGGCATTAATTCTGTGGTAATTGTTCGACGGTACGACGCTTAACGTTTTATGACTATCATGGACAAAAAAGACATACGGAAAGTAGTGATTGATATTATTGCAGAAATTGCTCCTGATGAAGATCTGAGTAATTTAAAAGATGATGTACGCTTACGCGATCAATTGGAATTGGATTCTATGGATTTTTTAGATATCGTGATGGAATTGCGCAAGCAGTACGGTATTGAGATTCCAGAAAACGATTACGGGCATTTAGAATCACTGCAAAGTTGCGTAGATTACTTAACACCTAAATTTCAAGACAAGAAGTAAAATTTTTTAACAATCCTTATAAAAATAATATATTTTTGGCCGTGAGGTATGTTGCGTGTTGTTTATATAAGGCAGCTCTTGCAACGTAATGATTCATGAAATTCAAGTAAAATCGGCACTTCATTACCACAAAAGAGCATTTGCTACACATTGGGATCTCAATTGTTACCGTGGGTGTGGACATCATTGCGTTTACTGTTTTGCTCAATATTCACACAAGTATTTAGAATCCAAAAATTTTTTTGACGATATTTGGGTAAAAACCAACATTGCTAAAGTCTTAGAAAAAGATTTTTCCAAAAAAAGTTGGTGTGGAGCTTGCGTCAATGTTTGTGGTGTTACCGATGGGTATCAACCGATTGAACAAAAATTTCAACTGATGCCATCCATTATTCAATGCTTTATAGAACATCGAAACCCATTAGCCATTACAACCAAATCTCATTGGGTTGTTCGCGATCTTCCATTACTAACACAATTAAACAAAGTCGCATACGTTGTATTACGCATGTCTATTTCCACGACCGATGAAAATTTGCGAGAAAAATTGGAACCCTATGCCTCCAAGATACACGACCGTTTTGAAGCATTGAAACGATTTGCAGCAGCAGGGCTCGATACGGGAATTCTTCTCATGCCCATCATCCCATACATCAATGATTCTTTTGAAAATTTGGAAAGCATATTCAAAGAAGCAAAATCGTGCGGCGTTAAAGAAATCGTTGCCGACATTTTACATTTAAGAGGGTATACGCGACAAAATTTTTTGGGTCACGTGCAAAAATTATTCCCCCAACATACGAATCGTATACGTTCGTTGTACGAGGGAAGTTATGCGGATAAAATTTATTCCAAAGCATTGCACCAGAAAATCGCCAGCCTTAGAAGTAAATATAAATTTAACGCACCGCTCCCCAACACGGTCCACATGACTCAACGCTCGAAACAATTGGAACTGTTTTCATAGCGCATAAATCTTTTGTGAGATGTAATTTTATGGGATATATCCCTGTAATTTTGACAAGGGATTAACGCCATCGGCTGCTCGATAAACGTTAGTTTTTGCATCGGCGCTGTCTGCGCACTTCGTACAAGCATAAGCTTCCCACAATACCTGCATTCAGAGAATCGGCAGATCTTCCAAACATGGGGACAGCGACTTTTATCGCCTTTTCCAACCACAAGGGTGTTAATCCATGCGCCTCATTACCAACACAAACAACGCACGTCTGCGTCATGTCTACATCCCAATAAAGTAAATCTGTATCCGGGGTCATTGCTAACATTTTTATGTTTTTGCCATCGAGAAAATTACAAATGCGTTCCGAAGTATCCCAGATAACGTTTAACCCGAATACGGCGCCTTGAGAAGTCCTAATCACATTTGGATTAAAAATATCCACACAGGGGTCTGCAATCAATAATCCGTCGATGGCCGTTGCTTCCGCAGAACGCATCACTGCCCCCAAATTCCCTGGTTTTTCCAAATGCTCCACCAACAGATATAAGCCATCATCACAAATTTGAAAACTATCTAAAGATGGCTCCCATACATCCGCAATGCCAATAACACCCTCTGAATTTTCTCTCACGCTTAATGTCTTAAATAAGTTATCCGCCAACACGAAGCAATTTTCTTGTCCCAGATAATGGCTAAAATGCTTTTGAATTTTTTCATTTTGTGATGCCAATGTACTTTGTTGAAAAACAAATGCACGTACGCAAACGTTCGCTTGCAAGGCGCGATTTAATTCACGCAACCCCTCAATTAAAAATAACTTCTCTCGTTTTCGACCATGTGCACGCAATAATTTAAGCCACTGTCTATAGTTAGGATTTAATTTGCTTGTAATGTGTACGCCATGTATTGATTCCATAAGGCTTCTTTACTGCAATAAGATGGAATTTTTGATAAATACTTTGAAGCACGCAAGAAGGACAACCAATCCACCATCATTTGAACGGCTTCGTCTTCATAAATATCAAACCGAGTTAAATCCCTATGAGGCATTTGGACATCCGACAAATAAAAATTCTTGTAATATTTCTTCCATTTTAACAATTGATCTACCTGCATATCCAATTCCTTGCGCTTCATTCGATCCGTAGAAAGTTGATGAATTCTGTCGGTTAAATTTAAAGTGAAACGATTCTGCTCATATTTACATTTAAAATAGTCAATTTGACGTTGATACCAATCAAATGCAGGTTGTCGTAATTGTCTTTCCAACCGTTGTTGATGCAAATATTGAATCAATCCCGGACGTATCCACTCACAAGCCGGATCATCGATTTTTGCGGGTATAGGCAATATAGAATCCCATTCTAAAGCATTTGGCAAATCTGATTCTCCTACCGGTAATACGTCGTAAAGCGATGGTAAAAATAAGTCTGCACGTACACCTCTCTTTTGGGTAGATCTACCATCCGGCAAATACCATTTTTGCAGCGTAATCTTTGCAGCACCTAAGATAGATTTTGCGCAAGGGAACAAAGACAATCGGTCCATTTCTACAACCGCTTGAACCGTTCCTTTGCCGTGCGTCGTTTTGTCCCCAAACACGAGAGCTCTGCGATAAGTTTGTAACGCCCCGGCAACAATTTCGGATGCGGATGCGCTAAAACGTGATGTTAAAATAAGCAAAGGACCTTTCCAAACACACGTGTGAGGCTCGGCAAATTGTTGCGTAATTTTCCCCATTGTATCTTTGATTTGCACAACTGGACAACGATCCAAAAATAATCCCGCCAGCTTAACAGCTTCATTCAATAAGCCACCTCCATTACGCCTCAAATCCAGGATAAGTCCTTCTACATCATGGGCTTCCAGTTGCAATATAAGTGTTTTTACATCTTCTGAAATACAGTGCGAATCGTTATTATCTGAAGTTTCTGGACCATAAAAAGCGGGTAAATCAATTAAACCCACAACGCGACAACACCCTTGAGGATTCGGTAAATAAAATAATTTTGCGGAAGCTAAATTGTTCGTTAGTTTAATTTCCTCTCTTACAAGTTCTATAATTTTACGTTCAGAAGGCTCTGCATCGAACGGTTGAATCAGTAAACGTACTTTCGAATTCCGAGGCCCTCGAATAAGTTTAACGGATTGCCTCAACTTCATGCCTTGAATGTTGACAAAATCTTTATTGTCTTGGGCCACGGCCAAAATTTTGTCCCCCGGATGTAAACGTTTATCTTGCTCGGCGGGTCCTCCTGGCAATAACTCTTTAATAACGCATAGGCCATTTTCTTCACTCAAATAAGCACCAATACCTACTAAGGCGTTGTGTAAACTAATGGAAAAATCTTCCATGGAATCCGCCGAAAAAAAAGTGGTATGCGGATCATAAAAATGTGCCACCGTGTTGAGAAAAATTTCTTGAATATCCACAGCGTCGATCTTATCAATGCACGACAATAAATTATTGTACTGATCCGCCAATTTAGTTTTCGCATCCGCTAAATTTTTTATACACTGTTCAACGCTTAAAGCCTCATCTTTTTGCTCATTTTTGGCGGATTGAAGGGAGTCCTCAACATTGTCTTCTATCCAAGTATTTTCTTTTAATTGCACCGCTAAGGCCTCGTTTAACAACTCGTGCTGAAGCCGTTGATGCCACAAAAGATCCAATTCAATACGTGTTTTTGCCCACGACGCTTCTTTTCGATTAGCATCGTAAAACAAATTTTTATTGAAATTAAACTCACTTTGTAATCTTTTATGGATCCAGTGAATCCTCTGTTCAGCGATGGTACGGTACCATTCAAATATATTAAATGCAGGCGTTAAACTTCCTCCACGCAGTAGTAATTCCAATGAAAGCGCGTATTGATGCGTGAAATTATCTTTATCCCCTTGGGTAAAAAACATACGTTGAGGATCCAAAGTCAGTAAAAATTCCTCTATTACTTGACGGCAATCAATTTCATTAAGGGGTTTCTTTAAAAAATGGAGTTCTTCCAAAAAGCGTACCAAGAAAATGGTTTCTGTTCGCATAATTGCCGTTTGAACAAATATTTTTCGAGATTTTTCATCACCGGTTGCAAGATTACGAGTTTTCTTTGCCTGTACACACGGCCTACCTCCCAAATAGTAAACAAGTGCTGTACAAAAAATAATATACTTAAAGGCTGTCAAAAAGAACAAACGAAATTTTTTATTCATGCTATAAAATTAAAATTTTCTATACTGCTCAAGCCACTTCTTTTCTTCTACAGATAGTGAACCCATATTTCCTTCGCGTAATTTTCTAAAAATATCAAAAGGAATAATACGTTGGGCGCGATCATTGCTACTTAAATCATCTTCTATATGCACTTGATAATTCGTTTTAAATGTAATTTTTTTCCCCTTTTTTTCACGGCAAAATTCGAAATGCCTCTGTGCTAGGCAGTAGGTAAAACCGCACAGCATACCTCCCAAATGCGCAGAATTTGCAATTGAAGCATTGTTTTGAAGTTCATACAACACGCCATTGATCACCTCATACCCCCAGGTAAAGCGGATAAGCCATTTAGCTTTTATCTGTACCGGAAAAACGAAAAAAACGAGCAACGATATGGATTTTTCGGGATACGTGTGACAAAAATAAGTCAATAAAGCCATAATACCTGCCGAAGCTCCCATTAAATAATGCGCATGATGTGCATGTATAGATAACCAACACAAGCCACCTCCCACAATCCCACAAAAATATAAAATTAATAGAGATTTCAAGGTCAGTTCATAAATTAACAAAAAACGACTTAGGAAATAAAGCATCAAGCCGTTGAACAAAAAATGAAAAAAATCTGCATGTAAAAAAGAATAAGAAAACAACATCCAAAATTTGCCTGCCAGCAGACCTGGAAAAGAAAGGGAAAATTGATTTTCAATCCAATGACTATTGAACCAAATATTAAGGATTTGCATGCACACAAACACTCCACCATAAATCCATATTAATTTTTTTATAAGGGAATCTTTGGGCTGGTAATTAACAGCGCGAAAAAATGAATGCTGCATGGTATGTGTTTATATTTTTCTTACCCTAACGGCAAGCTTTAACCATTTTTTTTACAAATGTCTGAATTTTAAGTTTTAAAATCGTACGTAAGTAGTTTTTTTATATTTTTGTGTTGAAGAAATTTTTTTATATTTTAAATTCACTTTCACTGTTTATAGAAATTTATGCCAAGAGAACACGTTATTATTGAATGCACCGAAGCGCACAAAGAAGGAAAACCTGTTTCTCGTTACATGACAACACGTAATAAAAAGCTGCAAGTTGAAAAAGTAGAAAAAATGAAATACAACAGGTTTTTAAGACGTCATACTTTACATCGAGAAATAAAAGATAAGTAGACCTTTCTTAAGTTTTTGAGGTTTTTCGTTGTCAGCGTTGGGTAACCGCTACGGTGAGAGTGGTTTTGATTTCATAAAAAGTAAACAGTTTCTTTTCACTTGAAAATTCCCTAAAACCTTTTAGGGTGTACGACAATTGTATGACGGAAACAGATGTTAAAATTTGTGCAAGTCACGTCAGTAAAGTTTTTACGGGGGGCTGTCATTTTATTAAAGTATTGGATGATATCTCCTTTTCTATACAAACGGGAGAATTCGTTGCGATTTTAGGACCCAGTGGGTGCGGAAAATCTACTTTGCTAAACATGGTAGCCGATCTTGAACCCTGTAAAGAGGGAAATATTATCGTTAATGAATATCATACCGATCAACCTGAACGACATCGTATGATGATGTTTCAGGAAGCAGCCTTGTTCCCTTGGTACAATGTGCTCAGCAATGTGGTTTATGGCTTGCGCTTCAAGAAAGGGCTAACAAATGCCGAACGCAAGACAATTGCATCGTACTATCTCCGTATGGTTGGGCTTGGTCACTTTGAACGAGCGTATATTCACGAACTTTCCGGAGGTATGAAGCAACGCGTCGCATTGGCAAGAGCTTTGGCTCCAAATCCACAAATGCTACTCATGGACGAACCTTTCAGCGCACTCGATGCACTTACCTGTGAACACCTCTACAAAGATGTTCAAAAAATTTGGAACATGCAGCACAAAACTATACTTCTCGTAACCCACAACGTACGCGAAGCAGTCGTACTGGCGCAACGGGTTATTGTGCTTTCTCAGCGTCCGGGAAAAATTTTAAAAGACTTTCCTATTCAGCTACCCTATCCCAGATCTGTGCATGATGTGTCGGTATCCGCACTTGCCAACGAACTCACCCATGTATTGCACGTAAAAGGTGATGATGATTACGCTTCCTGCATATGAAATATCGCTTGCTATGTCTGGACTTAAATGTCGTAAAATCTTTACTTAAAAAAATAGCTTACCTATTTGCCGTCTTATGCATATGGCAATTTTTATACGTTTTAGGAGGGTGTTCTGATTTAATTTTTCCGACACCTATCCAAGTTGTCAGTTTTTTATGGCACGCTTGCGCAGATGGAACGCTTATGAGTGCCACTTGGATAACGATCAAGCGTCTTATTTTAGGGTACAGCGTAAGCGTGTTAATAGGGATTCCGATGGGTATACTATGCAGTCGATTTTACATTTTGAACGCCTTCGTCGGGAAACTGGTTCTAGGTCTTCAAACATTGCCAAGTATTTGCTGGGTACCTTTAACCCTACTTTGGTTTGGGCAAACAGACCGTGCCATTTTATTTGTTGTTACCATGGGATCTCTATGGTCCTTGATCGCATCTACAGAATCAAGTGTGCGTCAAATCCCAAGTTTGTACATAAAAGCGGCACATACGATGGGATCACGTGGAGTTGATTTGTGGTTAACAGTTATTTTCCCGGCTGCTTTACCTTCTATTATCACAGGCATGAAACAAAGTTGGGCATTTGCTTGGCGGTCTCTCATGTCGGCAGAAATTTACGTAAGTACCATCGGTGGATTGGGTATTGGGCAACTACTGCATTATGGGAGAGAAATGCAAGCTATGGATCAGGTTATGGGTATCATTTTTGTTATCATTGCCATAGGCCTCATCGCTGAAAAAGTTCTATTTGCCAATGTAGAGAGAATTTTACACAAGCGATGGGGCTTTATCAAGTCTTCCAATTAAACGTTGTCTCTTTAACTTGATGTAACCTTAAAACGTGCAATGTTTTCTTTAAAAGTTGGTCAATTACGTATTTATCGTAAAAAAACTATCCAACATTTGGTCGTATTGAACGCCTAAAATGTTTTCTACGCTTGCCTTAAGCGGGGCGTTAGTATCTTCTATTTCGGTTAAATCATCATCGCTTAAAAAACTTATAAGATACAAAGTTAAGCCTAACATGTTTGGCATTTCATGCAAATTATTCAACTTGAAAATCTCTTGTACTTTTCCAGGCAGACCTACTGTTTCGTCGTGAATGAACATTTTTAAAGGCATTGAAGTTTTAAAAAAGTTAGCTCGAACTTCATTAATTTTACGAGAAAATTCGAACCAGTACGCCGAATCACCTTCCTGAACAAGAATATCTCTTATTTTTCTAAACATACTTCTATCGGCACTTCCGTCCCAAATGGATCTCAGCAGGTTGTAATAATTTCCCTGTTGTACATCATATGTAACGTTATGATAGTGATTATCGGATACATGATTACCTGAAAATTTAGGGTAGGCTTTTAAAAAGCTTGTAACGCTTACGAACAAACCTAAAATTAATGACTTGTAAAAGTTTTTCATCGTACTAATGTATAACGTCTCTTTTTACGATACCTTTAGGAAAATTTTAAGGGTCGTTTAAAGATAAGTTTCAAAAGCCACTTATTTCTTTAAAATTGACTTGACTCAATGAAAATTATGCACAGTTTTACTTTTTTCAAAAAATTGTTGCATGTTTATAATCAGACAAGCCAAGCATGAAGGACTTTTGGACTTAAAAGCCATTAGAGAAAACATAATTCCAGGATGCATTGTGGGTATTGTGGCTCTGCCCTTAGCGATGGCTTTTGCGATCGCTTCTGGAGTGCATCCCGAAAATGGCCTGTATACGGCCATCGTGGCAGGTCTATGCGTATCCATTTTTGGAGGCAGTCGCGTCCAAATTGCTGGACCTACGGGAGCATTTATCGTTATTTTGGCATCCATTACGCAACGGTACGGTATAGAAGGTTTGCAACTTGCAACACTGATGGCTGGAATTATCCTCATTTTGATGGGACTAATGCACTTTGGATCCATCATAAAATATATCCCAGAACCCGTAATTGTTGGATTTACTTCGGGTATAAGCGTTATTATTTGGGTTGGACAATGGAAAGATTTCTTCGGTCTCGATGTACACTTTCATGATTTGCATTTTCACAACAAGCTACTTGCCATCATACAAGCTTTTCCAACGTTGGATGTTACAACAACATGTATAGGTTTGTTAAGCTTAGGTACGCTAATTGTTTCAAAAAAGTACCTACAACGCCTTCCCGGTGCACTGGTTGTTCTCTTAATGGCAACTGTGATTCAATGGATTTTTAATTTCAACTCCGTTGCAACCATTGGATCTGCCTTTGGAGGTATTCCTCAGACGCTTCCTTCATTTCATTTTCCTGTGTGTACCTTCCCACGACTGTTAGAACTTGTAGGACCTGCATTTACCATTGCCTTACTAGGAGCCATTGAATCTTTGCTATCGGCCGTTATGGCAGATAGCATGATAGGGAGCCGCCATACCTCTAACCAAGAACTCATTGGACAAGGCATTGCAAATATTTTGACACCTCTATGGGGTGGCTTTGCAGCCACGGGAGCCATTGCCCGCACGGCAACCAATATTCGAAGTGGCGGATATTCTCCCATAGCGGGTATCGTACATTCCATAACTCTCATCCTACTCATCGTCTTCTTGGCACCTCTAGCCAGCAAAATTCCACTCGCTACCCTATCGGCTATTTTGTTTGTAGTTGCCTATAAGATGAGCGATATAACACGCTTCTCACATATTCTTTTGAGAGCCCCAAGGTCGGATAGCACAGTACTGCTGATTACTTTTTTCCTAACAGTATTTGGCAATTTAGTCATAGCCGTTAACGCTGGAGCTGTATTGGCTACTTTATTCTTCATGCGACGCATGGCCAAGAGCGTTCAAATTGAACTCAATAATGAACAAATATTAAAGCACGAGAACATTTTGGAGAAAATACCCGACGGTATCGTCGTATACTCCATTGAAGGACCCTTCTTCTTTGGCGTTATTGAAACATTTCAAAATGCACTGACAAAAGTAAACGACAAAGTACATACAATCGTTTTGCGCCTAAAGCATGTCTCATTTATCGACGCAACTGGATTGGATTCATTGCACACGGTTACGTATTCCCTGCAAAAAAAGTCGGTAAAAATAATCTTTTGCGAGGCCAACGCGTGCGTGTATGCGCGCATGCGAAAAGCCCGATTGCAGGATTCCTCGTTGATGGATAACTTTGATCGTACTTTACCGGAAGCTTTACAAGTTTCCCACTAAAGTGCGCAATGCTTTTTCCACTAATGTTTTAAATATTCAAATAATTTTTTCCTTAATTTTGCAATCACTTCGGAGTGAATTTGGCAAATGCGTGATTCACTTAAGTGGAAAACTTTTGCAATTTCTGATAAACGTAAGTTTTCGACGTAGTAAAGACTTAACAATTGTTGCGAAAATTTTGGCAGTTCTTTTAAACATTTTCTTAATATTTGCCATATTTCTTTTTTTTCAAAGATTTCTCGACCATTATCCTGACTTAAATCAGCTAAGACTTCTTGTAGGGAGTAATTTTCATCCTCGTTATCTGCAGCGCTGTGCACAATGTCTAATGGGACGTGAACTATGGGCTTAGCGTACCGCTTAATACGTTCCCCGTAGGTTTTATCTACGTGTAAATAATTGCAAATTTCTTCGTTTGATAAAGGGCGTCCAAATTTTTGCTCCAATTGTACAACTCTGTGCTGAAAGTTTTTTACTTTTAACCTTAAACCTCTCGGCAACCAGTCTAACCGTCTCAATTCGTCCAACAATGCCCCTTTAATGCGGATGGAAGCATAGGAACCAAAAGAACACTTTGCTTCCCTTTTAAAAGTTTGCGTGGCAGAAATTAATCCCAATAACCCTACGGTGTATATGTTTTCTCTATCGGTTGTCGTTGAACAATGGAGCAATACCTTTCCAACCATTGATTTCAATAAAGGCAAGTAGCGCATTACAAGGTCCCAATCGGGTTCCATTAATCCCATTTGTGTGTAAACTTTTTGTAGCGGTTTACGCTTTTGAGGATCTTTATACAAAACATTCATTGGCTTTTATTACCTTCTTCAAATTTTTTGAACCACCGGTCACTGTGATTTTAAGAGTTTGCATTACTCATAAAACCAATTGCATATAAAGCAATTCCCATGCCTACTTTCCCGAATACATGTTCCGACCGTCGGGAGAATCAATCAACCGCAGGGATCGATATAACCTGTGGTTTGTTACTTTGAATTTAAATCGGGGCTTTTCTATTACAGCCAGAGCCGATCAATTTTGGGTATCCTTAAAATGAATCCGTTGATTAAGTTGTATGCTTCAGAAAATCAACAATGGGAATCATAGTCCTAATTTTTTATAAATTCTGTCGCGTACAGAAAACCTAATAAAACGTTCAATGGGTTGCATAAAAGACTTATAAAAAAATTTTAAAACTTTCGAAAAGCGTGCCGTTTTGCAAGGAATGTTATCCCATGGTGTAAGTTGAGCGTAAACGTAATATAAGTGGAACAGTTTGAATGCATAGATTTTCTTTAGCAATTTAACGACACATTGCGGAAAATCCCAAGGTTTATACACGGTAAAATGAATGCAAACGGGCTTGCCCAATTTCAAGGTTTTCTTCGCCAACGGAGAAAAAGGTGTAAAATTATATTTAGGTGCCAGTTCAAAAATATTTGACCGATCAATGATAAGGTTAAGAATGTCCTGTTCTGGACAAGAAAGTTTCATGTTGGGATTTTTGTGCAAAAAATCCAAAACTTTGCACAATACACACTCGTTTCGCATAACAGATAAATTCATCAACATTACACCGGAATTAAAATAACGTTTGCTTTCCTTTAATCCTAAGTTTGCTTTAAACTTTCTCAATTGAGCACGTTTTATAAAATTATCATCTATGTATACGGCTCCAAGCCAATGCTTTTCTAACGGTTGATCCCACAATTCTCCTAAATCTCCTTCAACAATGATGTCGCTGTCTACGTAGATAACTTTTTCTTGATCGCATAATATTTCCGGAATGCATACGCGATAAAAGATTGCGGGAGAAAAGTGAGCTGGTAATGGAAATTCTTCGAAACAACGCTGTTTAGGTGGTTTTACCACGTGCAGAGCGTGTTGCCCCTTTTGCAAAATATCCATTGACTGAATTCTATCAAGATTTGGGGTAGATATTCCGCAATCGAAAATATAAAAATTAAACTTTCGCTGTGAATTTGCGATAATAGAAGCCATTGTAGCCGATGCATGCCGTATGTAATCATCATCACACGTCAAAACAACGGTTATGTCTTCGTAACGTACCATGTCCAATCAGTCAATTTTAAGTTTTCGCACATTACAACAAAAAAGTTTTGCGGTTTCTAGGTAAAAACTCTTTCTTTAAAAGAAAACTTTATCTTTATTATAATTTAATTTACCGCCTCTACAATGAAAACAGCATGGCACTTTAAAACATCCTACGATGTGTGCGTAATTGGAAGCGGTTTATCGGGATTGACGGCAGCCAACTGTTTGGCAAAATTGGGGCATTCGGTTTTATTGTTAGAGCAGCATTTTCAATTGGGTGGCCTTGCAGCCTGGTTTAAGCGCCCCGGAGGATACATTTTTGATGTGTCTCTGCATGGATTTCCTATAGGAATGATAAAATCTTGCCGACGTTATTGGAATAGGGAAATTGCAGATTCCATCGTACAATTGCCCAACGTTCGCTTCATCAATCCGCAGTTTAATTTTTACACAACTTTTGACCGAAAAGATTTCACAGACAAACTAACACATACCTTTAAGGTTCCTTTGGATGTTGTTGAACAATTTTTCAACCACTTGAGAGCCATGAATTTTTACGATGCCGATACGCGTACGATTGAAGAACTCTTTGAGGAATTTTTCCCCAATAGGCCCGATATCCATCGTTTATTGATGGAACCTATTACGTATGCCAACGGTTCAACATTGCAGGATCCCGCAATTACTTACGGAATTGTTTTTTCTAATTTCATGAGTCAAGGGGTATACACGTTCAAAGGAGGCACCGATCGACTCATTCAAGCGATGAGCATGGAGTTGCAAAAAAATGGCGTCGACATTGCAAAAAGCACTCTCGTGGAAAAAGTTTTTACGGAAAAAATAGGAGGTCAACCGGTTGTGCAAGGTTTGCAAGTCAATGGTAAAAACATTGCATGCAAAGCAATTGTTTCGAATGCAAATTTAAAGACAACCGTACTAAAATGGTGCGACACAAATATATTGGATGATGCTTTCCTGGAAGAAGTCAAAGCGGTTCGTCTCAATACGAGTTCCTGTCAAGTCTATATGGGTTTAAAAACAGGAGAAACGCTACCCTCCATAGGCGATTTAATCTTTACTTCTGAAGCCTCGCACTTTTCCAGTTCAGAATTGAAGCTACTGAACACCCAAAGTCGTACATTTTCCGTCTATTATCCGCACATCCGTCCCGATCATGAACCCGCCCATTACACGCTTGTTGCCTCCACAAATGCCCTGTGGGAAGACTGGGTAAATTTATCGGAAGAAGCCTACAAATCTGCTAAAGAAAATTTAAAACAGAGAACGTTGCAGGCATTGGATAAAATTGTTCCGGGCATAGAAAACAAGCTAGGTTGGATTGAAGTGGCTACACCAAAAACATTTAGCCGGTACACGTTGCATGTCCAAGGGGCTTCTTTTGGGACTAAATTTGAAGGATTAAAGGTTTCCATGGATTTATCCAAACATGTGGCTGGACTATATCACTCGGGCTCCGTTGGCATCATTATGTCGGGATGGTTGGGGACCATCAATTACGGCGTCATTACTTCTAATAAAGTCGATGCGTATTTGCGCCAATTAGTTGCTTGATCTTACAAAACAATTTTAGTTTACAAATCGTGTAACACGCTTGCGTTAAAACGCATTATTCGCCGAAAAACACTGCAACCAAAATTTAAAAGATCCATTCGAATAATGAAGCTCAAAGGTAAAAGGTTGCATAAATTTAAAGGGATACTTTTACGCACAAGAAGTATGACAAGTTTCACACTTCAAAAGCGAGGATTACGCGAATAGAAGCAAAAATTGCATGGCGTTTCGGTCACTTTCAATTTTAACCCGGGCTGCATAAGAGTTGTTCCAACGTATAATCCATGCCTACATCCTGCGATGTGCGGATAATAGTCAGCACTACCGTAAAACCTCCTCCTTTCGGTCGAATAAAAAATGCCGCTGGCATCTGGGCTGGTTGTCGAATAAAGCTGCACATGTGAGCTAGTTGCTTTTTTTAAATGTCCAACAACGAGTTGATTCAAAACGCTGGCCGTTTCGACGATCTTTTTTTGAGCAGAAAATGTGACCAAAGCTCTGTACAAAGGATAATAAGCTAACTTCGTTCCACTGTTGCATTCACTGCCAACGTAATAAATGACTCCCCTACCCCCCGCAATCATGCCTTGTTCCTGAATTAAGAGTAGGCAATTCCCTACTTGAGGGAATGTCGTACTTGCATAAGTAAAACTAAGTGCACTTGTTAAATCGGGAAATACGTAAAATTCGAGCGAATTATGCACGTCTTTTTCCATATATTTCGATAATGTTCTCAATTGTTCACTTAATTTATTATTTCCAGAAATTAAATAGTATTGATTCAGTTGCGTTAAAAAGAATTGCGTGCAGAAAGTCAAAAAAACACCGGCCATAACGCCCGCCAACATGATTTCAACTAAAGTAAATCCTCTCGATTTATTCTTCATCCACGAAGAAAATAAAAGAAATAAGACACAAATTCAATCTAAAATTGAAATGAAAAGGTATACTTTTAATGCTTATTCTCTTCTAGAACCTGTAGTATAATTGCGAACAAAATTCACTAATTTTTCTCTTTCAACGAGAGTAATGTTGTGGGTTAACATATGTTTGACCTGCACTTGATTATTTCTTAATTCGTCGGATCCGTAAAACAAAATGAAGTTTGGGTTATACTCAAAAGCTTTCTTAAATTGTTTGGAAATAGCGCATATTTCTCCCAGTACGTACATCACCGATAAGCCGTTCTGTCTTAAACTGCTAACGTCCTGCAAAGCTTGTTTGTAGGTACTGTCTTCGAAGATAACAAAACAGTCTAAAGGAAATACTATGTTGGGTAACAAGCGGTACTTCTGTAATACATCGACCAAAGTGACATCACCCACCGCAAATCCGACAGCCGGTAAGATATGTCCCGTAAGTTTTTTAAACAGTAAATCGTAACGACCTCCACCGGCAAGCGCACGCCCATCCAAATCTGCTTCAAAAACTTCAAACACAAATCCCGTATAGTAGGCAAGACCACGCACAATACCCAGATCTATCTGTACAAATGAATCGCAATGCAATGCACTGAGCTCTTCCAGTAATTTTTCCCAAGTAAACAAACGCTCAACAACCATTGCTTTTAGCATACCATCCAGCTTCAATGCGTTAAAAAATCTTCGAATGTCTTGCAATTTATTGGACCTCCGCAATTTTTCAGCGCGGGTCAAAAATGTCCGCACATCCACTGCACGCGGTAAATAGCACAACAAATCTTTTTCCAGGTCTTTCTTTTCACGACGTTCCCACTTATCAAGAACACTCAATAAACCTATCTGGGTACTGCTTTCTTCAATACCTAAGGCCTTCAGCCAGAGGATCCAAATTTGGCGGTCACTTAAACGAATATAAAAATGTTGTCGACTCAGTCCGAATATGCTGAAACTTTCGATGGCTAATGCAATTAATTCCGCTTCTGCGGAAAAAGAGCCCTCTCCTACAATATCAACGTTAAATTGGTAAAATGACCTCAATCGCCCTTTTTGCGGACGTTCGTAACGAAAATTTTCTGTAATGTTAAACCATTTAATGGGTTTTTTTAGACTTTCGGCACGCGTTCCAATTAATCGAACTAACGAAGGAGTTGTTTCGGGTCTTAAAGCCACTTTTCGTCCGCCGCGATCCGCAAAGGCAAATAATTGTTCCCTAATTTCTTCGCCCGATTTTTCCGTAAACAATTCTAAAGGTTCCAAAATCGGACAATCAAACTCTAAAAAATTGAAACGGCGTGCCACTTTCCTCCATCCCGTAAACAAAGCATTACGTACGGCACAT
Source organism: Puniceicoccales bacterium (assembly GCA_031278975.1). GTDB lineage: Bacteria > Verrucomicrobiota > Verrucomicrobiia > Opitutales > UBA9783 > CABUVL01. The sequence goes on from JAITJL010000017.1 coordinate 60,967, forward strand.
TCCGCTGGATAAAAATCGCGAAAACCTGGTAACGTTTCCATCGCAACTACCATTGTCCCATCTAAAGCAATCTTTGCAAATCTTTTACATTAAGATTTTTCAATTGTTTCTTCAAAGATTGGCCAGGTCTAAATTTAATCACTGCATGATCTGGAATAACAATAGGTTTATTGGGATGCTGCGGATTACGTCCTATGCGACTTTTGTGAATACACACTTCTAAAGTACCAAAATTTCTTAATTCTACATATTTCCCATTAACTAATGCCAATTGAATACTTGTCAAAACCGTTTCCAAGGCTTTCCTTGCCTCCTTTGGGTCCATACCCGTTGACTTGCACATGCGCAAAACAAGATCTCTTTTTGTCAAATTAGGCCTCATGCTATTTTTGATTAAATTTTGAATTTACTAGCCTGCATAAATGATCAATTATATAATTGATCAAAGTCAATCCTTTATGGAGAAAAAGGAAGATAATCTAGAAAACATCAAAGAAAAACTACAAGAAATCTTTGGCCAAGCATCTTTGCACTTTGACCATGCAGGGTTTTTAGGCAATGAAGCGGAAAATACCTCTTCAAAAAATACAACAGAAGAAGCATCAAATTTGGAAATTTTAAAACAAATTGAAAATTTTAATCTAAAGCCTCGGGAAATGCGCGATTTTTTAGACAGATACGTCATTCAACAAAATGAAGCAAAGAAGGTTTTGTCGGTGGGTATTTGCGATCATTACAATCATGTAAGAAGTTGCCTAGAACATCCCGCATACGTACAGCACAATTATCACAAGCAGAACATTCTGATTTTAGGGCCTACGGGTGTTGGTAAAACTTATTTGATCCGTACCATAGCGCGCCGTATCGGGGTCCCATTCGTCAAAGCAGATGCAACAAAATTTTCAGAAACAGGATACGCAGGGGGTGACGTAGAAGATTTGGTTCGCGATCTCGTAAAAGCAGCCAATGGCAACGTTGATTTGGCACAATATGGCATTATCTACGTCGACGAAATTGACAAAATTGCGTCCGTACAAAATGCGCAAGGACGCGATGTTTCCGGCAGAGGGGTACAGATTAACCTGCTAAAACTTATGGAAGAAAGTGACGTAAATTTAGTGACACCGACGGATATGATGGGACAATTTCAAGCTGTTTTAGATTTGCAAAAAGGCAAAGGTAAATCGCAGAAACGCACCATTAATACCCGACATATTTTATTTATATTCAGTGGTGCTTTTGACAAACTAGCCGAAATTATAAAGCGGCGTGTCGAGCAGTCAACCATAGGGTTTGGCATAAATTTGGAAATCAATACCGAAGAAATAACTTCTTATTTACACAAAGTGACCACGCAAGATTTTATTCAATACGGATTTGAACCTGAATTTATTGGACGTATTCCCATTCGTGTAGCCTGCGACTCTCTCAAACAAAAAGATCTTATCCGCGTTTTAACAGAATCCGAAGGGTCTATTTTAAATCAGTACCAAAATGATTTTAAAGGGTACGGTATCGACATGCAAATTACACGAGAAGCCATTGAGGAAGTTGCACATTTAGCCGAACAGGAAAAAACGGGAGCCCGAGGCCTCATGACGATTTTAGAACGAATATTGCGAAATTTTAAATTCGAATTACCTTCTTCGGGCATCCACTTTTTTGAAATCAATATGGATACGCTCAAAGATAAAGAGAACTATTTAAAGCAGTTACTTTTAAACAATCAGCCGGTACTCGAAAAAACATGTAGAAAATCTATAAAAGCATACGAAGATAATTTTTTTAAAGCGAATGGACTTAAAATCAAATTTTCTCCGGAAGCTGAAAAATTGCTTGTGGAACAAAGTATAGAACAAGATAAAACGATCCATGCATTGTGCGAATTGCTGTTTAAAGACCTCGCGTATGCATTAAAAATTATTGCGCGTAATCAGCAAAAAGAAGATTTTATACTAACGGATGAATTTGTTAAAAATCCGCAAAAGGTTTTATCGCAATGGATTATAGATAGTTTTGAAAATCCTCAACCGGGCGCAAAAAATGAACTTGGTATTACAAACAATCGCCAATGAAAGTCGTGGCATTGCCATAGATGCAATTGAAAAAGCCAACTCCGGTCATTTGGGACTCCCATTAGGGTGTGCCGAATTGGGCATTGTTTTATTTGGCCAATGCTTAAATTATAATCCCAGCAATCCAAGGTGGTTGAACAGAGATCGTTTTGTGCTTTCCGCAGGTCACGGTAGCATTTTCTTATACACATTTTTACATTTGAGTGGCTATCCCATCTCCATAGAAGATCTCAAAAATTTTCGTCAATTGGGGAGTAAAACGCCGGGGCATCCGGAATTTGGCCATACACTCGGCGTCGAGGCAAGCACAGGTCCTTTGGGCCAAGGTATTGGGAACGCGGTCGGTATGGCTTTATCGCAGAAAAAGGCAGCCGCTTATTTTAACTCCGAACAACATACAATTTTCGACAACGCGGTGATATGCCTTTGCGGAGATGGATGCTTACAAGAAGGCGTAGGTCAGGAAAGCGTCGCATTGGCAGGGCACTGGGGGCTCGACAACTTAATTTTATTCTACGACGCCAACCAAATAACGCTGGATGCTCCTCTGTCCGCCTCGCAAACGGAAAATGTACAAGATAAGTTTGAAGCCATCGGCTGGGCCGTGCGTAGCATTGATGGCCACAATTGTGAAGCAATTAAAGAGGCGTATCAATGGGCAAAGACGCGAGCAGGTAAGCCGCATCTCATCATTTTAAACACGCTTATCGGAAAAGGATTACCCAATGTTGAAGGAACCTCCAAAGCGCATGGATTTGCGGGCATCAAATTTGCAAAGCAAACAAAGTTAAATTTGGGCCTGAATCCCGAAGAGCACTTTTTTATTTCCGAAAAAACCTACCAGTACTTTCAAAAACGCAGGCAAGTATTGCAGAAAACCTACCTCCAATGGTCTCATGCTTTTCAAGCCTGGAGTCAAGAAAATCCAGAAAAAGCAAAATTATTATACGAACCGACCCACCTAGACGATGCTTTTTTTAAAGGCCTGCAAGTGGCATCCACAAAGCCTCAGGCAACGAGATCCATAGCTGGTGAAGTTCTCAATCAAGTGTCTCAAAAAGATCCCCTATGGGTGAGTGGCAGCGCGGACCTATTTGAATCCATAAAGAACTTTATCAAGGATGGCACTATCTTTCAACGGAACAATTTAACAGGGCGCAATCTAATGTTTGGTATTCGCGAACATGCCATGGGTGCTATCTTGAACGGTATCGCTTACGATAAAATATTTAAGCCGTGCGGCTCCACCTTTTTGGCGTTTTCCGATTACCTAAAACCGGCACTGCGGGTAGCCGCTCTCGCTCATTTGCCCGTAAATTATTTTTTCTCGCACGATTCCATTGCCGTGGGTGAGGATGGCCCTACCCACCAACCGATCGAGCACATGGCTTCTCTGCAAATGATCCCCAACGTACAGGTTTTTCGACCTGCAGATTACGATGAGATGGTCGGTTGTTTCCAAATGGCTGCACAATGCACGAGCAGCCCAAACGTTTTTATCCTTTCCAAACAAGATTTACCCTTATTATCTGCGTTGGACTCGCAACAAAAACGTGCCGGTACCCTAAAAGGTGCTTATGTTCTACGTAGGGAGCAGCAAACGCTGAAATATATCCTGATTACGAGTGGTAGTGAAGTCTCGTTGGCTTTAGAAGTGGCAAAATTATTAGGCCCCAATGCGCGCGTTGTTTCCATGCCATCGCGTACAAAATTTCTGCAACAAAGCGAAGCGTACCAGGCTGAAATTTTACCCAAACAATGCCTGCGCCGTATTTTTATTGAAGCGGGATGTCCTTATTTGGCACATCAATTTGTGGGTATGCATGGCCTTGTAATAGGCATTGACCAATTCGGCATCAGTGCCCCTCAAGAGCAATTGTTTGAAAAATTTGGCCTCACACCGCAGGCCTGTTACCAAAAAATTATAACGCACATCTGGGATTAAGTACAATAACAACAGTAGAAATTGATAGATTTTAAGGAGTGCTAAGGCTATTTTTTTAACAAATTAACTTGCAATTTGGCAGTGCAAAACAATCTTTAAAATAAAGTATAATAAATTGAATGGGCAAAGATGTTAAAACTAGCTATAGGACGTCTTGTGGAGGCAATATTAGTTTTATGGTGTCTATTGACTTTAACGTTTTTTATTGCCTATTGGGTTCCCGGAGGGCCTTTTGATGCCGAAAAAAGTATTTCACCTAAAGTTTTGGCGCAACTAAATGCATTCTACGGTTACGATCAACCCATTCTAGTACAATACACGCATTACATAAGAAATTTATTAGCTTTGGACTTGGGTCCATCCATGCGTTATCCCGGATACAGCGTTAATCAGCTACTCAAGAAACGTATTCCCGTAAGTTTTGAATTGGGATTTTGGGCTATGTTGGTAACCGTATTATGGGGTGGAACTTTGGGAGTTATTGCCGCCGTTAAAGCCAATACATGGATAGATCATGCATTGATGAGTATCTCTTTGTTTGGATTAACGTTGCCAACTTTCGTTGTGGGTCCATGTATCATCTTTGTTTTTGCACTACAACTGCAATGGTTTCAAGCCATTGGGTGGAATCATTGGACGGATCGCATTTTGCCCACCCTAACACTGGCATGCATGTACAGTGGCTACATGGCGCGTCTAACAAGAACGTACTGTCTGGAGGTATTTTCATCGCATTTTGTAAATGCTGCGTTTGCAAAAGGTTTATCCAAGGCACGCGTTTTTACCTTCCACGTATTAAAAAATGCCCTGGCTCCCATATTGACCTACCTGGGTCCAACTTCGGCTGCCATTATGAGTGGATCGCTCGTTATTGAATCATTATTTCAAATTCCGGGTGCAGGTTCCCTATTTATTACAGCGGTTGGGCAAAGGGACACACCCTTATTGTTGGGAACAGTTCTCTATTTTGCCTTATTAATTATCTTTTTTAATCTGCTTGTCGATTTAATTTCGCTGATGTTAGATCCTCGGCAAAGATCAAATTCGTGAAATATTCTCTTCAAAATACTTCCCCTTATTTTTTTCAAAACCCATGGGTTTTATGCAACGTCATATGTTTGTGTAGTATCATCGGTCTATGCCTACTGGGACCTTGCTTCTACACGCACGATTACCATTCTCAAAACTTACTCATGAGCGCACAATTACCTTCTCTAAACCATTGGTTCGGAACGGATATCTTGGGAAGAGATTTATTGGCCCGCATATTGTATGGGGGGGGAACTTCTTTGTTCGTTGGATGTGCCGCTAGTTTTATCGCCATAAGCATTGGACTGGTTTACGGCATTATTTCAGGGTATTGTGGTGGTAACGTAGATCGCCTGCTCATGCGTATAGTAGACATTTTGTACCCGCTGCCATTTACATTATTGGTAATACTACTTATGACCTTTTTAGGGTGTAACATCACCCTACTTATATTTTCCATTGGATGTATAAAATGGTTAACGATGGCACGCATGGTACGAACACAAATTTTAAGCCTAAAAGTGCATCCTTTTGTACAATGTGCTCGATGTATGGGACAATCTACATTGGGCATTTGGCGTAAACATCTTTTACCTAACCTAACGAGTACAGTCATTGTTTACGGTACATTGCTCATGCCTAATATCATTTTAGAAGAGGCTTTCATCAGTTTTTTAGGCTTAGGCATACAACCCCCTTTAAGTTCCTGGGGAATTCTCATCTTCGATGGCGCTCGACACATGGAAGAACACCCTTGGTTACTTATTTTCCCGTGCCTATTTTTTTCATCAACGTTGTTTACCCTAAACTTCTTAGGCGACGCCTTACGGGACGCTATGGATCCTATCCGTTGCCGCTATAAGTAACACCCAAGATGCTTGCACAGAGACAAATAGTAATTCTCTAAAGTCTATCTATTGTTAAGGAAAATGGGCAATTATGTTCACGTTTTCCAAAGAAATAGGCTATTCTTCAACCGATTCTCAACCACTACACGAAATATCAATGACGTATAGCCTACTCACTGCAAAAGCACGCAATGTTTTTCCGAACGACATCGTAGGGCATAATAAAATTCAACTTTGCATCAAAACACTTTATTATACTTGATATTGTCACACTATTTTATTATTCTTTTACTGTGGGGCAGTCGGTTATTATAGATATAGCAAGTAAGGTAATGATGCTTGTTTTGATTTTGTCATTACCTTCCATCCTATTGGCAACCATTGTTGGCTTAGGAGTAAGTTTGCTCCAAGCACTCACGCAAGTCCAAGAACAAACTTTAAGTTTTGCGGTGAGATTGATCTGCATTACCCTCGTTTTGCTATTTTCGGCGCATTGGATAGGCAACGAACTCATAAAATATATAGAGTCAATTTTTATTCAAATTCCGAGAATTACGGGTAAATAATGAACCCATTTCACGATCTTCTGCCGATTAAAGACATTTTATTGTGTGCGCTCATTTGCTGTACCCGCATGTTGGCTTTTTGTTCCATTTCTGTATTCTTCTCGTCACAATACTTAACGGGCACAGGGCGTAGAGCGCTCATAGTTGCCTTATCTCTCATTCTTGTCCCCTTATTCCTTCCAAGCAGTTTAGAATACGTAAAAGCAGATGTACTATGTTGCTTAGGCTATATTCTTAAAGAATCTATTTTAGGCATCGTTTTAGGCTTGTTGAGCAATTTTATATTTTACGTAGCTCAAGGCGTAGGATTTCTCATCGACACACAACGTGGGGCTTCCATGGCAAGTATGTTTGATCCCTTAAGTAATTCGCAAACGAGTCCTTTGGGCGACTTTTTAATGAAATTTACACTTATTCTAGCTTTGCTCAGCGGCGCCTTCTTGAAAATTCTGGAAATGGTCTACGTAAGCTACTTGACATTTCCTATATTTAGTCCCTTTCCTCCATTGGAAAATTGGCTTCCAAATTTCTTTTTAACGGCTTTCGGTGATGGTCTTTTCTCCATGCTTGCACTGCTCGGTGGTCCCGTGCTATTCATCTTATTCTTATCGGAATTTGGGCTTGGTATGGTCACAAGATTCGCACCTCAACTCAACGTATTTTTTCTTGCAATGCCCATTAAAAGTGCCCTGGCCATGTTCTTTTTTATCCTGTACTTGGCACACTTGGGAGAATATTTTTTAAACAACTTTGAATTGCATAATTTGGCTCAACGTTTTCTAAACGCACTGCAACATTGACATTATGAGCGACAAAACGGAACAGCCTACACCCAAAAAAATTCGTGATGCAAGAAAAAAAGGTCAAGTACCCAATAGCAAAGATGTAACGTCCACGGCACTTTTGATCGTTATCTTTACTTACCTTGGGTTATCGCGTGTTACCATTTTGCAAACTCTGATGGATTTAATCGTCGCCCCACGCCAATTTTTTACGCAGCCATTTGAAGACGCTTTCCCAGACATGATATTCGTTTGCCTCAAAGTTGGCATCAAAGTAGTTCTCCCGCTAGTTATGCTTGTGTTTATTACCGGAGTTATGGCAAACGTATTACAATTTGGGCTTTTAATGGCCCCCGAAAGTATTATGCCAAAATTGGATAAACTTAATCCCGTATCGAAACTAAAACAGATGTTTTCGATGAAAAATTTAATCGAATTTCTTAAATCGGCAGCAAAAATTATTTTTTTGAGCACCCTACTCTACTTTGTTATTCGAGACGTTTTAGATCCCCTCTTAAAAATTCCTTACGCAGGACTCAATAATTTTGTAAACATCATACCAAGCATCTTAAAAACTTTTGCCTATAATGTTGGGTTTGCCTACATCGTGGTTGCATTTCTGGATTTTATATTCCAGCGGCACAATCACACCAAACAACTCATGATGTCTAAAGATGAAGTCAAACGAGAATACAAAGAAATGGAAGGTGATCCAACGATCAAAGGGAAGCGCAAGCAGCTTCACAGAGAACTGTTACAAGGCGGACCTGCGCAAAAGACGAAACGAGCTTCTGCTCTCGTCACCAATCCTACGCATTACGCAATCGCACTCTATTATGATGAAATCACAGTCCCATTACCTATTGTCCTGGCCAAAGGTACAGGTTTTCAAGCGCAGGTCATGAAAAAAGTTGCCATGGATTATGATATTCCCATCATGGAAAACGTTCCTCTTGCGCATGCTTTATACGATTTGGCCGAAATCGGGCGCTACATTCCTCGCGAACTTATCGAACCCGTAGCCGAAGTTATTCGTTGGGTACGCGACCAAAAACAACGCGCCCAAGAAAGCATTGAAGTTTCCCAAGACCAATGGGATAAAATCTTTTGAGAAGACACTCTGCAAATGCGTCTGAAGATGGCAAAATAATCAAGGTATCAATACGATTTAACTCATTTTATGCAGGCCTGTAGCAACACAAATTCAAAAACATGGCAACCCCATCAACGTTTATGCGGATCCTTGATACAAATCTGGACTCGATGTAGCTTGCCAAATGCAGGGATCCCTTAAATAAAGTAATGGCAAACATTGTGATAAATGATAGTGCACGCATTCTTCTTTAGGCAAAGAAGGATGCGAAAGCTTAATAAGTGATGTTTTGCCATCGTCATCCAAATTCTTATCCACTTTACGTATCACGTCCAACTTATGCTTGTCGTTCACGTGCAAACATAAATATTGATGAAAACCTGCTTTTGCCACGATGCAAAACGGCAAACAACGACATTCAACATGCGTTTGATAGATTTGATAAAAATGCAAATGATTCGCCACGTGAATAGCATTTTCTCCAACCTGTTGCAATAATTTCAAAGTTCTAACGAACGAACAAATGGTTCGGATGCTCATGGTGGAGCCGGGACCATTCAAAAAGCAAACACGCGTCAAATCTGTAAACTTCATACCACCTTCGCTGAAGCATTTACCTACCATCTCACTGAAATGATCTACAATAAAACCTTCGTACTCTACGGTAGACACCCAACGATCCTCATTTGCAATGCCAAGCTTTAATTGGTCAAAACCAGCATCCATAAACAGAGTTATACGCATACAAAATAAAATCCATTAACTTGTGGCACCCTCTGCTGGAAAGCGCAATGTAGGTGACCCAGCGTGTGTAAATAAATAAGTTCGTAATTCTTTTAATCCACTGCCACTGTAACAAGAAATTGGTAAAATGGGAACATCTTGAATCTTACTTTTAAAAACATTCAAATTTTCAATCGCTTCCGACAAATCCATTTTATTGGCAATCACAAAGCGCGGTTTTTTCACCAAGTGCTCGCCGTAATTTTTTAGTTCCCGGCAAAGTTTTTTGTAATCCAACCAAGGTTTGCGTGTATCAACACCCGCCATGTCAATGACAAATAATAAACTCTGACAACGCTCAATGTGCCTTAAGAAACGATAGCCTAAACCTTTACCTTGACTTGCTCCCTCAATCAATCCAGGAATATCCGCCAAATACAAGTGTCGACCTCCTTCTTCCGTCAAAACGCCCACACTTGGGTGCAATGTGGTGAAAGGATAATTTGCAACCTTGGGTTGAGCCTTGGTTAATTGACCTATGAGTGATGACTTGCCTGCATTGGGGAAACCTATTAAACCTAAATCTGCAATTGTTTTTAAAACAAGCTTAAAGCGACCTTCTTCACCCGGTTTACCCGGTGTTGTCTGAATGGGAGCTTGATTGGTAGAAGATTTAAAGTGAATGTTTCCCAATCCACCTTTTCCGCCCTTTAGCAAAACAATACGTTGCCCTATCGATAAAATCTCGGTAACTATACGCTGTGTACAAGCATTCAAAATAACCGTTCCTGGAGGCATTTTTAAAATATAATCAGCCCCCTGTCGTCCGTAACAATCCGACCCTCTACCGGATTGACCATTTTCAGCGCGTGTGTGGGGTTTATAACGATAATCACGCAAGTCATTGACGTGTGGAGAACATTCTAAAATAATGTCGCCACCTTTACCTCCATCGCCACCATCGGGCCCCCCTTTGGGTATAAACTTTTCTCTGCGAAAGCTCCGGCAACCGTTTCCCCCGTCTCCTGCCTTCAAAAAGACCTCCACTTCATCCACAAACATTGTTATACGAGTCCAATGGAAACAATTTTGTCAGCTAATCCATACGCTATTGCCTCTTCCGCGTTTAAATAAAAATCACGATCCGTGTCTTTCATAATCTTATCTAAACTCTGTCCTGAAGCATTTGCCAAAATTTTATTTAATTCTTCTCGCGATTTCTCCATCTCTTTGGCTTGAATGTGGATGTCGACGGCTGGTGCTTCAATGCGCCCCATAATGAGAGGCTGATGAATCAAAACACGGGCATGCGGGTACAAATAACGATGTCCTTTAGGGGCACCACATAACAAAATAGATCCCATACTAGCGGCTAACCCAGTTACGATAACAGAAATAGGTGAACGAATCAATTGCATCGTATCATAAATGGCCATACCTGCGGTAATGGAACCACCGGGGGTATTAATGTAAAAGGAGATATTTTTTCCGGAATTTTCTAATTCTAAATAAATTAACCTTTCCGTCACCTCTTTGGCAGAGTCGTCATCGATTTCTCCCCATAGAAAGACCTTGCGATCGTCCAAAAACTTTTTTTGAATAGTTAAATCAATTGAAGCTATCCGATTTGTTTCATCCGCACCACTTTCTTTTTTCATAACTGATTTAACATGCAAATGGGAATTTCAAAAAAATCAAAATGAAAATAAACCTTTCTTTTTAACGGCCGTTTTGTCCCCCCGAATACGTTCCATCAATTCTTTTGCAAATTGCGCTTTGGCAAAGGCTTCTTCCTCCGAAATCATTCCCTTTGCATACAAATCAAACAAATGACGATCCAAGGGAAGCATACCCAGTCCTTGATTGACTTCAATTTCCGTTTGAATACGAAATGTTTTATTTTCTCGAATAAGATTAGAAATGGAGTCGGCTCGCGTCATGATTTCAAAAGCCGCAACACGGCCCTTGGAAGATTTCTTCCTGCATAATACTTGCGAAATAACACCGATTAAATTGGACGCCAATTGAGTTCTTACCAATTCCTTGCTCCCCTCCGTAAACGCATCTATAATGCGATCTACGGTACGTGTAGATCCTGTTGTGTGTAAAGTTGACAGCACCAAATGTCCCGTTTCGGCAGCCGAAACGGCAGCTTCAATGGTTGCCAGATCACGCATCTCTCCAACCAAAATCACGTCCGGGTCTTGGCGTAAAGCACCCGTAATAGCTTTTTGAAATGAAGGTGTATCCTTACCTAATTCTCGTTGCGTAATAAGGCAGTGATCAGGTTGATAAAGGTATTCGATAGGATCTTCTATGGTAATGACGTGCTTGGCGTAATGTGCATTGATCCAATCGATCATTGCAGCCAGCGTAGTAGATTTTCCAGAACCTGTAGGTCCCGTAACCAACAACAGTCCTCGAGGACTATTTAACAAATCCTTAATTTTTTCCAAAGAGTGCGTTGGTAATCCCAAATTATCTAACGATAGTGCGTCGTCGTTGATAATACGCATGACAATACCGTATTTTTCGCAGCTAGTAAATACGTTCACACGCAAACGGACTTTGCGACTTTCAATTTCCGGATTGACGGCAAAGTCTACCTCCCGTGAGACTTTAAACGCTGCCATCATTTTTTCGGGTATCAATGTTTTCGCAAAATTTTCCATTTCTTCGCTCGTTGAAGCAGGAAGATCAAGTGGGCACATAAGTCCATCAACGCGCAAGGTAGGTGGCTCATTAACTCTCAAGTGAATATCGGAAGCTTGCTGATTAATTGCAAATTGAATCAGATTGTTTATGGTTAAGCTCATGTTCAAATTTTAATGCCGTATACAATAGGTGTCAAACCAATTGATACAAGCTCACTGAGGCTTCAATCCGTACAATTTTCTTAAAAAATCCAATTGTTCTTTTTCCAATGCATTTTTATCCAAAGAATCAAGCGCTTCAATTAACTTGCGTATCAAAACAGAATGCTTTTGCTCGTGTGCCATACGCAATGTTTGCAAATAAATGTTTACATTTTCCGATTCAATTTTCAATGCCTCTAAATTCCAATAAATCGCCTCTTCTATTTTCTTAGCAGCAAAACACAGTTGGCTCAACTTTACCATTTGTTCAACGGTTAAATCCGTTTTAAGTAAATCTATACCTCTTAAAAATGCTTGCAGCGCATTTGTGTGATGTTCTAATTTAGATTCACTGTCAGACAAAGCAAACCAAGCCAACCTATCTTTGGGAAAATGATTTAAGTAATGCCGGTAACAACGCGAAGCGGAATAGAAATCACCCACCTGTTCATAGGTATGAGCCGCGTGCAGTGCATTTTCCTGAAAATCTCCCGTTGTATCCGCGTGGATCGTTTTTTCAAACGTTCGCGCTGCCAAGTAGATTTGTTTATTTTCAGCGTATGAGAGAGCCAGTAATTCCAATACCTGCGGATTGTTTGGACAATGCATCTGTAACTGTTGCAACCCTTGAATTGCAAGCGTAAATTGTTGTTTTTCCATGCAATCACGTATTTGTTCCAACTGCAATTGAATGTGCGTTGTTGAAGCGAAATGATTCGATCGACAACCCGCTGAAAACAAAACGATACCTACCCAAAAACAATACCATTGGGTAGCATAGGCACATAAGCTATTCATAAATACAAGGATTGAACGAGAAACGTACCATTTAGCAACCATCAAATGAAGGGCCGCTTCAATAAAACACTTAAGTCATTAAAATTCATTCTTCAATGGACGCGACAACAAATTATGGACAGCGGCGTCCAAAGGATGTTGGTTATACAGAATGTCATATAAATTCTGTAAAATGGGAACTTCTATTTGCATTTTATTCGCTAATGCATGGTATCCGCGCAAACTCCCATAACCTTCTACCATGAATTCTTTCGTTAAACTTTCGACGGATCTCCCCTTTGCGAGCAGTTCTCCAAATGTGCGATTTCTGCTCCAAGTCCCCTGTGCAGTGGCCATTAAATCACCTAAGCCGCTCAATCCATAAAACGTTTCTTTTTGCCCTCCTAAGGCGCAACCTAAATATGCCATTTCCTTGAGTGCGCGTGTTAAGTAAGCAGATTTTGCGTTGTCTCCCAACTGCAGTCCATCTAAAATACCGGCCCCTAAAGCGTAGATATTCTTCAAACAACTCGCAGTCTCTACCCCCAAAAGATCGTTGCTACGATACACACGCATATGCGCACTGCTGATTGCCTTTTGAAGTGGCTCCAAATGAGGATTAAGAGACGCCAAAACCATTGCTGCGGGTTTCCCCAAAGCAAATTCAACGGCATACGTAGGCCCCGACAAACAAGCCACTGGATTTTCAGGGAAAAATTGGGCAATAATATCAGAAGGCGTACGCAACGTGGCATAATCTAAGCCTTTAATGAGAGAAATAATCCATAAATCTTTTGAACAACCTGTTTTTAACAATGTACACAAGTCCACAAGGCCTTTCATGGGACAAGCGAAAAATAAGGCATCGCATGTGCTAAGGTGTTTGTCACAGCGCGTATCTACGTATAGATTGCCGGGAAATGGAATGCGCGGCAAATAGTATGTATTCTCTCTGCTCTCTCGCATAATTTTTGCTTTTTCTTCGGAACGAGGAACCAATATGAGTTCATATCCAATACGAGCCAAATGCACTGCCATAGCCGTACCCCAAGATCCAGAACCGCACACAACAAATTTCATACGCTTACTCTTTTCTTTAAATTACCGCATCAACCACTTGTTCATCAAAATAATTAAAATCCATGCCCGCATTGACAACAACGGTTTGACCATTGATGCCACTGGAACAATCACTCAACAAAAAGACGATCGTATTGGCAACTTCTTGCGTTTCCAAAGCTCTTTTTCTTAGGGTTAACTTTTCGGCAAATAAATAATTTTTCAAAAAATTAGGAATACCTGCCGAAGCACTTGTTTTTAAAGGTCCCGATCCAACACAATTAAAACGGACTTCACTATCTGCGCTGAACGACTTAGCCAAAAAACGAACGACACTTTCCAGTGCTGCTTTAATGGGAGACATATAACCGTAATGTATCGCCGTCACTTGAGAAGAAATTCCCACTGTCACCACAGAAGCATGGGGGGTGAACATCGCCTTGAAGGCTCTCGCAATTTCAACCAAAGAAAAACATGAAACGTGAACCGCTTGCAAAAAGTCTTCACGTTTTGTATCGTAAAAAGTTTTAAATTCTTTCGAAAAATTCGCAAAAGCGATTGCGTGCACAATGCCATCTAAATGGGATGTTCTTTCTTCCATTTGTTGCTTCAATTGCTGGATTGCGTGCGCTTGTTCGACATCGCAAATAAACAACTTTTCTTCCGGTATCCAACGCATTAATTCTTTTTTTCGTTCAGGTGAGCGAACGCTATAATATACGTAAGCTCCATAAGCCTCTAAAGTTTTTCCCACAAACCACGCAATGCTCTTTCTGTTAGCTAAGCCCAAGATAAGAAAATGCTTATCTTCAATATTCAAAAACTTCATACGTGCATTTCTTCAACTACCCCAAGTGTAAACGCAACAAAAACGAGTACACTTCCATCTTTTTTCGCACATCCTTTAAAGAAATAAAAATTTTTCAAAGACTGCAAAAACTTTGCTTCCAAAACTAGTTTATCGCCCGGGAGAGCCATCTTTTTAAACTTTGCTTCCTGTATACGCGTTAAAACGGGAACCTTCCCCTGTACATTTTCTCGATTTTTTAGCAAAGTCTTACTTAATAATATGCCTGCTGCCTGAAAAATGGCTTCGCATATTAAGACACCTGGCATAATGGGCATGTGCGGATAATGTCCTTGGAAAAAGTATTCGTCCCTCTGCAAGATTTTTTCTACTTCGATGGCATCTTCGCGTAAATTAAGGATTTTGTCCACAAATAAAAAGGGAGGACGATGCGGTATAGCATCCCAAACTTCCTGTCTCTCAGTTTCCATGTCCTTCATGACTCTCTTTTAACCTCTTTCTACGACAAATCAAACATAAATCACATCTTTGCGTTCGTGAAAAAATTGTCTTGCAAACGATTTAAATTGTTTTTAGACTATATATCATGCCTATTAATTTAAATAGTGTTGGTTCCACTCCTGCTAGTAGCTCTCTGTCTGCCCCTGAAGGTGATCCGGGTATTAAAGACAATTTAGGAACTAAAACAGGTATTAAGGGCAAGGTGCAGGAAGCAAGGTTTCAAAAAGTAGCCGACCTAGCAAGCTTTGCAGAGAATAACATAAAACTCAAGGAGTTACGAATCAATCGTGAGGGGCAAAGTGGCATATATAAGTCTCTATTCAGACACGGAGAAAAGAATGAAATAAAAAAACTACAATCTGAGATCAAATCTCAGATCAAACATTATAAATTTGGACATAATGAAAGTGATGCAGCTACTGTGAAAATGTGGGGAACGTGCGTTCGTAATGCTTCTCCCAAGGATAAAGAAGTAATATATAATACGATTAGGGATAAACTGCTTGCCCCTGAGCATCAGTTTAATCCAAACATATTAAAGCAGTTGCATGAGTTGGCAGGTGATGACAAACATATCCAACCTCTCAGAGATGCCTACCTGTATAGGTCCTTCGAACACCCTCCAAGTATCAGAACTACCAATGATGACATGAAGGCAATAATAGATAAGGTTCTTCAAAGTAACACTAAAAACATAGGAGACTTTACGGAAATGCAAGACGCAGAATTATCACAACTACAAACGCAGAGAACCAATCGGTATATAGAAACTGCCAAGGTGTGGCTTGAGATTGCCAATGCAACTCCTCCAAAGACGCAACAAGCTATGTATGCTCGAATTCAGACTGCATTAAATAAGGGTGATTATGTTCCGGAGGTTTTAACACACTTGAATGAACAAGCCAATGCAAAAGAAAATAAAGATAACCCACATATCGCAGCCCTTAGAGACACTTACGTAGAGGCAAAAAGCCATCGTTTTTTAGGGGATTTTCGTTCGAATTTAAATGCAGCTTTAAACGGATCAACGGAGGATAAAATTGCATTTATCAAGCAATTTGAGGGGAATCTAAGTT
>JAITJL010000002.1 GCA_031278975.1 Puniceicoccales bacterium
TCTTTCAATATCGATCCTTTAAGCAGTGTGCTGACTTCCTTCCAATTTTCACAAACCTAAAAAACACCCCAAAACAAGCCTCCAATCCCTACGAAATTTTCTTAAACCTAAATCGCAACATTGCCTTCTCTTAAGACTTATCATCCTTCCATCTTCTTCCCTTATTATGGCACCTTCCCTTTACCACTGAAAAAAACGGCAATTAACACCTTCTATAAATTTCTGCAATGCGCTGCAAAATAAAGATGCAATGTTAGGTTATTACATACGTTCAAGTTATTTTCAAAGGACTCCCTCGAATGACTTGTATCTTCGAAGAATACTGTCCACAAGTAAAAAGTACCGATTTAAAGTGCCATGTATTTTTGTCCAATTTTTTAAAACTTTGCAAAACAAGCTGCGCACAAAGGGCTTCTTCACGATTGTAAGCGTAAGCTTCCATAATTGTATTAAAATTTTCATCGATATACACGACAACTTTTTTGACATTAGGAAAATTTTCAGGGGCTAATAAACAACATTTTAAAACCTTGCGACCCCGTTTTGCAGTTTGTTCGAAATGAACGAGTTCCCAATCAAGAAATGGCATAGCTATCATGAAGTAACAACAACCACAGGATTCAACCATAGGATCAAGCCAATGGGAAGCAGGGTAAAATACGCCACCTTTTAAAGGATTTTCGGGATGCAATTTGTCAAAAATAATTTCAAATATAGGCTGTGTTTGCATGATGAAGTGAATTTCGCGGCCTCCATTTTTACCAATCAGTCTGCCCGACAAACTATTTACTTTATTAACGCATTCAAAATCAATTTGATAAGTATCCCAGGGTGTAAAACTTTTTATGGCGTTTATTCTTTCGTGGATATTCTGCAGGCTAATTTCACGTCCCCAAGACACGTGAGTAAAAAAAAAGAGTATAAAACTTCCTATATATCCGTTAACATTAGAGAAAAAGTTTCGCCTCACGGTATTTCATCAGTATTTTTTTGCACCGAAGGCAATTGTGTTAAAGTCCCTGCAGGTGTTTCCACAACCATCGGTTTTAATTCTTTTTCTTGAGGTTCTTTGTGGTACTTGGGGATTTGACACAACGTTAACAATAAAGCCGTCAGAAAAAATGCAACGATGCCGTACACCGTCCAACGTACAAGTACATTGGAAGCTTCACCTCCAAAAGCGGATTCGGCTACCCCACCACCTAGAGCTGCACCCATGCCGGCATTTGCACTTGGCTTTTGCATCAAAATAAGCAAGATAAGCCAGGCGCATAAGGCGACCAAAAAAATGGATCCTACAACAATTAAAAAATTTAACATCATTAAAAAACCTTTCTTAATATCAAAAGTGTTAAGCAAGATGGCAAGAAAATTTTTCTTTCAAAGTTTTGTACACACTCATAAAGAGTAAAACACGTTTTCAACCGTAAAAATTTGAATTTGACTTTGAGAATATGTCCTAAACAATTGCCTGGGTATATGGTGCCTGTTTCCGTGGTCATTATTGCGCACAATGAAGAAGAAAACTTACAACGATGTTTGGAGTCAGTTGCCTCTTTAGCAGGTGAAATGATTGTAGTGATCAATGATTGTACGGATCGTACAGCACACGTTGCAGAAAAAATGGGTGCCAAAGTTTTTGAACAAAGTTGGTTGGGATTTTGTGCCCAAAAGCAGTTTGCTCTGGAAAAAGCAACGCAAAACTGGGTGTTAAGTTTAGATGCCGACGAAGTGTTATCCGAACAACTGCGAAAAAATCTTCTTCTTTTTTTTGAATACGCGTATAAAAACTTCGACGTCGTTACGTTTAACCGCAAAAACAACTACCTACATCGGTGGTTGAAGCATGGCGATGCGTATCCGGATAAAGTTGTACGCTTGTTTAGGAAAGAGGTAGTACGGTGGTCAGGTGGCAGTGTGCACGAATCCATTACGTATCTGAATAAGGTTCGCATTAAACATATGCAAGGCGATCTGATGCATTACACCTTTAAAAATTTGGAAACCACCATAAAAAAACAAATTTTATACGCACAATTGTTCGCCAAAGACAATCATCGGCAATACGTCGCTATAAATTTTTCTTTGATAATGAAAATTGTTTTTAATCCATTCTATGGATTTGTCCGTTCCTACTTCATTAAGGCTGGATTTTTGGATGGGATTCCGGGTCTGATTTACGCGGTGCAAAGAAGCATATACATCTTTTTGAAATATGCATTTACGATAGAATTTTTGCTTAAAACGTGATTTTATGTTACGTTACCCCATCATATGGGCAAATATAAGCCTTGTCTTTGGACTATGTTTTGTAAATGCGATCTTTTCTAAAAATGCGGTCAGTTTTGCTCGTACAAGCCTTTTTTTAATCTGTTTTTTCGTTCTTTACCGCGTACGCTTTAAAACGAGTTGCCTTGTTATTGGAGGTGTCGCAATTGCAACGCTCTACGGTTGTTTTTTTATTCAACATTCGTGCCGACATATTGAAAAACACACCATTGATGGGACATTCTATTTCGAAAAAATTTTTAGAACACCTTCGGGTCGCATTGGAGGCCTTGGAAATGTGTATTTACAGGATCATACCCATTACAATGATATTTACATTCACATTAAAAATAGGTCTGGATTAAAAGTCGCCGAAGATAAGCTTTATCACCTGCGAGGGACTCTTTATCCATTAAGATCCCCTTGGGGTGCTTCCCAAAGCTTCTCTTATTACTTGTGGGCACGCGGTGTTCGGTATCACCTTGCGTACGCCCAACTGACGAATGTAGGCGACAATCCATCTCCATCTTGCATCCAACGCTTGCGTTGGTATTTTAGAAAATCGCTGCAGGCTCATTTCAAAGATGCAGACAGATCAAATACGTATCAGGCTATTTTGTTGGGTAAAAAAGAGCTTTTATCCGAGAAAAATCTAAATCACTTCTTTGATACAGGTACGATGCACTTGTTCGCCGTAAGTGGATTACACGTAGGTGTTGTCAGTACTTTTTTATTTTTTTTCTTTAAATCGCTACTTTTACCAAAAATTTTTAGGTTATTTTTTACTTTGGTAGGTGTTTTCTTATACGCAAGTATCGTTGGATTCAGTCCATCTACCTTAAGAGCTTCCTATATGGTTCTGTTCGTCATTACAATGCAGTTATGCTCTCGGCCTGTAGATGGCCGAGCAGCTTTTCTTAATACGGCATTCTTCGCACTCGCTATGAATCCATGGCAAATTTGGGACGTTGGGTTTCAATTATCCTACGGCGTTGTTGCAGGTATCCTCGGTCTCGGTACACCCAGCGCAAAACGGTTGTCAATGCAGCATAATCGTCTTATGCGTTCATGCGTAGCTTCATTGTGTATTTCTATAAGCGCGAGCTTTATAAGCAGCTTATTGACCATATACTATTGGGGAATATGGACCCCTTGGGCTTTTTTGGTCAACCTTTTCCTGATTCCAATAGCAAGCTGCGTCGTTATCCTGGGTGTGATAAGCTTTATTACAAACTTAATTTTTCCAAACTGCCTTTGGATGATCAATTACCTATCGGAACACACGATCTCTCTGTTACTTTTTTGTGTGGATGTTTGCGCTCGTCTGCCCGGCTCCGTCCTCAAAGTGTCGTATAACTCAAATGTTTTTTACACGTGCTTATTTTTGTTTTTCCTGTGCGTGCTCAAGCCACGTGAAGGCAATTCCAAATTATTGACCCGCATCCCATAGATACTTGCAGGGATTAAAATTTGGGAGACGAAAAAAGCAAATCAACATTGCCCAAAATTCCGTTGTAAAAACATGACTGCTTTTAGCCTATTACCTGCCTCATTGGCTTTTTTACGAAAACAACTTCATTAAACCTTCGATACCGAATACGCTTATCCAATATGCGGCAAAAGTGTAAACTGATATGGCTATCAGAGAACAAATTTGAGCAAAACATAAAAATAAACCATCCTTTTCCAATAAACCAACCCCCAATAATAAAATGATAGCCGCCGGCAAAGTGTTGGTTAAGGGAATGGGTAATGCCATAATAATGGACAAAATCAAAATATTAACACCTATAACGCATCGATTAAATACGTACTGTAGATAGGCGCATCGATTGGGACGTGTAAAAATTTCCAAAATATGCAACATTTTGCAAGCGAACGTAATCCATTTTTTCGAAAGAGAAAGCCTTTTAGTACCCCAGCGTTTTGGATACCAAGGTACTTCGTATCCAAAAATAAGTTGTATACCCAGCAAAGCAAGGATAATGCCGAAAGGCGTACTGTAACCGGCAGCCGGGATAGGCAAAGCACTTGGCATAGATAATAGTAGGATAAGCGCACCAAACCCTTGTTCTTTCAGTTGGTCCACAAGAACCTTGAATTCTAGGGCAATGGAGCCATCACTATTGCAAAGATTTAACAATTTTTGAGATAACGTAACCATGGGCTCAATGCATAAAAACGGCTAAATCAACATTCCAAGTGTCAACCAATTACATTCACTTCCCTCTTTGGTCCCATGGAAATTTTTTTGCGCTTAAAATCTCATGAGATGCACGACCGGACGTTTCCATTATGAGGCACTTACTTTTTGGGAAATAAGAATAGCTGATCTGCAATTAAAGTGCCCTGTAAAAGAGATGTATTCCAGGTAAAATCTGTCGTCTGAGAAATTTGTAAGGCCTTTAAAATTTTAGCACTGCTTTCGGGGATGATGACCTGCAAAATTTGCGCACACAAACGAATACCTTCCACCAAAAAAGCCAAGGTGTTTTCCAAAATGTATTGGTCTTTGGGATCGCCCGTTTTGGCCAATTTCCACGGAGCTTGATTTTCGACAAAGCGATTTAACTCACGAATGAATTTAAAGAGTTTTTCCAAGCCCTGCGAAAAGAGAAAATTGTCGAAACTTTCAAAAACACTTTTTCCTGTTTCTTCCCAACAGGTCTGCAAATTTTCGGAAGAAATAGAATCCAAATGGACTGCCGGTACCCTAGATTGACAATAGCGTTGCAGCATGTTAAATGTTCGACTAACCAAGTTGCCCCACTCATTAGCCAATTCATTGTTATAACGTCCAATAAAGTTTTCTAGAGAGAACTCACAATCTTGCCCCGTTACCATTTCTCTCAATAAAAAATATCGAGCCGCATCGATTCCATAACTTTGTAACCATTCGAATAAATCAAATGCGTTTCCCAAGCTTTTAGACAGTTTTTCGCCAGAAGTTAGCCACCAACCGTGAACCAATAAATGCTTCGGCAAGGGTATATCAAAAGCCTTAAGCATAATAGGCCAATAGACGGCATGTGCGGGTACCAAAATATCCTTACCAATCACGTGTAAATCGGCAGGCCAGTAATTTGCAAACTCCTTTTGGCCGTACCCCACAACCGATACATAGTTTAACAAAGCATCAAACCAGACGTAGGTTATAAACTTCGCATCAAAAGGCAAAGGAATTCCCCACTGCAAACGCTCCTGTGGACGCGAGATGCAGAGATCATTCAAGGGTTCCTTTAGAAATTCAATGACCTGTTTTTGCCTAAATTGAGGAAGCACAAAATCCGTATTTTCATTCAGAAAACCAATTAACCAATCTTGATATGCGCTTAGCTTAAAAAAGTAATTATTTTCTACAATCTCTTTAACTTCTCCAAATAAAGCTGGCCACTCTCCATGAACGCGGTCTTTATCCTGTAAAAAACGCTCTTCCTTAACGCTGTAAAAGCCTCGATATTCCGCTTGATAAATAAAACCTTGATCGTATAACTTTTGTAAAGCCAAACGTACAACACGCTTATGTCGTTCCTGTGTCGTTCTTACAAAATCATTGTTTGATAAGTTTAAAACGTGGGTTAAATCAACAAATTTTTGCGCCATTTGATCGCAAAACAACTGCGGCTCAACACCTTCACTCTGAGCTTTTTGCTGTACCTTTTGCCCATGTTCGTCAACGCCTGTCAAAAAATGAACATCTTCATTTTTTAAACGGTGATAACGTGCAATCGTATCCGCCAAAACCTTTTCATATGTATGCCCTAAATGCGGTTGACCGTTGACATAATCGATGGCCGTTGTCAAATAAAATTTTTTCATATCAAGTATTTAAAGACATTAAGAATTCAACATTGTTGCGCGTTTTTTTAATTCGATCCAACAGCATTTCCATGGATTCACTCGAAGGAATAACACCCTTCATGGCACGTCGTAGAGAATAAATTTTTAGTAGTTCATCCGGATGATACAAGAGCTCTTCCTTACGCGTACCACTTTTTTCAATATTAATAGCCGGGAATATGCGTTTATCCGTTAAGCTGCGATCCAGGTGTAATTCCATATTGCCGGTTCCTTTAAACTCTTCAAAAATAACTTCGTCCATTTTACTCCCTGTCTCGACGAGTGCCGTAGCCAAGATGGTTAAACTGCCCCCTTGCTCAATATTTCTTGCAGCTCCAAAAAATGCTTTTGGCCCCTGTAAGGCGTTCGCTTCAACACCGCCGGACAAAACTTTACCGGAACTTGGAATAATCGTGTTGTAGGCACGTGCCAAACGCGTGATGGAATCCAGCAAAATGACAACATTTTCTCCTATTTCTACCAGACGTTTTGCTTTTTCAATGACAATATCCGCTGCACGTACATGACTTTCGGGGGCTTCATCGAAGGTTGAACTAATAACTTCAATACCGGGCAATAAATTTTTGAAATCGGTTACCTCTTCGGGACGTTCATCAATCAATAGTACGATTAAATGAGCAGACGGTTGATTTTTGACGATAGAATTTGCAACATTTTGCAACAAAACCGTTTTTCCCGTTCGAGGTGGAGCAACGATAAGTCCACGTTGACCAAATCCAATGGGTGTCAACAGATCAACAATGCGCATGGAAACATTATCCCATTGACGCACATTCTCTGTTTCCAACAAGATGCGTTGCGTTGGATAATAGGGGACGAGTTCTTTAAAATGAGGTAAGGTGCGAATAGCTTCCGGCGATTGATTCATCACGGAATTAATTTTCACAATGCACGGACATTGCTGGTAGGTTGGCGACATAAAAATTTGCCCCTGCACCATTTGCCCTTGCCTCAATCCATATTTACGTACTAAAGCTTTGGGTAAGTAAGAACTCAATTCTCTCAATTGATAATTGTCGGCAGGGTAACAAACGGACCATGCATCCGTATTGGGTACTTTGGCCACAACCCCCTCAACAATAACAGGTATTTTTTTGTCGCAAGCCTCACGCATTTTTTCTGCCAAAATACTTTGTCGTGTTAGCGATAACAACTGAGCTTCTTGAGGAATTTTTTCCAATAAAAGTTTCAGCGGCTTTTCGTACCATGCATTGAGTGAAAAACTTTCCAATGATACATCGGTAATTTCTTGTACTAAATGTTCCAAAGAAGCAACATCGCCTATGTTACGCCATTGGTAAAGTTGTCCCATCCACCAGCGAAAACGTTGTATGTTGGAGGGAATCTGCACGTTGTTTGTTGAAGAACGTTTCGCTCCATTGCCCCCATTACCTCTTGCATGACCTCTATCACCGTTTGAATGTTTCTGGTTATGGGCAAAATGTTTATTACACGCACAAGGAACCTTTGCCGTCGACGCAACGGCATGCGTATTATCTGAAACGAATGCGGTAGAAGTTTTTACACCTTCGTTTTCTACCGTTTGCATATTCGTTTCCATAGGGCTTGAAGGCTTATTTTCGATTACCGACTTTGGAGTCCGCCGAGCACGCGACTTCCTTTCAGCAATTATATCATTACTACCTGAAAGAACTTCAGGTTTTTCTTCTGGATTTTCACTCATAAACAGACTATTTTTGAAAACTTCTTGAATGCTCTTTTTATTAAACTAAATGCCACTTTTGTACAGCAACCCACTCAAGTGAAATTTTACACACTTTGACGAATAACGTACCATTATTCAAACTTTGAAATGTTTCTTTTGTCAATGTATAAAATACATCAAAATCGCATGCATATTCCGGTCAACCGTGTCGGATGTGATAAAAGTTTACTAAAATAAGTTTATTGGAACAAAAAATCGAATTCATGTAAAATTTCCCATTTTGCTTAAATTGAGTACGATAATTGCTTTATGAATGTAATAAAGTATGGCTGTTTCTCGTTCATCGTCTTCTTCTTCAGTACAATATTCAAGTTATTCAATGGGACCTCAAAGGTTGCATATAGAGAATATGTTGATGGAATTTTTCAGAGGAGGAGCACCACAATTGGTTAATGAGTTAGCGTGGCGATTTCATAGCAATGGTGTTACTGTTCAAGAAGTTGAATCAATAAGACAAATGTTAATCTTACCAGCTGGCATTCAGCTTCCGACACATATGGGAAGATCCTATGAACCGGTATCACAAGCTCGATTGTTAGAAGTTTTATCGCATGTTACCCAATTTCAATGCGGCGTTCGACAACTCATAGATTTAGCACAGTTGTGTCAGACGAATGATTTACATCTATGTTTTATGCAAGCTGAAAAATATGCGATTGTTTTAGATGATTCTATAAAAAATGATAAGATGTTGTATGTAAAATTACCAGAAAACGCTAATGCAATTTGTGAGACTATTATAACTAACATAGCTACTATGGAGGATAAACTGCACATTCAACAAGTACGACTACTAGACTTGCTAGATAACAATTTTCAAAGAGTAGAGGGCTATTTAATTGGGCATGAATTATCTCATGCAATCGCATTGGCCAAGTGTTATTCTACAAGGTCAAGTTTTGATCATAGCAGAGACATAGAAACTTTTTTAACAGCAATCGTTCAACGGTTGAGGTCACAGGATATCGATGTTTCAATACTAACATCAAAATCAAGACGGTTGACAGATTTATTAAGAGAATATTTGTTTCAAACAGGAGAAGAAGCCAGAAATATACTAGGGTTGGGGATGGATGAAGATTTTTGTAGAGGTGATCGCCCTATTATCAGTGAATTTGATTTTTTGCGAGAAGGCACTGGACATCCCTATACTCGAATGCCGTACGCTCCATTGGACACAATAAAAACCTTATGTCCTAAACTTTGCATGGCATTGTTAACACTTATTTTTCAACTCAAAGAACAATCAATGAATCCTGCTTTGGTACTAACTGGTGAAATAGAAGCCCTTAAGATCACTTTAGAAGAAGTCGAATTAGCTGGACAAAATTTAATGAATATACGGCGGCAATTAAACGCTGCTGGTTACGCAATATTCCCTATTCGAGGTGATGGAAATAGTGGTTTTTATGCTATCTTGAAAGCATTAAATCCAACACAAGATTATCTGTCTTTTATACAAGAAGAAAGTGTAGAACAGCGAAGCACTTTGCCACAATGGCAGACAGCAGTACGGCTACGTCACGCGATTGCTAATGCTCCTAGGCTCGATCATCTTAGAGAAATGACTACAACACCACTGGGTACGGAAGATCGACAGATGGGATTTGATGCTTTGCCGGCTGTTGCTCGACATTTACATGGCTTAGAACCCCCTAGACTTTTGGTTGTGATTAACACAACAGTCGACAGCCCTGATCATATATTTACTTATTATGATCAAAATGGTGATATGCAGGAAGCAGCTAATTTCCAAGGTGCTCTAAATGCAGCAAATCCGCTGTTAGATGCAGCAATACATACAACTATAGCCACAGACTTAGATCCTGGAACCACTATACCAACCTTAATTGCCAGACCCTCAGTCTTAACTGCCAGAGGTTCTCCTATTGTATTGTTATACAGACCTGGTCACTGGGAAG
This sequence comes from Puniceicoccales bacterium, assembly GCA_031278975.1. Taxonomy (GTDB): domain Bacteria; phylum Verrucomicrobiota; class Verrucomicrobiia; order Opitutales; family UBA9783; genus CABUVL01. The sequence goes on from JAITJL010000002.1 coordinate 9,778, forward strand.
CTGTTGTGCCTACACCTCCAGAGCCAAAATCACAAACGCCAGATGACTCTTGTGGATGTTGTGGATGTATCCCTTGGTCGCGTGTTTAATTTTTGGTAAATACTAAAGCAAAAGACATTGCTTTCGTTTAGATATTTGTTTAGCTGGCCCTTTAGACGGTTGAGATTGGATTTGCGGAAAGCTGATTCCTTGGATATCTCTTACTATGTCAGCATGTTTAAAACCGGGTACACCACTCATGTCGCACAAATCCACTACATATACATTGAGAAGAAAGTCGCTCATACTTTTCGTAGACTCTTCATCCATCGGTACCTTATTTTCATATAGAAAAACCAACCAAAATGCCATTTCGTAATAATCTATATAACCTCGATCATTGTGCTGTAAATATCTATCGACGCGATCGAAAAAGTACGTTATAAAACAAGATGGATGTGAATAATATTCAGATTTTATGTCCTCAATCTTCCAAAGCATTGATTCGAGTGAGCGCAAGGTTAGATGCCTATTTTCCAATTCCTTAAAAAATTGGTAACTTTCCTCATTCATGTGAAGTGTGTAATGAGTAGATTCGCCGGAACACGCAAATGTGTGGATTCCGAAAAATAAACACAAAAGTAATTTAAAAGTTTTCATGGCACTCACAAATCCAGTTCTACAAACCAATGTCAAGGGAAAAAATTTGACTTTATTGTATACTAAAAACTTCCATAAAAGTTACCTAAATCGTTGAGCAATTCAGTTATAACTCTCAAGATGAATGAAAAAAATGGTGGAGGTGGCGGGATTTGAACCCGCGTCTTCTGTGAATTCAATTAAAATTTCTACAAGTTTAGTACATTTTAAATGTCCAAAATAAGCTTGAATGCACACATCTTATTTTGCAAGTGATTTAAAATACGATTAGAAGTCAATCACTTACCCCCAATTATACTCGTCCAACAAGTCTTTAAAATCTAACGAGCATCCATTTTAAAGACGGAATTGCATCTATAGGCAACTCACACATGTTCCTAGGCAGCCATCGCTAAGGAAGCGCCCGGGAATTGAATAACATTATCTTCATTTATTGATTCGATGGATTGATCATGGAGCCAACCATCATCTCCAACCTGCAATTTTAATCTACTTCGCAAAATCGAATCCATAAACACCCCCATATCTTCAAAGCAAAGGCCATTATACGATAACGTAAATACATGTCAAGGGATTTTTATTCACGTTGCCCATGTAAATACAATTTCTGTACGGTCAACAATTAAAGAAGGTAGGTATTGTAATACCCAATAAACGGATGAAAGCTTTAAAGTTGTGTTTCAGGTAGGAGCAAAAGAGGCATGCCAAGGACATAGGGGGTGAACAATACGTTGATTTTGGAAGCTCCAACATCACACTCATGGTTATCAACCCTATACAAACAAACGACGTTAAAGGAACGTTTGCAAGCTCAAGACGTGTCTGAAAAATGTTAGTTGATGTTTTGAATAATGCTTACCATACATCTGCAAGCTGCGTTCGGAAGATACATTATCTTCCGGTAGCGAATGCAGAATG
>JAITJL010000004.1 GCA_031278975.1 Puniceicoccales bacterium
CTTGGGTCTTGGGTCTTGGGTCTTGGGTCTTGGGTCTTGGGTCTTGGGTCTTGGGTCTTGGGTCTTGGGTCTTGGGTCTTGGGTCTTGGGTCTTCACTACTAAGTTATTATAGCCTTTCTTTACTACCTCTGTCAAGGGTTTTTCGGGGGGTTCATGGATTTTGGAGAAGTTTTTGGGTTATTCGGTGCAATGCCAGGGCAAGTTAACCCTGAGGTAAAATTGGAGATTTTAGGTCGTTCAATTCAACAGCCGGAGCATGTTCATCTTGTGGCAAAACCGACTCGCGTGTTAAATAACTAAAACCCTCAGATGCAGTGTGGATGCACCGCTGCGCTCATTACAGAGGAACACTAGCAAACGGTAAAATCATAAGAAAATACCTTCGAAAATTCCTCGGTTATGACGAAAATGATGCAGTTGCGGCAAAACTATGTTCAAAAACCCAAGTTGGTGGTGGTAAAGCTTATGCGGTTCTCCGGGATATATGCGTTTATACCTAACTTCCCGGAGAATTTCCAAAAGCTTATATAAGACTATCTCATCCAAATGAATCAAGGCCCTATTCACACTTAAAGCATACGTTCATAAGTTGGATTTTATGGCATATTACCTGTTAGTCATTAGGCTCTTATACCTCGTTACCTTGAATATCAAAGGATGCCAAGATTCAGGTCAGCTCCCTAGGAAACGGTAAAGTCTATTGAGCCTAAGAATTACGGGGGATTTTTGTGGGTTTCTTAAAACCTTACTCATTGTGCCCAAAAACTTAAGATTTGCCACTAAACATCCTTTGTACGTTAGGCAGCTCACGTTTCATGTCGTGCATAAATCAAAAAACACCGTACCCAATATATCACCATATCCTCTGGCAAAATGCATTTTTATCTTTACATTTTCTCAACAAAACGTTGACAAATTCGAAAAATACAAAAACATTGTCAGAGACAATTGCTCAGTAGCTCAGCGGTAGAGCAGGTGACTGTTAATCACTTGGTCGTAGGTTCGATCCCTACCTGAGCAGCCAGAGGCTCAACGTACTTCCTACTTTCATAAGCTTTTGGATAAATAAATTTGCATACGTTTTCGTGAAAGATTTGCTTGTGTAATGATGCATAAGGTGCTTATTGTGTCTAGCATGAGGGAGTTGCGTCAGCGAACACATACTTGTGGTACCTTAGGTTGTGCCCAAGTAAATCAAACCGTTACTTTGATGGGCTGGGTTCAAAGCCTGCGAGATCACGGGGGACTTTGTTTTATCGACCTCAGGGATCGCGAAGGAATTACGCAATTAGTTTTGGATCCCAACAAATTTCAAGAAGCTTTAACCATATTGAAACCAGAATCTGTCATTGAAGTCTGCGGCATAGTACAACGGAGACCTCGAGAGACTGTTAACAAACGTATTGCAACCGGAGAAATCGAAGTTCAAATTAATTGTATCGAAGTTCACAACATTTGTCAAACGCTCCCCTTCCCTTTGGATGATAAAGCAGACAAGGTAAGTGAAGACTTACGATTTACTTATCGCTACCTCGATTTGCGAAGAAAAATCAACCAAGATCGGTTACAACTGAGGCATCGCGCTTCCATGGTGATTAGAAATTATTTGAACGACAAAGGGTTTTTTGAAATAGAAACTCCCATTTTGTTTAAAAGTACGCCCGAAGGTGCAAGGGAATTTCTCGTACCTAGTCGACTCAATCCAGGTCAGTGCTACGCACTCACCCAATCGCCGCAACAATACAAGCAAATGTTGATGGTCGCAGGAGTCGAACGATACTTTTCACTGGCACGTTGCTTTCGGGACGAAGATTTACGTGCCGATCGTCAACCCGAATTTACGCAGATGGATCTGGAAGCTTCTTTTATTGATCGAGAAGATATTTATACGTTAATCGAAGGACTCGTTGAAAAATTGTGGCACAATTGCTTGGGGACATCGGTCAAAACGCCTTTCCTGCGCATGACGTTTAAAGATGCCATGAATCGTTTTGGATCCGACAAACCCGACATGCGTTTCCGTATGGAATTGCAAGATGTTTCAACCGTCTTCCAAGAATCCAAATTGCAAGTTTTTGCCAACGTAATTGCCAAAGGGGGTGTTGTTAAGGCATTGCGCGTTGTAAATTTTGCAGATGTTACCACGGGCGAACTCAATACGCTCGAACAAAAAGCTAAGGATTTGGGAGCCCAAGGATTGGCTTTTGTAAAGGTTAAATCCGGCGAATGGAAGTCACCGTTAACAAAATTTTTGTCGGATGCAGAAAAACAAGCTTTATTGCAAACCTTAGACATCCAAGAAGGTGACTGTCTATTTTTCATGGCAGGATCGTGGGAGAAAGCTTGTACGATCTTGGGGAAAATTCGTCTAGAAATTGGGTCTATATTGGAAAAACGAGGCATTTTGACAATTTCCCCCAGCGATCACAAATTTTTGTGGGTTGTGGATTTCCCGCTGCTTACTTTTGATGAAGAACAAAACAAATACGTTGCGACCCACCATCCTTTCACCGCACCCCTAAAGGCAGATGTTTCTCTATTGAAAACGGATCCACAAAAAGTACGCGGGCAGCATTATGATTTGGTCCTTAATGGAACCGAGTTGGGAGGAGGCAGCATCCGAATTCATTCGGCAGAAATCCAGCAATTCATTTTTGAAGAGGTCCTTCAACTGGCTCCCGAAGTCGTTGAAAATCGGTTTGGCTACCTATTGAAGGCATTCAAATTTGGAGCTCCTCCTCACGGGGGTATCGCCCTAGGGTTTGATCGCTTGGTAGCATTAATGGTGGGCACACACAGCATTCGAGATGTGATTGCGTTTCCAAAAACACAGAAAGGGCAAGATCTTATGTCCATGAGTCCGGGATACGTGGACAATAGACAACTCGAAGATTTAAATTTACAATTCTCATTCAATACTCAAAAGTAAAACCCATGGAAACGCCTCTCAAGCACGTCGCGCTCATCTTGGATGGTAATGGTCGTTGGGCTAAGCAACGTAACTTGCCACGGTCGGATGGCCATAAAGAGGGCGCCAAACGTGCTTTTGAGATTGCACAGCATGCGTTTCAACACTGGCATATTCCTTTTGTGACTTTCTTCGCTTTTTCTACGGAAAACTGGCAACGTCCCAAATTAGAAGTCAGTACCATCTTCCGTCTGCTGAACGCGCATTTAAAAAAACAACGTGCAAATTTTATCAAAGAAAAAATTCGCCTGCACACCTTGGGTGACATCGCTCAACTCCCTTCCAATTTATATGCAACCCTAATGGATATAAAACAGGTCACTTCCCAGTTTACGAAATGCAATCTCGTCTTGGCACTCAATTACGGTGCTAGGGAGGAAATACTGCGAGCCATTAAACTTTGTACGCAGGCCTCACCAACAGTCCAGTCGTTGGATTGGAATACCTTTTCGCGTTACCTGTACACGGCCGATATACCCGATCCCGATTTAGTGATTAGAACTTCCGGTGAAATCAGGCTGAGCAATTATTTATGCCTGCAATCCGCCTACAGCGAATTATACTTTACGCCCACTTACTGGCCTGATTTCAACAAAGAAGCATTTAATTTGGCCATTGAAAATTACAAAAAACGTGAACGACGTTTCGGTAATGCCGAACAATAATCATGAAAAAGCGTGCGTTGAGTTCCATTTTCCTATGGGGAACGCTGTTGGGGTCCGTTTACTATTTTCAAAAAAGTGCCATCGTAACATGGATCGTTTTAGTTTCTCTATTTTCACAGATTGAACTCTCCAAAATACTGCGTGCAACTGGCCTAAATGCTTGGAGTTCCTTCGACGCGTGGATAGCTTTCATATTTCCGGTCACATTGTGGTTTATTCCCCTTACGGCCCAAGTTTTGGGATCCGTTTACCTTACATTTTTAATGATCATCTGCTTAAGTGCTATTGTAAAAACTAAAAATGCGATGAGTTTGATCAGCTCGTTGTTTTCATTTTGGTATATCCCGTTCAATTTGCACTTTCTGATACTTTTTGCCAGAACCGCACACACAAATTTTTCCACCAGTACGCTGTTCTGGATTGTTGCCGTTACCAAAATGACGGACATTGGAGGACTCCTCATAGGAGGTACCCTGGGAAAACATCACCTAGCGCTTAACGTCAGTCCACAAAAAACGTGGGAAGGAGTCGTCGGTGGCATTCTGTTGGCCTGTGCGGCAGGTCTCTTAATCCCATGCTGTTTTCACAACCTTACCTCCTTGAGCTACTTCCAAAAAATAACTTTTTCCTGCATTTTGGCCATGGGCGCCGTTGTGTCCGATTTAATTGAATCCTTGCTCAAGCGCCAATCGCGGCAAAAGGATTCCGGCGGTCTCATCCCAGGCATCGGCGGGATTCTAGACTTAGTGGATAGCCTTCTACTCAACGCTCCCATAGGCTACTTCCTAGTAAAATACTGCAGCGTTTGAACGGATTAAAGTTAGCATAACAAGCTGTCTTTCCCTCATAGTCCAACTAAATTTCTTGGAAAAGTCTATGCATAAAATCTGTGAATTTCGACCAGGTCATTCAATTGGTTGCATTTAAATTAAACAATAGTAAAGGTACTTATCCTTTTGTCTGAAGGTTTACCATAATATATAGGAATTAAATCTAGCCTATGCCATCGGCATTTATAAATCGCAAGGGAGCGAATTTCCCATAGCGGTCATCCCTCTTTTGACGCAGCATTTTGTGATGCTCAAAATAATATAGTCAACAAGAGGTTCCAAAAAATGTTTGTCATTGAGGAATTCGAGCCCTACAGCATTACCGTGAGGGCAAGGCAGCACCCTTTGGTAGGCAATGCTAAAAGGACGTTTGCAAGCTCAAGACGTGTCTGAAAAATGTTAGTTGATGTTTTGAATAATGCTTACCATACATCTGCAAGCTGCGTTCGGAAGATACATTATCTTCCGGTAGCGAATGCAGAATG
>JAITJL010000003.1 GCA_031278975.1 Puniceicoccales bacterium
ACCGAGACACCGAGACACCGAGACACCGAGACACCGAGACACCGAGACACCGAGACACCGAGACACCGAGACACCGAGACACCGAGACACCGAGACACCGAGACACCGAGACACCGAGCGCTTAGCGCGTTAAAGAGGTTCTCCAGGGCAGCCTTACCTCTCCGGGCGTCTGAACCTGACCGGGAGTTGGAGTATTTACCCGCATCCGTAGGTCAAAACAGTTTTTACCGAGACACCGAGAGCGCTGATTGCTTAATCACGGCAGAGAATCCTAGGTCATTAGAATGTCCAAATCGTAACGGTTTTACGCTGGTTGAAATCGTTGTCTCGCTGTGCATTGTGGCGATTCTGGCCGCCATCGCCGTTCCGGGTTTTAAGAAAGCCACGGAAGATTTTCGCCTCAACGCAACGCTGGAAGATACGTTGGACATCCTCAAAGCTTGCCGCGCTTACTACCTCATTTTTAACGAATTCCCGCCGGATTGTAGCGATAACATACCGGATAAACTGTGTCCGTTTGTTCCTAGCCGTCTCATTGACCCTCGTCCAAGTCAAGGGAGTTTGCACCGATGGAATTGTAGGCCGTTGGGCAAAACGGCGTACAATTATGATTTAGAAAATTTTATGACCAATGGGGACCCAGGTGTAAAACCTCACAGTGTAGGTGTGGCGCTTATAGGGGTTAGAGAAGGTACTGCCGATTGGAATAAATGTTATCTCAAGTTTCGAACTATGATTGAAGGGAAATACATTATAAATCGTAACAATAATCGCATGGCCTGTTTCTCGCCCGAATGTCCTGGATCCATAGATTTGAACAGCAACACGCTTTGGGAGAATCGGTACTATTAAACTCACTTCTCGTTTATTAGCTTCTCTGACACATTTTTTTCATAAATAGAACATCGGACTCACATGGATTATAGAGCATTGAAAACTTTTATGGATTGAGAGCAATATGGGTTGTAGGTTCTGATCGCGTATCAGGGGCACAGGGTGTAAAGTGCCCTACAAAATTCAAATCAAGTATAAAATGATAGTATGATTGATAATGTCAGTGGTGATATAATGTGATGAACACACCATCTCAATATCTTGGTTCGTTAACAGCAATTTTACATCATGTCACCTTTTTGAATGTTTTGGCTTGATACGGATCTTGGTATAATCTTTTGTAAGCAATCTGTTCTAACTCCAGTAAAAGCACAATTTTATCTGGAATTCGCTCTTTTTACAGCACCATTTATGCGTAAGCAATCGAGTTATATCCCCACCTCTCAAAAAAAGTAGGGAGAAGCCAATTTGATAATACGATGCGCATAAACGATGGTCGTGCGATGCCAATAACGACATTTATGGTTTGTGGTTCGGAGTGACTATTGCCAACTTGTCTGAGAAAAGTTACAGTCGTTCAGCGATTATAAAAATTATTTTACAACACTAAAAGATGTAAGTCTCATTCAAAATAACGATGTATTCTACCGATGCTTTACGTGCTCTCAACAAATAATGGAGACGTTGGGTTCTTACTCCATAAGAGAAAAAAGGCAGAAGGATTTCTGCGAAAGCATAAAAGTTGAAATTGGTAAAGTGTGCACATACTGCCAGCGTAGAGGTTTAGAAAGATATTCGAGTTAAAGGGTACCGAAAGTGAAACTTCATAGATCGGAAACAAATCTAGGATACTGGATACAAAGGCAATTCTGTATTTGCCGTGAAAAGGACTCTATATATGCACCCTACCGAGTGGGCGAATAGTTATTTCTTCCGTAAGTTCTTGGTGCGATAAAACGGGCAAATCATAGATTTCTAATTCAATCAATTTTCGGATATAACGTCGAATATCCATGGATGTAAGAAGAACCGGACGGTGGGTTAGAAGATGGATTTCACCCACTTCATCCTTGATGGCTTTGACCAGCTTTTTGGCGGTCGGTGGGTCAAGCGCAAGATAGCTTCCTGCAGAGGTTTGTCTAACCGCTTTGCGAACGATTTCTTCAACTTGTGGATCCAATAAGTAAACGGAAAGAACGTTACGTCCTTCGCTGAATTTGTAACTGATGTAGCGACGTAAATTGGATCGTACGTAGTCAGCCAATAAAACGGGTTCTTTTTCCTTTTGTCCCCAATCGATTAAACACTGCAAAATAAGTTTTAAATTTCTAATGGAAATTTCTTCCTGTACTAATCTTTGGAAAATATCTGTAATTTTTTGGATGGGCAAAACGCGCTGTACTTCGCGTACAATTTCGGGAAAATCCTGTTCCATATTTTCCAATAAAAACTTACACTCCTGAATGCCTAAAAATTCGCCCGCATATTTTTTTAAAATGAAGGATAAGTGATAGGTGAGAATTTGTGGCGTACGCATGTATGCAATGTTGGCTGTATTTAAAGTCTCTATATCGGAAGCGGCCGCCCATAAAGTTGGAATGTTGGGTAAAAAGTTTTCGGCTTCAACAATATTAATACCCAAGATATCGAGGTTTTCTTTTGATTCGCGCACCAAAACGTGCGTCCCCATCAATTTGCCTTGACTGATGGGGACTTCACTCAGCAAGATTCTGTAGCAATTATCTTCTAGACTTTCGTTGAATCTCAGGTGAATTCCGGGGAATGGAACGCCTAGATCGTGATATAAAGCCTTGCGAATTTGAATAAGTTGCTCGTTCAAAACGTCGGGCTCGATGGTTTCTTCAACGGAACGTGCTACGTCCAATATAAGCGGTATGGTAACCGAAAATTCATCTCCAGAGTCTTCGGATTCGTGAGTAACTTCTGGAGCTTTGCGTGGAGGATTGGCTGCTGGAGACATGGGAGAATGCTGGCGTTTTGGTTTACCCGTTTGCCCGCGAGTTTTAACGAGCGTGTACCCTACAACGAGAACCGTAGATGCCAAAATCATAAAAGGAACTTTGGGGAAACCGGGCATGAGCATCATTCCAACGACCATGAACCCACCTATAAGAAGCGCTTTAGGTTGTCCGAGAACTTGTTTGCCGATATCGCGCCCTAAGATAGTTCCATCGGCGGCTCCTACCTTTGTTACGATAATACCGGCCGTAATAGAAATCAGCAGCGCAGGAATTTGGGAAACGAGACCATCTCCAATGGTTAAGATAGAATACGTTGTAAGCGCTTTTTGCATCTCCATCCCTTTTTGGGTAACGCCAATAATCAGTCCAGCGACGATGTCTACGGCGGTAATGATAAGTCCTGCAATGGCATCCCCTTTAACAAATTTCATGGCACCATCCATGGCGCCGTAAAGTTGATTTTCCCGTTCAAGATCACTGCGTCTGCGTTTAGCCTCATCCATATCAATCGTACCTGCCCGCATGTCTGCGTCGATACTCATTTGTTTCCCCGGCATCGCATCTAAAGTAAATCTGGCAGCCACTTCGGCAACACGTTCGGCACCCTTTGTGATGACCAAAAATTGGACGATTAAAAGTATCAAAAAGATAACGGCACCGACGACGAAATTACCACCGACCACAAATTGCCCGAACGTGAAAATAATTTCACCGGCATCGGCGTACAGCAGAATCATACGTGTGGTTGTAATGCTGAGGGCCAGTCGAAAGAGCGTTGTGAACAATAGCATGCTGGGGAATGTAGAAAACGCAAGCACGTTGGGGATATAAAGTGCCATCATGAGAAGGATGATCGAAATGGTGAAATTGAGCGCTATGAGACCATCCAATACGTAGCTTGGAACGGGAACGATCATTAAAGCAATGATCATGACCACCAAAACGGCCAGTAGAACGTCGTTGAAACGCGAAACTTTGGAAACAGTTTTTTCTATGGACCCTACAAAGCTCATGAATTTAGTTTTCTACATTTTAAATAATTGTGTAGCATTTCCCGCGATTCCGTAACTTTTTTCAAATCCCACAAAACTTTGCTACTAATGAAATAATAAGCAGTTTTTTGACTGATGGAGAGTTTATTTGTATCCAGAGAATTTAGGACTTTGGTAGCTTCTTCCAAACGACTCGCTTTGTATAAGCAGAAAGCCAATGTAAGTGCTATTTGCATATTTTCCGCCGTATGTAGACGCAAAATGCGAAATAATTGTAAAGCCTGCGCGTATTTTGACTGCTGCATATACATGTAAGCGAGCAGATATAAAAATTTTATTTGTTCTGTTGTTAAAACCGCCATAACCAGCTTTTATTCTAGGAGTATGCGCTTGGAAAGTAAATAAAAATTTACGTTTGCATAAAAAGTTCATCGGAGGATGGTTGGCTTAAAATTAAGTAAATGTTGTGTTACACATGTGCCGGCAATAGGTAGACATTTGAAACGGATTTACAACGTTTATTGAAATTTTCTTCTGTACACGATTTTAAAACTTATTTGTATAAAAACGCTTGCAAAATCAACAAATTGGTAAAAAAATACATAGCTTGTGAATTTGCCTAATTGGATTACTTTAATAAGAATACCCTTATTATTTGTTATCGGTGGATTTTTTTACGCCTCGTTTCCGGGATCCATAACTTTGGCATTCATTATATACGTCTTGGCTGGGATTACGGATTGGTTAGATGGGTATTTGGCTAGAAAATATAATCAGACATCAGAGTTGGGGAAGTTGTTGGATGCCTTAAATGATAAAATTTTTACGGTGGGTATTTTTATTTTGCTCATTGGTAAACATTTGGTGCCTTTATGGGGCGTATTTTGTGTATTGTTAATTGTTTGTCGTGAGTTTTTGGTGACGGGATTGCGTATCATCGCTGCAAAGTCGGGAAGTATTTTGGCTGCTGAAAATCTAGGTAAGGTAAAAACGGTGTTACAGATCGTTGTTATGGGATCTTTTCTGTTGATAGAAATGTTAAAAATAGATGGTGCACGTTGGTTTCCGGCTTCTTGGTTGGTAGGGTTAACATATCTAAATTACGTAAATCTTGTCGTTACCACATGTTTGACGGCGTATTCGGGTTCCAGTTATTTAATCAAGTATCGCTATTTGTGCAGTTTATGAACTTTTAACCTTATTGCATTGACAACAATACTTGAGGATGTACAATATAAATGGTATAAGGGAATGGTGAGTTTTTGTTTGATGTTTTTAATAGTTTTTGTTACCATAGGTTTTTGTAATTTATGCAGGCATTTCAGCAGTGGCTTAATCGATTAGCATTGGAAGTAAATTTGGAGGAACCGTTGGTGTTAGATGACAAACATCAATGTTTTTTAATGTTTGATGAGACGTTACTGGTTACCATAGAGTTCAATACGGCAGATAATATTTTTTCTTTTAAAGCCAGTTTGGGGAATGTAAATGAATGGCAAATTAAACGCATTTATCCACGTTTATTGGAAGCAAACTTGCAATGGAGGGAGACGCATGGTGCCACTTTGGGACTTCAACAATTCAGCGATAAGGTCTTATTGGTTCAACATACACCCCTCTTAAATTGCGACTACGAAATTTTTGAAAAATCTTTGGAGTGTTTTGTAAATACACTTGAGTATTGGGTACAAAACTTGAAGGTCTTACAGCATAATACAAAAGAAAATACCAAAGAGACCGCTGCCTATTCCAGTGTGCAAGCGTAATCATCCTTTGATAAGTTTTATCAAGTAGTGATAGCAGCTTCAATAGACAGTTTTTTGGCTTGTTTGTAGTCGTTTTAGGCCGAGGAGAGAGTGTTGTAATGACACGCGAGAGTCCGTAAATGTTTTGAATTGAGTTTTTACGACCCAGATTTTGTTACCCTAAATTTGTTGTGGTCGTGTCAACAATCAATTGATGACGAAATAGGATTGTTTTTTATGCGTTTATCATTTAATAATGTGCAATGAATTCTGATGATTATGCGGTGTAGTCGGTGGGAAACTGTTTTGAATAAAAAGCGGGCGTGGGTTGGTTTGGATGGTTTTATCGACAAATTGGTGTCGGTGGTTAAGCGTCGTGAGGGTCAAGGTAATCAATTCGAGGCGTATCCTACTTTAACGGAATTAGGGCAGTGTATCTGCGAGGCTTCGGGTTGTAATTTGAATTTAGAATTATTTCCAAAATGTGAAAAAATAGGTGGCAATGGACCTCTTCTAACGGGTGTCCTGTTGGCAATGGGTGTCAATGTACATTACGTGGGTACGTTAGGTAATCCCATACACCCACTTTTTGAGACGTTTGCAAAAAAGACGCGGGCAATTTCGTTGGGAGCCCCAGGTATGACGCAAGCCTTAGAGTGTCATGACGGTAAATTGCTTTTGGGGTATACTTATCCGATGGATGCGGTGAATTACGAGAGTTTATTAAGGCAAAAAGGTGCAAAGCATTGGATGGATGAGTTTTCAAAATCAGATTTGATTGCTTTTCAAAATTGGACCATGTTGTATGGCATGACCCATTTGTTACAGACAATTTCCGACGAATGGTTGCCTCATTTATCTCCCAACGATTACCGTATTTGGTTTTTTGATCTGGCAGACCCTTCCAAAAGGACACGTGAGGATCTGCAAAAATTGCTGCAAATTTTACCTCGATTTGGATATAAAGGAAAAGTTTATTTGGCGCTTAATCGAAGTGAGGCCAAAATTGTAGGTGAAACCATAGGGATCCCTTGCCGTTCAGAGATTGAAGGCGATCGCATGGATTTTCAACGTTGGTTATTCACTTTAAAAGAGAAACTAAATGTTGACTGCATCGTTTATCACTGTCATGTAGGGGCCGTAGCCGTCAACCAAGATGAAACGACTTTTGTCCCTGCTTTTCGAGCAAAACAACTGCGATACTTGACGGGAAGCGGGGATCATTTCAACGGAGGTTTTTTGTGCGGACGTTTAATGAATTTTGACTTTGAACAGAGTTTATTATTGGGACACAGTATCGCTGTTTTGTATATCGAAACAGGTTATATGCCTTCGTGCGAAAATATTCAAAAGTATTTGAGTCGTTAAACATGGTATATGAAAGAAAAAGGCATTTTTATTACGTTTGAAGGTTGTGAAGGCTGTGGAAAAACGACGCAGATTGGTCTTTTAGCGGAATATTTACAAAGGGCGAGCAGATCTGTTGTAGTAACGCGTGAACCTGGAGGTACTGCAATCGGTGAAATGGTGAGGCACCTATTAATTGAATCTTCAGGTGCGGATAACATGTTCCCCGAGACAGAATTGTTACTTTTTGCAGCAAGCCGGGCACAGTTGGTACGTGAAGTTATCTTTCCATCTTTAAAGGAAGGAAAAGTTATTTTGTGCGATCGGTTTTTGGATTCTACGACCGTTTATCAAGGCGTAGCCCGTCGATTGGCGAGTGAACCCGTACGTGCAATCAATACTTTTGCGGTGGGTGAGTTAATGCCTGACTTGACGATTGTCATTGATATTTCGGCCGATGAAAGTTTATTGCGCGTACAAAGACGAACAAAAGGTAAGTACGATAGAATGGAAAAAGAAAGTATTGATTTTTATAGAAAGGTGCGCGAAGGATATTTGTGCCTTGCCCAGCAGTGTCCAGAGCGTTTTGTCCTCGTCGATGGTTCGTTGGAGATTAAAAAACTTTCCCGACAAATTTGGGAAATTGTAAGTGCCCGATTTTTGCCAAAGTAATGGATTTAAATGTTTTTTTGGAACGCGTACCGCAGAGTGTTTTATTGACAAGCTTATCGTTGGATGTTGCCAAACAATTCCTTTTACGTTGGTCAGCTCGTTTACTGCAGTGTTCGAAGGAAGTTGTCGAGAACCATCCCGATTATTTTTGCGTACGTCCCGTCAATAAGATGCGTCAAATTAGCGTGGATGTGGTCAGAGAACTCAGTCGAAACGTTTTTAGTTCACCGCATCGATCCGATCGTAAAGTTTTTGTCATTTATGAGGCAGATCGCCTGCCGAGAACAGCGGCAAATGCTTTTTTGAAGACTTTGGAAGAACCTCCGTTGGATACATCTTTATTCTTACTAACAACGCGCCCTTACGATTTATTACCCACGTTGAGAAGTCGTTGTTGGTGGATTTCAATTCCCGTAAGCATGTCCCATCATCCATGCGATGAGGTCCAATCATGGATGCAAACGTTTAAGCGTTATGTTAAACAGTATTTGCAGGGCGACGAAGTGTCTTTAATGCAGATTTATGGATTACTATACCATTTTCAATCTTATATCGAAGCCGAAACGCAGAAAATGCAACTTTCCGAGAGTGAATACTTAAATTCGGAAGAAGTGTTAGCCATTAAAGCAGGTATCGAAAAACGGTGTGTGCAGCAATTTTTTTTGGCAATGGAAGAATCTTTGGGCGAAATTTTTAAACGCAATCAGGTTTTAGAAAAGATGTATTTGTATCCTGAATGGATTCAGAACTTAGAAAAAGCCTTTGAGCTGACGGAAGTAAATCTAAGTGCCGCAAGTGCGCTTGAGGTGTTTTTATTAAAATTGTGTTCGTATCGTAAAATTTAAGTTGAAGTGAATGCGTTCAAGCCAAAAATTTTTCTTAGATTGTACGACGGTTTGAATGAATCGTGCTTGTCTTTTGTGGAGGTTGAGGTGTAGATTATTGAAACGCCTTACACGTTAATTTGGGAACTTGTTTCCAAAAGAGCGACACCGTTCGATTGGTTTTATGGAAGCGGTGTGATCATCTCCGTTAAACATCCAATAGAATTAAATGTAACAAGGTAGAAACGATCGTTGTAGTTACACCTCAAGAGGTATGTATAGGTATGAACCCGTATTTTTATGAATCAATTGGAAAGCTTAAAACAGTGGACAAAAGTAGTTGCCGATACGAGTGATTGGAGGGAAATGCAACGTTTTCAGCCGGATGAGGCCACGACAAATCCAAGCCTTATTTGGAAACTTTTTCAAAAACCGGATCACAATCATTATTTGCAAGAAGCTTATGTTTTTTTCAAAAGCAGCAACCATTGCAATCCATCATTGCAAGAATTTTTAGAATGCGTTTTGGTGACCGTTGGAAAAAAGATTTTGGATATTATACCTGGACGCGTTTCCACAGAAGTAGATATTCGATATTCATTCGACGTGGAATCCACCCTAGCGCAGGCATACCGTTTGCGAGATTTGTATAAGGCGTACGAAATTCCAAGCAATAGGGTATTGATGAAAATCGCGGCTACTTGGGAGGGAATTAAAGCGGCTGAAGTACTTGAAAAGGAAGGAATTGCTTGCAACCTTACCTTAATCTTTAGTCGTGTGCAAGCGATTGCTTGTGCAGAAGCTGGAGTAACGCTTGTATCACCTTTTGTGGGCAGAATTTTTGATTGGTATAATGCCCACAATTTATTGGTTACTGGAGAAGAAGATCCGGGTGTTCGTTCGGTAAAATCCATTTACAATTATCTAAAACAATACCGCTACAAAACTGAAATCATGGGAGCTAGCTTTCGTACCGTAGATCAGATCGTTGCATTGGCGGGTTGCGACCGTTTAACCATTGCGCCCAAGTTACTGGCACAATTGGAAATGAATACAGGGCCGATTATTCCTCAATTGCAAGCGCCCAAGGTCGAAAAATCAACGATGCCAGAATTTCCGGTAACCGAAAAATCTTTCCGCTGGCAGCTGAATGAGGATCCCATGGCAACAGAAAAATTGGCAGAAGGAATTCGTCTATTCGCCAATGATACGCAGAAATTAGAAGAAATTTTGCTGCATTTTTTTGAGAGGCAACAATGATTTTTCCGTGTCGAATGTGGATGTAAATAAGTAGGGTATTGAGATCAAAAATTGTTATGTAACACGTTTGCATAGTTATTTTTGTGAGTAAAATTAAAGAAATAGATAAGATAAGCAGCACCTCAAAAGGCTTTTTGTGGTGGGTGAAGCATTAAGTCCAAATGGGTTTTATGTGTAAAAAGCTTAAAAGCATGTTTATGATTTGAGGTATGGGGACGATAAGTATTCATTGTTCTTCCATCTGTAGCATCGGTGTAGTAGTAAATAACTCCTTCTTCAACGAAACTTTACCGCATATCCAATGTGTCATAAGAAAACCGGTCTTCCGTGAAAACTACTGCCAATATTTTTGGGTTATTTTCGTCCATTTACATTTAAATTGTGTGGCGGGTAGCAGCGATTTGAGTCCATTTTACAATTGACTTGGTACTCGAATCCAAGCTTTGATGATTAAGCGGGTTGCGGAAGGATGGCAGAGTGGGCGATTGCGACGGTCTTGAAAACCGTTAAACCGTAAGGTTTCGAGGGTTCGAATCCCCCTCCTTCCGCCAAAAGATATTTTTTATTACATTAAACAAGTGAAATCGAAGAAAATTTTAGTTTTAGGGGCAAACGGTTTTATTGGCAGTTCTTTATGTGCGCATCTGTTGGCCAAGACAGACTTTGAAGTATACGGCGTTGATTTGGCAACGCACAAATTAATGCCTTGTTTAAATCATGACCGCTTTCATTTTCAAGAGTTAGACTTAACAATTCACGATGAAGCGATTGAATATTTGGTTAAAAAGTGTGACGTTGTACTCCCGTTGGTGGCCATTGCAACGCCAGGGGTTTACGTTACAAATCCGTTGGGTGTCTTTGAACTTGATTTTGAAGCTAACTTAAAAGTGGTGCGTTGGTGCGTTAGATATGACAAACGTGTGATTTTCCCATCCACTTCGGAAGTTTACGGGATGGCTTCAGATGCAGCATTCGATGAGTACAATACCTCATGTGTATTGGGACCTGTAGATAAACAACGATGGATATACGCTTGCAGTAAACAACTCATGGACCGCATCATCTATGCTTACGGGTTTCAAAGAGATCTAGATTACACTTTGTTTCGACCTTTCAACTTTATAGGACCTAAGTTGGATGATATTCGAAATGAGGCAGGATCACGTGTGGTTACACAATTCTTGCACAATATTTTGCAAGGAAAACCGATTGAACTCGTAAATGGAGGCCAGCAGACGCGATGTTTTACGTTTATTGAAGATGGGATTGATTGCCTGCTAAAAATCATTGAAAATAAGGAGCATTGCGCCAGTCGAGGCATTTTTAATGTTGGCAATCCGAATGAGAACTATTCCGTTGCGCAGCTCGCACACATTATTGTGGACGTTGTAAGTGAATTTGATCCCAAATGGGCGGCCAACATCCAAATTAAATCTGTCACATCGGATGAGCATTACGGTATCGCGTATCAGGACGTGGAAAGGCGAGTCCCCGTAATCAGAGAAGCTCAGGAAAAGCTTCACTGGCAGCCTAAAGTAAATTTAAAAGATGCCATCCGTATTACATTGGATTATCATTTAAATGGTACGGACCGTGATGCCGTGTTGTTGCAGCAAAATCATCGGTGAAGATTTATTTTTGCATAGAAAAATCTTGCACGCATGAGAAAAATGTTATTCCTTGTTGAAGGCTTATTTTGGACGGTTAGCTCAGTTGGTTAGAGCTACTGGTTTACACCCAGTGGGTCGCAGGTTCGAGTCCTGCACCGTCTACCAAGTAAAAGGGGCTGTTTTCAAGAAGGTATAGGTCGGTGGCATTGCATTTAAAATATTATGCTTACCTTGTACGGTGTTAGGGCGTTCTGGCTAAAATTGTTGTGCTTGTCCATCCAACGGATGGAGAATTGTCCGTTTGCCAGTGAAAAAATGGTGGAATGTAAAGTTGTCTGTGTGGGTATGTTCTACATGGGAGCAAGATATTATTGTGTCAAGCAGAGTGAACTTTTAATCTTAAGTCGTATCCGTGAATTTCCGTTGACAGATCGTTTGACAAATGCAGGGGAGTGTGTACTAAATACTGCCATGCAGCAGAAAACGCTGAAAAGGCAATTTGAAATTTCCGGGCAAGGATTACACACGGGACAGTCGGTGCGTGTTACCGTAAAACCAGCTCCGGAAAATACAGGTATTGTTTTTCAGAGAACGGACGTGCGTGGACACCCGTGTGAAATTCCAGCGCTTGTGCAGTACGTCGATGATGTGGTCCGCGGAACAACGCTGTCCAAAGATGGCGTCAAAATACATACCGTAGAGCATTTGATGAGTGCGTTATACGGATCGGAGATAGACAATGCACGCATTGAAATCGATGGAAGCGAGGTGCCCATCTTGGATGGTTCTGCAAAGTTGTGGGCTGAAAAGTTGCAGGAGGTAGGGGTTGAATTGCAATTATCGGAAAAGGCGTTTGTGGAAATTACGGAACCTATCTCTCTCGTTCAAGAGGACCGTTCCATTTTGATTTTGCCCAATGAAACGTTTCAAATAACGTGCACATCTGCGGACAACAGAGGTGTACACGTACAGCATTTGACTTTAACGATTGATCACGAGACCTACGTGCACGAAATTGCGGATGCGCGTACATTCACCTTATACGAGGATGTAGAACCCTTATTAAAACTTGGCAAAATAAAAGGCGGAAGTCTCGATTGTGCCATTGTTATCAAGGGAGATAAAATTCTTTCGAATGGACCTTTGCGTTTTGCGGATGAATTCGTACGGCACAAAATCCTAGATATTATAGGTGATTTGGCACTCCTAGGACATCCCGTAAAAGGGCACATTATTTCCATTAAAACAGGGCACGCTTTAAATATAAAACTATGTAAGGCCATCCTGGAACAATTTTATCAAGAAAATTTAAGTGAATTTCCCGTCTATACGGATGCAGTTTTAGATATTCAAGGTATTTTAGGGCATTTACCGCACCGTTATCCTTTTATTCTGGTAGATCGTGTTATTAGCATTGAAGAAGACGCTTTGCGGGCCATTAAAAATGTAACCGCCAATGAACCTTATTTCGTGGGACATTTTCCCGGAAATCCCATCATGCCCGGAGTACTTCAGCTGGAAGCGATGGCGCAGGCGGCAGGTATTTTGATGGGATACCAATTGGGACAAGAAAATAAAAATGCAAAGGCATTTCTTATGAGTGCCGACAAAGTGAAATTTCGTAACATTGTTCAGCCGGGGGATCAAATGTTGATCGAGGTACGCTTGTTAAAAATTAAGAACAATCGAATTGGAATTGCCGAAGGCCAGTGTTTTGTAAATGATAAAGTGGTATCTTCGGCGGAATTGATGTTTATGATTTCTCAAAAGCAATCCTAATGTGCGATGCAAATCCATCCAACAGCCATTGTTCATCCCAAGGCTCAATTGCAAGACGACGTCGTGGTGGGCCCCTGCGCTTTTATAGGTCCGCACGTTATTTTGGGCAAGTATTGTGTGGTTGAACATCATGCAACCATCGATGGATATACCGAAATGGGGCAAAATAATTACGTGTATCCTTACTGTTATTTGGGTGCTAAAACCCACGATTTGAAGCATAAAGGTGGAATTTGTCATTTAAAAATTGGTGACGACAATGTTTTTAGAGAGTATGTGTCCATTCATACGTCCACGCAAGATGGGCAAGCAACCACCATTGGTAGCCACAATTACGTTTTGGCGTTTGCCCACATCGGCCACGATTGTACGGTAAAAGATCATGTCATCATCAGCGCTCAAGTCGCGATAGGTGGACACGTTAGTATCGGTCATCACGCCAACATCGGTGGAAATGCATCCATTCATCAATTTTGTAGGGTTGGAGATTATGCCATGTTGGGAGGACATTCTTTTTTAAAGAAAGATGTTCCACCTTTCATGTTGGCCTGCGGAGTTCCAGCCGTCGCAAAAACATTCAATAGGATAGGTATGTTACGTAACGGTTTTTCGGAACAAGAGTGCGCTATCGTAAAAAAGATTTTTAAATACATGTACGGATCGAATTTAAATCGTTCTCAAGCAATGGAGGCTATTGCCAACGACTCGGTTATAGCTCAATTTCAAGGCATTACAAAATTGATCTTTCCTTTCGTACATACGCCATCGACGCGAGGACTTATCTAGTACAATTGTACTTGAAGTTTACTGCATTTTATCCTTGTATGATTACTTTTATTGATAATGGGTGTGCAGGAAGATACTATCGTGGCCTTATCCACTCCTTGGGGCGAATCAGGCATAGGAGTTATACGGCTGAGTGGACCTGATTGCCTCGATTTAACAAAATCCATTTTTAGGCGATCGGCCATCACTCCCAGGCACAACTATGTGGGATCTTATCAAACGTTAGAAGGTTTATTGTTGGATGACGTGACATTTGTCTACTTTGCACCTCATGCGTCCTTTACGGGTGAGGCAACTTTAGAAATTTCTTGTCACGGAAATCCGCTTATTCTGAGGCAAGTGATTAGGGATTGCATTCAGCGCGGGTGCCGGCAGGCAAATCCCGGTGAATTTACGCGCAGAGCTTTTACAAATGGTATTTTGGATCTCTCCCAAGCGGAAGCCGTTGCTGACCTGATACACGCCAAGTCGCAACAAGCGCTTGTAATGGCTCGGAACCAATTGTTGGGGTCTTTGAGCAAACAAATAAACCGATGGGTTGCCATTTTAACGGAACAGATTGCCTGGATCGAAGCTTATTTGGATTTTCCGGAAGAAGATTTGCCGGAAGCAAATCGAGGGGCATATTGCGATACATTGCATGTCTTATCGGAAGAAATCGATAAGATGGTGCATACCCATGCGCATTATCAAAGCTTACAAAATGGCATTGCAACCGTTATTGTGGGAGCGCCCAATGTGGGTAAAAGTACTCTACTGAATACTTTGTTGGGCCACGATAGGGCCATTGTCAGCCCTACGCCGGGAACAACAAGGGATTTCATTACGGAGTATGTTCAGCTGGAGTCTTATGGATTACGCCTTGTGGATACGGCCGGCATTCACACTTCTTGCGATTCGTTGGAATACGAAGGGATTCAGAGAAGTTTGGAACAATTGGAAAAAGCGGATCTCATCCTGTGGGTATTGGATCAATCCCAACCAATGCCGCATTTTGAGCAGAGTTTTATCCAATTCTTGGATCCGTCAAAAACTTTAGTATTACTCAACAAAGCTGATTTGCCGTGCACGGATGTTGATTTCCCTTCTTACTTAAAGCAGTATTCCCATTGCTCCATAAGTCTTAAAGAGGATGTTGATGCGTTCAGTAAAGTTCAGAGCTTCATAAAAGATTTTTTGGACCAGCGTTATAGAGATTTTTCTCAGGCCGCATTCATGGTCAATGAGCGTCATACCGAAAGTTTAATGGAAGCGCAAATTGCGATAAAAAAAGCAATCCATTTATTTCAAACGCAAGGATTTGAAGATTGTTTGGCTGCAGAATTAAAAGCCGCCTTAAAGGCCATGGAACAAATTGTGGGGAGAGTAGATTACGAGCAAATACTGGATCAGATTTTTTCTCGCTTTTGCATTGGAAAATGAAAACGGATTTTGATGTCATTGTGTGCGGTGGTGGACATGCTGGCTGCGAGGCGGCATGGATCGCAGCGCAAAAAGGTGTATCCGTGTTACTTATTTCTGGTAATTTGGACACGATTGCTCAAATGAGTTGTAATCCAGCAATTGGAGGCTTAGCCAAGGGACATATTGTTAGAGAAATTGACGCATTGGGCGGTATTATGGGGATAAATGCCGATGAAACGGCCATTCATTTTCGCATATTAAATCGTTCCAAAGGTATGGCCGTTCAAGCCCCGCGTGCTCAGTGCGATAAAAAATGCTATCAATGGAGCATGAAATACCGTTTGGAGAAGCATCCCCATATTGTTTTGTTTCAGGATGAAGTGGTAAGTTTGTTAACATGCGCAAATCGTATCTGCGGCGTGTGTACCCAATTAGGCCTTGAATTTACTGCAGCGACGGTAATATTGGCGACGGGTACGTTTTTGGGTGGTATGTTGCACATTGGACATCAACAAATCCCGGGAGGCCGTTTGGGAGATTTTGGTAGCTACGCTCTCTTAGATTCGCTCAAATCTTTGGGATTTTCTTTAGGATTATTAAAAACGGGGACACCGGCACGCATTTTAGGTCGCAGTATTGATTTTTCTGCTTGCGAAGAACAACCCGGTGATGCAGATCCTTGTTTTTTTGCTTTTTACGACACACGTCAAGAAGCGTGCAATGCCACTAAAACTTACGGACCTATGTCTTGGAAGCCTGGAACGCATACCGTATCTTGTTGGATGACGTATACGAATCACCGTACGCACGAAATTATTTTGGACAATTTGGAACGTTCCGCTTTGTTTGCCGGCAATATTCAGGGCCAAGGTCCTCGATATTGCCCGAGTATTGAAGATAAATGTGTGCGTTTTAACGACAGGGAACGTCATCGATTATTTCTGGAGCCGGAAGGGATGTGTACGGATGAATGGTATATCAATGGGTTATCTACCAGTTTGCCCGTAGACGTTCAGAGGGCAATGCTGCAAACGATCCCGGGTCTTGAAAATGCCATTTTAATGCGTCCGGCGTATGCGGTTGAATACGTTTTTTCGGATCCCACAAATTTGTACGCAACTTTAGAAAGCAAACAATGGGAAGGTCTGTTTTTGGCAGGGCAAATTAATGGCACTTCGGGTTATGAAGAAGCGGCTGGGCAGGGCCTATTGGCCGGAATTAACGCGGCTGCAAAAGTTTTGAAAGAACCTGCCTGCATTTTGTCCCGGCATGAAAGTTACATTGGAGTTTTGGTGCACGATTTGGTGACCAAAGGTACGCAAGAGCCTTACAGAATGTTTACTGGGCGAGCGGAACATCGTCTACTTTTGAATCATGCGAGCGCTGAATTGCGTCTGTACGACAAAGCAAAGCAGTGGCATTGTTTAAGTGAGGCTCGTTTAAAAGCTATTCAAGATAAGCGTGCGCGTGTGGCGTATTGGGTTACAAGGTTAGAAGAAGAGTGTTGCGAAGATGGTCAAAAGTTAGGGGATCAAATAAGGCGTCATCATTGTGAGGAGAATTTTGAATTGCCGCAATTACCGCGTGCATTTTCAGAGCAAGTTACTTCTATTCGCGAGGAAGTTTTTTATCGCGTTTGCTACAAAGGGTATTTAGAGCGTGAATCAAAGCAAATAGCAAGGTGTCAATGGCTAGAGGATATTCAAATTCCG
Source organism: Puniceicoccales bacterium (assembly GCA_031278975.1). Classification (GTDB taxonomy): domain Bacteria; phylum Verrucomicrobiota; class Verrucomicrobiia; order Opitutales; family UBA9783; genus CABUVL01. The sequence continues at coordinate 16,948 of JAITJL010000003.1, forward strand.
AGGACTTTTGATTACAAGACGGTATATGGCTTACGAAATGAAAGTCTACAAAAGCTGATGCATTTGAAACCACAAAATTTGGGGCAAGCAAGTTGCATCAGCGGTGTTAACCCTTCTGATATTCAAATACTCATGGTTGCTTTAAGGAAGCTTTTGAAGAAGGATATCCCTCCTCAGTAACTTTCGTCCAACTTTATGGTGTTAGTTGCGCGCAAAATGTTGTCTTTTTAATCTGCTACGTAAGCCCCTATGTTGTAATTCCTACCTTTGATTGCTTCTTTTATGCGAATCAATCGTATGTCTCCAGCACAATCACTTATATTTCCTTGTAGCTTTGCAAAGATAACGCAGCCTTACTTGCTTCACCTTTTAGCCTTTTCCCACTGCTGTGTCCTGTAAGTACCGCAATGGAGAAGTGATTTACTGAATGCTGTACAGTGAAATTTCTGGCACTCCTAACGTGCACACAGGGTTAGTAATTCTTGAACACGATTTGTTTGTTCCCAAGGCAAATGTGTTTTCGTAAAATGTCCAAATTGTGTCGTTGATTTGTAAATTGGGTTGCGAAGATTAAGCGTTTCCAAAATAGCAAATGGCCTTGCGTCAAATATTTTGGCGATCGCTTCGCGCAAACGATGTAAATCACAATTTTCTGTTCCGTAAGTCGTTAAATCGTAGTGAATGGGTTTAGTTCCACCGATGGCGTATGCTAGCCGAACTTCAACCCGTTTTGCCAGTTCAGCTGCAACGATATTTTTTGCAACCCAACGACAGAAGTAAGCACCGGAACGATCTACTTTGGAAGGATCTTTGCCGGAAAATGCACCCCCTCCATGATGTGCCCAACCACCGTAGGTATCCGCTATAATTTTCCTACCCGTGAGGCCTGAGTCGGCAGAGGGTCCGCCGTGAATAAAGCTGCCACTTGTGTTAATGTAGTACATTGTATGGTCCGATAGCCAATGCCCAGGAATGACTTCTGGAATCAATTGTTCTTTGCAAAACTCATAGATTTCTTTTGAATTTATCGAAGCGGCGTGTTGAATTGCCAATACAACATTCTGAACGTCCAAAGGGGATCTATTTTCATAACGCATTGTGACAAGGGCTTTACAATCAGGTTTCATCCAAGGTACGCGTTTGGTTTTTCTATAAGTAGCCAACGATTGGCAAAGTTTTTGCGCTAAAAGGTAGGAAGCGGGCAGGTATTCCGGTGTTTCATCGCACGCGTAACCAAAGAAAAATCCTTGATCGCCGGCACCTATCCCGTGATCTGATTTAACGACCGCATCTGCAATTTCTCCCGATTGCGGCGTTAGTAAGTTATGGATAAACACGGTATTTGCATTGAAAGGGTCATGAGGATCCGTGTAGCCGACATCTCGAATGGCGTTGCGTGCTACAAGTTCATAATCCACCTGCGCTTGTGTTGTGATTTCTCCTGCAAGTACGACACAGTTCGATTTAACTAAGGTCTCGCAAGCAACACGCGCACGCTTATCTTGTTCCAAGCAAGCATCCAAAATGCTGTCTGATATGTAATCAGCCACTTTATCGGGATGGCCTTCTCCAACTGCTTCGGAAGAAATAAATTCAATGCTCACACTGAGTTTCTATGGGCACTCAATTAAAAAAGCAAGATTAATTTTTCTTATTCTCTTGGTAGGCAAGATAGCACGTACAGGGTATAATGATGAGAAATCCCAAGCATGTGGATAGGGTAGGTTTTTCAGAAAAAAATAAGAATCCAAAAAGTGCGGATACAAGAAAATCGCAATAACGAAATGGAGCCAAGGCGGAAGCATCCATATATTGGAAAGCTTTAAGTAAGCAGTAAAATAATATGTTGGCTCCAATTCCAAGCGTAATTAAAGTGGTTACATTGTTAAAAGGCGTGTGTATTTCGCCCGAAAATGCTGGAATTGCACTAAAAATACACGTAAAAAAGGCTGTATAAAATAACATATTTAAGAGAGATTCTTTACAAACATACTTTTTGTTAAATACGTCTAAAAGAGCGAATAGGAACGAAGATATTATCAACAAAAAAGTTCTTGAATCAAAGTTGACGTCTGTAGGATTCAGTACAACCCATATCCCCATAAAGCCAACAAATGTTGTGAACCAACGATCTTTGTTAGCCGTTTCCCCTAAAAGAGGAATGGAAAGAATAAGTGTAAAAAGAGGAATGGAGTAATTGAGTGCGATGGCCGTACTCATGGGAACCAACGTGAGACCGTAGCACCACAGCACCATGCCAAAAAACAAAAGGAATCCTCTGAATATGTGAATATGCCAATATTGAGTTAGTGAAAACCCACCGCGAATCCACCGTACGCATAGGAATGGCATCAGTGAAATTGAGCCGAAGAAAAATCTATAAAAAGTAATTTCGAAGCTTTTTAAGTCATTACCTAAATACTTTTGTATGGCGTCCAACCCGACTCCAACGATTAAACTCAATACGAACCAACTAACACCCTTAGTTAACCGCTTATTCATAGTTATTTTTTATCGAAGACTATGGAACCCTGATCCAACCTCGACCTTCTTTTTGCGGCTTAATTTGTAATCCGTTGGCCTGTTCAATGAGTAAAAATTTACCTTCCGAGTATGAAATTTGGATAGGCCCCGATTTAGTCAGCGTATGATGCTCGTTTTTGTTAAGTGTACCGGCAAAAAGTCGTCGTCTGTCGGACTCTTGACGCACAAATACTTGCACCGTATCCAACGCGGTGAGTACGACTGTGCTTTCGGAAGCGACGGTGTCTTGAATGGGCAGTGCATCTTGTACTGTTGCATGGACGGGTGCAGTCGTATGTTTTTTGGTGTAATGGAAGTATAGGCTACACGTTAATACGATTAAAACGGTAGCAATTCCAATAATGAGCAATCTAAAGTGGACAAATTGTAGGATGGGACGTACATACTTTGCTGCATTTTCTCCGGGTTCTAATTCCGTGACTTCTGGCTTATTATCGTTGCTGATATTCTTCGGGCTGTCCAATTTTAATTGACCTAACGAAAAGCCCGAACTGTGAGAGGTGTCGCCTATAATTTCTTCGTAGTCGGCTAATAAGGTTGGCACATTTAGTTTTAAAAGTTTTACGTACGCTTTAAAAAAGCCTTTTCGGTATACGGGAGGTAATTTTATATCAAACTCATTAGATTCGAATTTTAACAAAACGTCTTTTCGAATTTTGAGTGTTTCTGAAATATCTTCGAGAGACAACCCTAAACGTTGGCGTGCTTGTTGTAGCCGTTCTCCAATGGTTGTTTGCTGCATAATTTAAAACTGAAAAATAGAAGTTTTTTGCAAAGCTGCAAGTTATTTATGCATTAAAAGTAGAGTTATTGCAGGAAGATGCAATCGTAGGGATGCCAATCCAGCAGATTGCCGAACCAGTTATGCACGGTTAAGTGAACAAGGTGAGAGGTGGTACTTGAATGAATGGGAATAAGCGGCACGTCTTCCAAAAGAACTTTTTCGGCTTCCTGCAATAATTGTAGACGGTGTGTGTGGTGACGCGGATCATTGGCTTTTAAAAGCAGAGATTCAAAAACCTCATTATGCCATTGCACAAGGTTATTATTCGCATCTTTTACCCATAGGTTTAGAAATGTGGTAGGATCGTTGTAATCACCGACCCATCCTCCGCGGGCAATGTCGAATTGACCGTCTCGGCGACGCTGTAAATATACTTTCCATTCTTGATTCACGAGTTCGATGGTAATGTTGAGATATTTTCTCCACATTTCTTGAACGGCGGATGCGATGTACGTTTGACCTTCACTCGCGTTAAACAGGAGAGTTAATTTTGGGAAACCTTGTCCATTGGGAAACCCAGCTTCTTTGAGTAATTCGCGCGCCATTACCGCATTTTCTTGAATGGAGTGTGTGGATGGAAAACCGGCACAACCTTCGGGAACTAATTGGTAGGCAGATCGATGTTTCAGTTTGAGATGATCACTGCCTGCGAGTTGATTGCGATCTATAGCCAAAGAGAGCGCTTTTCTGACGCGTACATCGTTCAAAGGATAAACGTTTATGTTCAGTAAGTAGTAGAATGTGTTCAGGTAGGGATGAATTTGCAGCGGAGAATTTTTTTGCGTATGATAAGCGTCTAGTTTTTGATAGGGAACGTTTTCCGTAATGTGCAATTGACCGCGTCGAAAAGCGCGTTCTTCGGTAGCCACGTCTGCAATCGGAAAAAAATGTATGCCATTGAGCCGTACGTTTGGATTATTCCAATAATAAGTGTTTTTTGCCACTTCTATTTTTTCACCGATGGACCATCTTTCAAGTCGAAAAGCTCCGTTTGAAACAATGCGGTGCGTTGGATATCCATTGGGATTGCGTGTCCAAGCGCAAGCGTGTTGTTCCAGACTTTTTTGATGTGCTGGATAGCAGCAGGGTTGCATAAGTAATGATAGAAAGAAAGGGAGGGGTTGTACCAATACGATTTCTAATGTGTCGTTGTCCAATGCTTTCACACCTACTTCTTGGAAAGCGATTTCATTGTTGTAAAACGCTTTTGCATTCTTTATGGCAAAGAAAGTAGATGCATTGGGAGCGGCCAGTTGAGGTGTCAGTAATCTTTGAAATGTAAAGACAAAATCATGGGCCGTGAGGGACTCTCCGTTACTCCAACGGGCATTGCGTCTAAGGTGAAAGATATAGCGGTTTTCTTGAATTTCCCAGCGCTCTGCGGTACCTGGTTTCGGTTCCAGCGTTTTGGGATCTGGTACCACAAGGCCTTCAAAGAGAGATCTCAGCACGTTTTGTTCCGTGACACCCGTGACCAATTGCGGGTCAAATCCCTCTGGATCCGGACCAATACCTACTCGCAGTATACCTGCTTTATTTGCTTGTTCTACTTCAGTAGGTGGTGTTTTCGATTGACAGCCAACAATTAAGCATGACATAAGCAACAACCCTCCATGAATAAAACGTATCATGGTTAATTAATTAAATAAACTATAGGATTGTCGCAAGTTTTTATTGTTTAATCAATTCTCTCCTCCTGCTCGTCGCCGCATTTCTTGAGTTATACCATATTGTTCATCGTAAGTGTCTATCAATGCAGCTGAGATTATCTCTGAGTTTACCCGATTAAGTACTTTTAATGGCATATTTTCGATTCTTGTTTGGGCAAGTTCTAACATAGGCATCATATGTTCTGTAACACTGCGATATTCATCCAAAGCATGCTGTAAATGGGCTTGGTTAGATTTTTCAACGCCTTTATCGATTTCCCTTACTAGGAGAGATAACCGAGGGACAAATTGAGCAATGCAACTGAATTGGACGGTTTTCAGCGCCTCATCTTTGGAAGCACATGGCCATTTGGGAGCAGGCATTGGAAACATTGTGTTAACCATTTGAGAAAATATACCCGCAGTTGCTAATAATTGCTTAGTCTGTTGGCTATCGATGGGAGGATTTAACCGATCTGTTAAATAACGGATACCGTTTGACAAAAATTGTTTCTCTGCATCTAGTAATTTTTTGGGATCATTTTCGCTTAACTTTGCTTCGTACGCCAAATCCATTTGTTGTAGAAATACGCGATTTGAAGGCGTAAGATTATCTTTTCCTAACAACTCCTTTATGGCCGCTTGTTCTTTTTGTATGATTTGAGTAGGTTGGTTATTTAAATTTAAGTTCCCTCCTTTATTAAATTGCTTGATAAATGCAGTTTTATCCTCCATCGATCCGTTTAAAACTGCGGTTAAATCCGAACGAAAATCCTCTACAATACGCTCGCTTTCTGCCTTTATATTATAAGCGTCTCTAAGGGCAGCGATTTGTGGGTTATCTCTTTGGGCATTCAACGTCTGGAGAATTTCTTGACGATACTCGGAACTCAGTAGCTTTTGCTGAATTTGATTATATATTACCTTTTGATCCTGAAGGGAAAGATCACTTGCGGCTGCCAGCCAAAGATTTATTATCGATCCATTGATTTGAGGATCTTGTGAGAATT
>JAITJL010000015.1 GCA_031278975.1 Puniceicoccales bacterium
TGGCATAAAAAAACCGTACCCTCTCGCGAATAAATTAAAAAATTCTGCCGTTATACTTAAATTTAGAAACGTAAATTCTCCTTATAAGATACAAATTCAGGAGGGTTTACGTTCCGAGTATTTTTGGCTCCCCTGAAAAAGCTTGTAGAAAAACTGCCAAACGAGATTTTAACTCACACCGAGGTACAATTTGATCAATCAGTCCATGCTGCAGTAAAAATTCGGCTGTTTGGAACCCTTCGGGTAGTTCTTGTTGCGTTGTATCTTTTATGACTCGAGGGCCTGCAAACCCAATGAGTGCACCCGGTTCTGCAAGAATTAAGTCTCCTAAGGAGGCAAAACTTGCCATAACACCTGCCATAGTGGGATTCGTTAAAACGGAAATAAACGGTAGGTGCGCCTGTGATAACTTGGCCAAGGCGGCACTCGTTTTTGCCATTTGCATAAGGCTTAAAATACCTTCATACATGCGTGCACCTCCCGATGCAGAGATGATGATGACGGGACACTTTTTTTCTATACCTCTCTCGATGCAACGCGTAATTTTTTCACCCACTACCGATCCCATGCTACCTCCCAAAAAACGAAAATCCATAACCGCCATGGAAATAAAATAACCTTCCAATCGACCCGTTCCGCAAATTACCGCATCCATAAGTCCCGTTTTTTTCTGATATTGTGCAATTTTATTGGGGTACGATTCGGGGCCCTCAAATTTGAGTGGATCGGATGAATGCAATTGCGCATCTTCTTCTTCAAAGCTCTCTGCATCCATTAGTAAACGAATGCGCTCTGGAGCAGATAATGGAAAGTGATAACCACTTTTGGGAACAACCATCCAATTTTCTTGAAGGGTTTTGTTGTAAACAATTTCTCCAGTAACCGGACATTTCGTCCACACATCTTTCGGAATGTCGTTTTTTCGAACGGTGACCGTAGAATATTTCGGCTTACTAAATAAAGACATATTTCATTCCTTTCCTCATATTATCCATGCGCCAACGCAAATATACTTATGCGTTGAGCGCCTCCTTTTCGCAAGGTACTTGCACAAGCGTTCAAAGTAGCCCCCGTTGTAAATACGTCATCTACTAAAACGTAATGTACGTGAGGGTTGCACACATCTCGCTTTTTGAGTGAAAACACATTGCTTACATTTACTTTTCTTTCTTCTCGCGTTAGATGCGTTTGCGATTGTGTATAACGTTGCCGGATCAACGCATTTTTGACCTTCCCTTGACAGTGTCGAGAAAGTAAATTTGCAATCCATTCGCTTTGATTAAAACCCCGTTGCCAGCGGCGAAAATAATGCAAAGGCACGGGTACGAATGTACTTCCTTGAAAGGCACTTAATTTGAGTATGAACTTTTTAAAAAGTGCTTGCAAATTACTTTTTAAAAACTGCCCATTTTTGTATTTTAGAAGCTGGATAAATTCTCTTCCGATGCCTTTATAAGGAAACAAGGTAATTCCGAATTGGAAACTCGGATTGGTTTCTAAGCAGTCTGCACAAACTAAATTATGTTCAGCTTCAGGTAGCATAGGACGGCCGCAACGTTGGCAGCAAGCTCCGTCGGACAGGACAAATTCTTTTGCACATAAATCGCAAATAAATCCCTCTTGCGTGAGTTGAATACGTTGGTGACAGTGTAGGCAAAAGCGAGGGAAAAAGAAATCCAAGACACTCGTCCACAGAGCATGCATTATTTTCTTAGTTAAGTTGAATGGGGATAGCTAACTTTTCAAGTCGTTTTTGTTCTGACTCCATTTGCAAATCGCCTTGCCAACGTCGCAAATCAAACATGGTCACATACAACATGAGTCCCAAAAATAGGATAACAAAGACCGTTTGTATAGTATTGATAAGCCTTCCTGGCAATGCCTTACCACGCATTTTTTCTATGCACGCGAATAAAATGTGTCCACCATCGAGTACCGGTATAGGAAGTAAATTTAAAATAGCTAGGTTAATATTGAGTAGGACAATAAACCAAAGAAGTCGTCGAAAATCATCGGTTGAAAATCGATGCAATAGGCGCATAATACCGGGAGCCCCCATTAAGTGCTGCACTTTAATATCCGAGTTTTTATTAACGAGCCTGGAAAATGTTTCTAAGGTCGATTGGATCGACTGCGAAAATTGTTTCCATGGCGTAGGATGCGTGAGGATCATTTTTTGCTGGAACAAGATGCCTAGGCGGTAGGTGTATTGCATGTCATGCAGTTGCAAATTGAGATCTGTGGCGGGTAAAGAAACTAACTGATTTTTACCATTATGAACGAGTTCAAACATTAAATTTTTTCCGCGAAAGGATTCCAATATGGCATATAAATCGTTGAGATTATTAATGCGAATGCCGTTGCAGGAGCGGACGGTAGCACCTTCGGTAAATGGAATAAAAAACTCTCCTTGCGATGTAAGAATTTTTATGCAAGTGTCCCTGTCTTGGTCATCGACATAAAATTCCAGTAATTTGCTTTTTTCTCCCATTTGCAGCCATGCTTTTTGCTGAGGTACTTTAAGGGGTTCACAGGCGAGCTTCAATAATTCTCCATTGCGTTGGATATTTAAGATAACCGATTCAGGTTTTTTTTCATTGAGGTAAGTGCGTAAGCCTAAAAACGAGTGTAACGGTTGGTCATCAACGGCAACAATTTTGTCTCCAGGCCGCAGGCCAATCTTTTCTGCCGATGATCCGGATTCTATTCGCTCAACCGTCAAATCTTGTTTGGGCGCAATGATTCCACTGAAACGAACAAAATCGTTTGTGAAAAGATTTGTTTGTATTTTTAAAGGACGCAGAATGGTGCGATGAATTTGCTGGTTCCTTCCAAAGGTAATCCTTGATTGGGCATGGCCTTGCGTGCTGCGGTGCGTTCCAAGAATAATGTACTTTTCTATATCCGAAAAGCATTGAATAGGTTGATCATCGATGTCAAGAATTTTGTCTCCCACCTGCAACCCAGCCTGCAAGGCAGGGGAAGGTTGCGTAATACCGTATTCGTCGGACCATGTGGGTACAATGTAACCAATTTCAGTACTTTTTTCCTGCTCTGGGACGGATAAACCTACGATCCATAAAATAGTTGCGATGACAAAAGCAAATAAAACGTTGAAGACAGCTCCCATGACGGCTACGAGCAATTTGTCCATGAAGTTTAACGTCCGGGTAGAGTTTATCGATGAGCCTTCCAAGATGGGAACTTCTCCCATCTGCGGAAGTGCAACGTAACCACCCAACGGGAACAGCGATATGCAGTACTCTGTTTCCCCTTTTTTCCAAGAAAAGATTTTTGGGCCAAAGCCAATTGAAAATGTGGGAACGTACAGTTTTCTTTTCTTGGCAATTAAAAAGTGTCCCAATTCGTGAATAAAAATAGACCCGCCGAAAAAGGTAAGCATCCAAAAAATGGCCCACAAATTTAACAACCATGCACTCCATTCCATAACCTTGTTTTATGGAACCACGAATAAAAATTTTTGCAATTCAAATTTTTATGGACTAAAGCAGCGGCACCATCAAAGATGGTGGCAAATTTGGTGCGTAGAAATTCCTTTGCAATGTAGGTCCTCGTCCAAGCAAACTTGAATGAAACATAGCTCACCAATATGTTCCGTTATCGTGCCATTTTACCGCAGGATTGTTCGCAAACGTGGATCATTGAAGCACAGCAGTATATCTGCCAATAAATTACCCAAAATAAGCATACAACTTCCAATGACCACAGCCCCCATCACGACGTATTGATCTTTAGCCATAAATGCTTCGAATAAAAGTTGTCCCAATCCAGGATAATTAAAAACGTTTTCAACAAGTAACGCTCCCGATAGTAGACTAGCAAGAGCAAACCCAAAGTGTGAAATGAGCGGATTAAACGTGTTTCGTAAAACGTGTTTAAAAAGGAGTGTCCAGGAAGATACACCTTTTGCTTGGGCAACACGCACGTATTCGGAATGCAAATTGTCCAAGTAACAATTGCGTGTAATGCGAAAAATGTGCGCAAAAATGTTTAAGCTGAGAATGCAGGTTGGAAGCAATAGATGCTGTAGCGTGTCTACGATTTGTTGCGACGGCGTGAGAAAATCGTGCTCAATGGATGTTTTTCCCATGATGGGGAATAAACCTGTTTTGGCTGCGAAGAAAATACCCAATAAAGCCAAAAAGAATTCTGGTAAAGAGAGAAATAAATAGGCTAAAAACCGCATGGTTTTGTCCCACAGGCCGCGCGCATAAATGGCTGCCAAAATGGCGCAGGGGATGGCACTCATCCAACCTAACACGAGGGCCAATAAGGTTAACCGTATCGTGGCTCCCACACGTTGTTGAAAGAGTTTTAATACGGGCAAGTTGTAAATCCACGACTCTCCAAAATCTAGACGACACAAACATTTTACCCAACAAAAATACTGTACATACCATGGCTTATCCAATCCAAATTTGTTTTTTAAACTGAGTACGTATTTTGAAGCAATGGAAGGGTCTGCTTCCGCTTGCGTTAAAAAGTCTCCGGGACAACAATGCATTAATAAGAATGTAAAGCATGTGATGCCGAAAATAAGCCCCACAGAACCCACAAGTCTACGTCCTATAAAATACTTCATGTGTCGCACCAAATTTCTTCAACGTTCCAGATAATGTTACCTCTTGGAGGAATGCGAAGATTTTTCCATTTATTTTTTATTCCTGTAAAGTGATTGGCTGAGAATAAAGGTATCCAAGGGACTTGTTCATTCATAATTTCTTGAATGCGATCCCAATAAGGTTTGCGGACAGCCACATCTAAACTTTGAGCCTGCAAATTTAACAATATATCTATCTCTTTTTCCCATTCCGTTTGAGCTTGCGTTTGTTTAGGCCACCAGTAGTGGAAATTACCACCGCTGTGCAGGGCTTCTAAAAAATCATTGGGATCATTTTGCCCGAATCGAAAGCCAACGATGGCACTATCGTAGGTATAATGGTGATTAATAATTTCCAATAAGGCTTTGAAATCGAGATTAATGACGTTCACTTCAATGCCTAAGTCAGCCATATTATTTTTGAGCGTCGTAATGAGCGTATTGGTACCCGATGTTGACCACAAGATATCGAAGCAAACACGTTGATGATCAATATCTATTAAGTTGCCTTCACCATCCCACGTAAATCCAGCTTCTTTGAGTATTTGTTTCGCCTTATCCGGATTGTAATCGTAATGACGCAGTTTAGGATTGTACCAACGGCTATCAAGACGGTGTATAAAGCTGTGCCACACTTCACCTTGCCCCAAGTAATTTGCTTCCACCATACCTTGTCTATCCAATCCGTACAAAACAGCTCGTCTAAAACGAACATCGCTGAACCATTTTAACTTGTATGGCTCAACAAAATGTTTACCTTTTATTGTGGCTCCGGAATGCAAATTGAACCAAAAAAACATAAATTTGATGTCGGGGCCTCGATCATAGATTGTGTAATCGTATTGGTTTTCTCTATCTTTTATCCATTGTAAATCTGTAGGACCAATGGGAGCTGCATCCGTTTTCCCAGATCCAAATAAAATGGTGCGTACGGTTGTATTGGATACGTATTGCGTGATATAGGCATCCACGTAGGGTAAGCGTTGACCGAGGCTATCCACTTTCCAATAGTAGGGATTGGGAACCAAAATAAGTCTTTCGCCCGGCTGAAAATGTTTTATGCAAAAAGGGCCCATGCCAACAATATCTTTGGGATTTTCAATGGCCGCCTGAAGATTCCATTGACTTAATAAGGTATTATTTTGGACACTTTTCATAAGCTTGTGTTTTGGCAGTATGAAAATACCGGATAAGTCTTCTAAAAAAGAGGCCCAAACAATGGGTGTTTCAAATTCAATGGTTTTATCGTCTATTTTTTTGTACGCCAGTTGTTTTTGTTGATAAATAAATTTATTAACGGAAGTGCTTGGAAATTGCCATTCATCGCGACCGTGAGCATCCTGTGTTTTTGCAAACAACAGGTCAAAAGTAAACAGCACGTCCTCAATGGAAAATGGATGTCCATCGCTCCATTGCAGTCCTTGACGCAGAGTAAATCTATAAATTCTATTGTCCTGAATGGTAAAGTGCTTGGCTAACCCTGGAATTAAACACTGACATTCGTAATCGTATTCCAATAAACTGGCAAAAAGTAACTTTTGGGCACTATGGGAAGGCCCATCCATTTTGGTGAGCGGATTAAACGTTTTGGGCTCTTGTTCAAAGGAAGTTACGAATACACCTCCATATTTCCCATTCGGTTGCTGCATTCGGCAATAATCTGCTGGAATTGCGGACAAAGGCAGGCGACATTTTCCTAATTTAGGGTGATCGAATTTTCTAAGTTGAAGGCTGACGATTACTACGCTACAAACAATTACAACGGAAGCCCATAATTTTCTCACTTTTTTAGTGAAAACTAACCTATTTTATAATCAAGCCTTTTGTTATAAAACAAGTTCCGTGTACAGGCTTCCTTCTAAATTTTGAGGGGAATTAAAATGTGCCTTATCGTAGTAATAATATAATTACAGCATGGACTGATTGATCAAATTGTACCTCGGTGTGAGTTAAAATCTCGTTTGGCAGTTTTTCTACAAGCTTTTTTAGGGGAATCAAAAACACTCGGAACGTAAACCCTCCTGAATTTGTATCTTATAAGGAGAATTTACGTTTCTAAATTTAAGTATAACGGCAGAATTTTTTAATTTATTCGCGAGAGGGTACGGTTTTTTTATGCCA